>DASXKE010000173.1:0-63754 GCA_036496985.1 Gaiellaceae bacterium | reverse complement strand
CTCGGAGTAGACACGCGCCTCGCGCACACGACGCGCGATCAGCTGCGAGTACTGGCCGCCGAGGTCGACCACGAGCACCGGCCGCTCCTCGGGAAGGAGCTCAGGCCTGAGCGGGACGACCTTAGGAGCGCCGATAGTTCGGTGCGTCCTTTGTGATCGTGATGTCGTGCGGGTGCGACTCGCGCAGCCCCGCCGCGGTGATCCGGACGAAGCGAGCGCGCTTCATCTCGTCGATCGTCGCCGCGCCGCAGTAGCCCATCGCCTGCCGCAGGCCGCCGACGAGCTGGTGGACGACGTGCTGGAGCGGGCCCTTGTAGCCGGTGCGCCCTTCGATCCCCTCGGGAATGAGCTTCTCGACGTCCTCGACGTCGCCCTGGAAGTAGCGGTCCTTCGAGAAGCCGCGTGCCTTCATGGCGCCGAGCGAGCCCATGCCGCGGTACTCCTTGAAGCGCTCGCCCTGGACGAGGATCACGTCTCCCGGCGACTCCTCGACCCCTGCCAGCAGCGAACCGACCATGACCGTGTCGGCGCCGGCCCCGATCGCCTTCGCGATGTCGCCGGAGGATGTGAGCCCACCGTCGGCAATAACCGGCGCTCCCTCGGCAGCCGCAACGCTCGCGACGTCGTGCACTGCGCTGACCTGCGGGACACCGACCCCCGCGACGACGCGCGTCGTGCAGATCGAGCCTGGCCCGACACCGACTTTGAGCGCGTCCGCACCCGCGTCGAGCAACGCGCGTGCCGCACCTTCCGTCGCGATGTTGCCGGCGACCACCTCGACCGGGATCGCGTCCTTGATCCGCGCCACCATCTCGATCACGCCGCGTGAATGCCCGTGCGCGGTGTCGACGACGATCACGTCGGCTCCTGCGGCGACAAGCGCCTGCGCCCGCTCGAGCGCATCCGGCCCGACGCCGACGGCGGCGCCGGCTCGCAAGCGTCCCTGCTCGTCCTTCGTCGCCTGCGGGAACTCGATCTTCTTCTGGATGTCCTTCACCGTGATCAGGCCGCAGAGTCGGCCGTCCGCATCGACGACGGGCAGCTTCTCGATCTTGTTGCGGTGGAGAATCTCCTTGGCCTCCGCCAGCGTCGTCCCCACCGGCGCGGTAACGAGGTTGCGTGCCGTCATGAGCACAGAGATCGGTTGCCGGACGTCGTTCTCGAAGCGGAGGTCGCGATTCGTGAGGATCCCGACGAGGACGCCGTCGTCGTCGGTGATCGGGACGCCTGAGACCTTGTAGCGGGCCATCAGCTCGAGGGCTGCGCTCACCGGCGCGTCGGGCGGGAGCGTTACCGGCTCGACGATCATCCCCGCCTCCGAGCGTTTCACCTTGTCTATCTCGGCGACCTGCGCCTCGATCGAGAGGTTGCGATGGACGACGCCGATCCCGCCCTCGCGCGCGAGCGCGATCGCCAGGCGCGCCTCGGTCACGGTGTCCATCGCAGCCGACACGATCGGGATTGCGAGCTCGATCGAGGGTGTCAGCCGCGCGCGTGTCGAGACGTCGTTCGGCAGGACATGTGAGGCAGCCGGCACGAGAAGCACGTCGTCGAAGGTGAGCCCCTCACGACCGAACTTCCGGTCCAGCTCCAGCAGCCGCTGGACGTCGTCGGCGCTCAGCTCTGCTGCTGCGTGCTCGGTCAAGAAGGGCAGGGTAACAGCGGACCAGGACGCGAATTGACAGTGCGCTAAACGAGTTCTTAACAGCGCACAGCTACGGTCAACATCGTGCGGGCCTTGCTTGCGACAACAGGACTTCTCGTCCTCGCCGGCTCGGCGGCCGCAGCGGTCAAACCGACGGCTCACACGCTGCGGAAAAGCGCGGGCGGTCCGATTGTCGCTGTTGCGCAGGACAACACCACAGCGGCCTGGCTCACGTTCAGCTCGCCGAAGGGCCCGTGCAACACGGTGCACCTGCTCTCGCCGGGCAAGAAGGACCGGATTCTGCCGCAGTCCACGTCCGGCAGCACAACCATGACCTGCAACTGGAATCTCGATGACGGCCAGCCGCAGCTCGCCGTCGCGGCGCGCATCTCCACGGCTCTCTGGACGCTCCACGAGACCGGCACGCCGAACTTCGACCAGGTCGTCGCCGCCACCGCAGGCGGGCCCGAGCGACGACTCCTCCGCTTCTCCCACGCGAACGACGGGACCGGCAGGTGGCTCGGCGGCGTCGCCGGAGCCGGCAAGACGCTCGCCTACTCCTGGGACGACGTCGAGTACGTCGACCCTGCGGCTTGCCTGTCGGGCGGCTCCTGCAGACAGAAGATCGCGGACGGCGGGATCCGCATCGTCACCCGCACAGGCGACTCGGCGCTGCCGGGCGCACAACCGGCGCTCCAGCTCGCCGCCGCCGCCGGCCGGATCGCCTACGTCCCGGCGACGCTGACCAAGTCAGGCCGGCCGTCGGCGACCACCAGCGCGTCGCTTCCCATCGTGAACGCATCCAGCGGAGCCGTACTGGGCCAGGCGTCCGTCGGCGGGATCCCGATCGCGATTGCCCTCTCGTCACACGTGTTGGCCGTTCTCACGACACAGGAAACCCCCCACGACAGGATCTCGTGGTTCTCCGCGACGAACGGGACGAAGCTCGGCAGCGTCGTCGTCTCCGGGCTCGCCTCCCCGCAGCTTGCGGCGAGCGACCAGCTCATCGTCTACCGCCTCGGGCACGTGCTCCGCAGCGTCGCCACCGCCAACGGTCACATCGAGAAGCTGGCGCAGACGGCGCAGACCTCCCTCGGTCTCGCACTCGCAGGCGGCCGTCTGATCTGGGCGGAGAACCACGACGGCGCCGGCCGCCTGCGCGCTCTCTCGGTGCGCTAGCGCTCGCGGACGAACGAGTCGGAGGCGACAGTCTTGTTGAGCCTTCGGCGCCTCGACTCCCATACGTCGACCATTACGCGCAGCGGACCTTCCTCGCCGTTCCGGTGCACGGAGGTCTCGCCGACGAGCGGACGGCCCGTGCGTGACGTAAACGGGTGGTGGCGAGGGGTGGCGCGTAACTCCACGAGCTGCGAATAGCTCAGCGCGCGGAGTCGGTCGACCTCGTCCTGCACCCAGACGCGCGCCTCGTCGAGATCGGGATGGCTGCGGGCCTTGCGGCCGAATCTCAACCGAGCTATGCCTCGACCGGCGCGAGCTCCACGACTTCGACGCCGGCTGCGAGCCGGGCGGCCTCGCGCCGGTCGAACCGGCCGGCGCCGAGCTCCACCACCGACGCCGCCGCGCAGCCGACCGCCGTCCGCAGCGCGTCGTCGACCGAACTGCCGTTGAACCGCTCGGACAGGTAGCCGGCGAGCAGAACGTCGCCCGCGCCGACCGGAGCGATCGGATCGACGCGAGGGATCGAGGCGCGGAACCGCTGCACGCGCCGCTCCTCGCGCACGAGCGCGAAGCACGCCGTCTCCTGTGTGATGAGCACGTTCCGCGCGCCGAGGTCGGCGATCGTGTCGAGCGCCATCACGAAGTCCTCCTCGTCCATGAACTCCTGGCCGACGAGACCCTCGGCCTCCTGCTGGTTCGGTGAGACGAGATACGGCTCCGCCTCGACGCCGAGCCTCAGCGGCTCCCCTTCGCAGTCGAGGACGCACTTGATGCGGCGCCGGGTCAGATCGTGGATCGCGTCGGCGTAGAAGTCGTTCTCGACGTCGCGCGGCAGCGAACCGCAGAAGACGACGTAGCTCGCGACGCTCGCAAGGTAGTGGAGCTTGTCGGAGAGCATCTGCAGCTCGTCGGGCCGCACTGCCGGCCCCCACTCGTAGACCTCGGTGAGCGCGCCCGCAGTCGGGTCGAGGACTGCGATCGACGTGCGCGACTCGTCGGAGATGCGGACGAAGTCGCTGAGCATTCCCTCGAGCCCGAGGTCCTCGACGATCCGGTCACCGGTGCGGCCGCCTGCAAGCCCGGTCGCGACGACCGGCGTCTCGAGGCGCTTCAGCGCCCGCGCGACGTTGAGCCCCTTGCCGCCCGCGCTCGTCAGGCTGCTCGACGCCCGGTGCCTGTGCCCGAACTGGAAGTTCGGCACGGTCAGCGTCCGGTCCACCGCCGCGTTGAGGGTTACGGTGACGATCACTGCCGCTGCACCACCACGCCGGAGCGGAAGGTTACTGGACGCGGATCTTCTCACCGACGCGGAGGGCCGTCGGATCGATCCCGGGATTGAGTTGCTCGAGCTTGGCGACGCTCGTCTTCGTCTTGACGGCGATGGCCGCGAGCGTGTCGCCCGAGACGACGGTGTAGGTCTTCGCCGGGGCCTGGTGCCGATGCGCGTGGTGCTTCTTCGTCCTCGCGACCGTGGTCGTGGCCGGCGGTTGCGCGTGGTGCTTGCCCTGATCGAGCCCGGCGCGGACGACGAGCGCGCCGATCGTGATGGCGGCGAGAAAGGCGATGGGGGCGGCCCAGCGTGCGATGCGGTTCCGGTCCACGGTTCAGCCCGCGACGAGAACCGTGCGCAGCTCGCCCGCGAGGCGCTCGGCCTCGGCTGCAGCAGCCTCCTGCCAGCCCGCGCCACGATCCGCGTAGAGGACGGAGCGCGACGCAGAAGCGAGCGCGCCTGCGGGACCGATCGAGAACGCCTCTCCGAGCTCCTCCGCACTTCCACCCTGAGCACCGACGCCGGGGAGCAGGAGCACGGACCGCGGGAGCAACCGCCGGGCCTCGGCCACCTCCTGCGGGTAGGTCGCTCCGACGACCGCGCCGACCGACGAGAGCCCGCTCTCCCCGACGAAGTCGGCTCCCCAGCGGTCGACGAGCGCGGCGACGTGCTGCCACAGCGGGCGCCCGTCGGCGAGCGGGAGATCCTGGAGGTCGCCGCTGCCGGGGTTCGACGTCTTGACGAGGACGAAGACGCCGAGCGCCTCGCACGCGAGGAACGGCTCGACCGAGTCGAGGCCGAGATACGGATTGACGGTCATCGCGTCGGCGATCGGCGCGAAGGCGGCGGCGTAGGCGCGGGCAGTCGACGGGACGTCTCCGCGTTTCGCGTCGGCGATCACGAGCAGTCCGGCCTCGCGGGCGTACGCGCACACCTCGATGAGCGCGGCCCAACCGTCCGCGCCGAGCGCCTCGAAGAAGGCCGCCTGCGGCTTGACCGCCACCGCATGCTCGACAACGGCATCGACGATGCCCTGGCAGAACTCGACGACGCCGAGCCCTTCCGGCATCAGCGCGGGATCGGGATCGAGCCCGACGCACAGTGGCGCGCCCTTGCGCTCGACCGCAGCAGCGAGCCGATCCCCGAAATGAGCCGCCCCGCTCACGCCTACCAGGATACGAGCAGCCCGAGACGAGCGGTCCCTGGCTCCGGACAAAAAGAGGCCGCCCGAAGGCGGCCTCTTGATCCTCGGAGGAGACTTGGGGCTGTCCTAGTAGGACGATCCCCCACTCTTGACGGCCGACTTGAGACCGCTGCCCGCCGAGAACTTCGGAACGGTCGCGGCGGGGATGTGCACCTTTTCGCTCGGGTTGCGCGGATTGACGCCTGTCCGGGCCTTGCGATCCGCCGTAGAGAACTTCCCGAATCCTGTGAACGTGACCTCGCCTCTGCCCTTCAGCGTGTCCGTGATGGCTTCGAGAAACGCGTCGACAGCCTTGCCTGCGTCGCGGTTGGACAGCTGCGCGCGGCGGGCAACCTCCGATACGAACTCCTGCTTCGTCACTCTCTCCTCCAGTCGCTAGATCGCTTGCTGGGCCGCACCGACCCTACCAACTCACCGTTTGCGGCTCAACCATGCGGTTTTGCGGGGGTTTTCTCGCCCCGCAGCAGCTCTCCTGCCTGAAATAGGGGCCGCAGGCGCACGCCGTGGCGCGCGAGACCGTCGGCTCCTCCCTCTTCGCGGTCGATCACGCAGACCGCATTACGCACGACGAGCCCCGCCTCGCGGACCGCCTCGATCGACTCGATCAACGCCCCGCCGGAGGTGACGATGTCCTCGATCAGGCAGACGAGCTCGCCTTTCTCGTAGGCGCCCTCGAGGCGGTTCGCGGTGCCGTACGACTTCGCCTCGTCGCGAACGATCACGAACGGAAGCCCGCCGGCGAGCGAGGCGGCAGCGGCGAGCGGCACGGCTCCGAGCACAGGCGCGGCGAGGCGCACGGCGTCCGGCTCGTGCTCGCGGACGGCGGCCGCGATGCGCTCGCCGAGCGCGCCGAGAAGGTCCGGTCGCGTCTCGAAGCGGAACTTGTCGAGGTAGTAGCGCGAGCGCTTGCCGGAGCGCAGTAGAAAGTCGCCCTCGAGATAGGCGGCCGCGACGAGCGCCTCGCGAAGCTCCTGGTCGTTCACGGTCTCGCCGCCGTGACCACTTGCTGGGCGAGCGGCAGCAGCCTCGCAGCGTCCGGCGATCCGTCCGCGAGCGTGACGAAGGAGCCGTCGTCGAAGTAGAGCTCGAGCCGCTCGCGCTTCGAGCCGGCCCAGCGCCGGTACAGGGTGGTGCCTGCGAGCGCCCCGGTCGCGAAGCCCGCGAGGGCGACGGCCCTGTGTCTCATCCGGCCACCGCGGCCAGGCAACGCTTGAGGTCGTAGAAGACGAGCCCGGGCGAGACCCGTCCGCCCGTGACGGCGACGATCGTCCGCTCGTCCACGCCGGTCACCGCGAACAGCTCTCCGGCGGCGAGCTCCGCGTGGAGCTGGGTGACGTGGCCGTCGTCCCGGCGGTACGTGGCAGCGCCGTGGAGCAGGTCGCGCACGGAGCGTGCGAGAGCCTCGGCCCGGGCTGCCGGAACGCCTACCGAGCCGTCCAGCTCGCCCCGACCGGTCACTAGGGCAGCGGCTTCGATCTGCGGCGAGATCTCGACGAGATCCGCGAGAGCCCGCACTGCCTCCATCGCCGTCGAGGCTATCAGCGAGGATTCAGGTGTGGCGATTCGACGGCGGACCCTTGTGCACAAGTTCTTCGCCGACCGTGGCACCCACCTGGCGGCGATGGTCGCGTACTTCGCGCTGCTCTCGTTCGTGCCGCTCGTCTTTCTCGCGCTCTCGCTCTTCGGTCTCGCGCACCGCGCGCAGGCGTCGGACTTCTTCATCAGGGAGCTGAAGCACGCCTTCCCCGGAACTTCGCTCGACAGCATCATCAGGCTCGTCCACCACGTGCAGAACAACGCGGCGGCCCTCGGGATCATCGGTGCCGTCGGCCTGCTCTGGTCGTCGCTCTCCTTCGTCAGCGCGCTCGAGTCGGCGCTCAACATCGTCTACGGGCTACCGAACCGCCGCTTCTTCCACGGCAAGGGAATCGCCGCCGCCTTGATGGCCGGCGTCCTGACCACCCTCTTCATCAGCCTCGTCGTCGGCGCGTTCGGGGGGAGCGTGCTCAGGCACCACCTCCGGTTCGCAGACAGCTCAGCCGTCGCCGACATCGTCTCCTTCGGCGCCTCCCTCGCCGGCGTCTTCATCTTTCTCCTCGTCGTCTACCGCTGGTTGCCGAACACCCACGTCAGCTTCCGGGAAGCGCTGCCCGGCGCCATCCTGGGTTCGATCGCGCTCGAGGTCTCGTTCCTCGCGCTGCCGTTCTTCGTGCGCCACGCTTCCGTCAATGTCACGCTGAGGACGCTCGGCGGGCCCGCAATCCTTCTGCTCTGGATGTACGTGATGGCGAACGTGATGATCTTCGGCGGCGAGCTCAACTGGTGGTGGAGGGAGCGCCGTCGAGAGCGCTCAGAAGCGCACGAGCCGCATGGGCACGGTGGGAGTGCTCCGCCTTCCACTCATTCCCAAGTTCCGCAACCGTCCGCTCCTCGCCGTTCGGAATGAAGACCGGGTCGTAGCCGAAGCCCTCAGCGCCGAGCGACTCGTTCGCAATCCGGCCGAGCAGGGCTCCGGTGCCGCGCAGCTCGCGTCCGTCGGGCGCGAGCAGGACGAGCTCCGAGACGTAGTGGGCACGGCGATCCTCCACGCCGTCGAGCTCGCCGAGGAGCTTGGCGATCGCGGGTGCTCCTTCCGGTGCGTACCGAGCGGAGTAGACGCCGGGACGTCCGCCGAGCGCGTCCACCGACAGCCCCGAGTCTTCGGCCAGCACCCAGCCGTCCGTGCGTTCGTGGCCGAAGTCCGCCTTGATCCGCGCGTTGTCGTAGTACGTCTCGCCCGTCTCGGGCGGATAGTCGTCGCGATCGAGTGGCTCGAGCGTCCAGCCGGGAAGCAGCGCCTCGAGCTCGCGTGCCTTGTGCGCGTTTCGCGAGCAGAGGACGGCGCGCACTAGGGCAGCTCGCGTGCCACTGCCTCGGCTTGCAGCGTCGCGATCTCTCCGATCCCGGCCGCGGCGAGCCCGAGCAGCTCGTCGAGCGTCTCCCGCGCGAAGGGGTCGCGCTCGGCGGTCGCCTGCACCTCGACCAAACGCCCGTCGCCGGTCATCACGACGTTCATGTCGGTGTCCGCGCTCGAGTCCTCGGAGTAGTCGAGATCGAGGAGCGGTACGCCCTCGACGACGCCCACCGAGACGGCGGCGACCGAGTCGCGGAACGTCCGCGAGAGACCGAAGCGATCGAGTGCGCGCATCGCGGCGACGTAGGCCCCGCAGATCGCAGCGCAGCGCGTGCCGCCGTCGGCCTGGAGGACGTCGCAGTCGAGCCACAGCGTCCGCTCGCCGAGCGCCTCGAAGTCGGCGACAGCGCGGATGGCCCGGCCGATCAGCCGCTGGATCTCGACGGTCCGCCCCTGCTGTTTCCCACGCGCCGCTTCGCGCTGGACGCGCTCGCCGGTCGACGCAGGCAGCAGCGAATACTCGGCCGTGATCCAGCCGCGCCCCTTGTTGCGCAGCCAGCGCGGCACCTCCTCCTCGACCATCGCCGTGCACAGCACCTTCGTCCGCCCCTGCGTGATGACGACCGAGCCGTGCGGGTTCTCGAGGTAGTCGGCCTCGAACGAGATCGCACGCAGCTGATCCGGCTTGCGGCCGCCTTCGCGTGAGCTCATGCAACCGCCTCTTCGAGCGTCGCGACGGTGACGTGCTCGACCTCGCGGACCGGAAGCTGGAGGAACCGGTTGCCGAGCTCGCGGAACGCCTCGGGATCGCCGGTCGTGAGGAAGCGGTACGTGCCCACGCGGTCGCGCTCGTTCTCGATCCCCTTGCGATCGAGCGTCTCGGCCACCTCGCGCGCGGTTTCCTCGGCCGAGAAGACGAGGGTCACGTCGCGGCCGAACACCCGCTCGAAGATCTTGCGGATCAGCGGATAGTGCGTGCAGCCGAGGATCACCGTGTCGACGTCCTCGGCCTGAAGCGGCGCGGCGTACTCGCGGACTGCGCGCTCGGTCTCCTCGCCGTAGGGATCGTCGCCCTCGATCAGCGGCACGAGCAGCGGACACGCGACCGGGTAGAACGAGATGCCTGCGTCGAGCGCATGGACGAGCTCCGCGTAGCGCCCCGCCTCGACGGTCGCCTCGGTCGCGAGGAGGCCGACGCGCCGGTTCCGCGTTGCTTGCACTGCTGCGTGCGCCTCGGGAGTGATGACGCCTACGACGGGAACCGCCAGCTCCTCCTGCAGCCGCGGCAGCGCGGCCGAGGTCGCGGCGTTGCAGGCAACGAGGATGAGCTTCACGTCCTGCTGGGAGAGATACGCGCCGATTTCGCGCGCGAAGCGGCGGATCTCCTCGAGCGGCCGCGGCCCGTACGGCAGGCGCGCATGGTCGCCGAGGTAGACGAAGTCTTCGTTCGGCATCGTCACGAGACACTCGTGGAGGACGGTCAGTCCTCCCACGCCGGAATCGAAGACGCCTACGGGACGCGGATCCATTGCCCGCTCCGGCGCCGCGCATGTCGGCGCCTCCGCTCCTTGATGAACTCCGTCGAGCCTACGTCCATTGCGGGCATGGTAAAGGGGCGGTAGCGTGAGCCTCGTGGGTCGGGTGCGCGTCGTCCTCGCGGTGGTGGTCGCAGCGCTCGCGTGCGCGGGAGCCGCGGCATTCTCAGGCTCGGCCGTCGCCGAGGGCGCAGGCTGGACGCCGGTCACGATCACGGCCTCCGACTCGACTCCGCTTTCGTGCGCCTACATCGTCCCGGGCGGCACCGCGCCGGCCGGCGGCTGGCCCGGCGTCATCCTCTTCCACGGACTCGGACAGTCCCATACGGACATGGAGCCGATCGGCACGGCGATGGCGCAGTTCGGCTTCGCCTCGCTCGCCTGCGACGCTCGCGGCACGGGCGGCTCGGGCGGGAAGTTCGGGCTCGACGGCCGGACCGAGACGCAGGATGCGCGCGACCTCTTCAACTGGTTCGCTGCCCGGTCGAACGTCTCGGACACCCAGATCGGGGCTTTCGGCCTCTCGCTCGGCGGAGGCGCGGTCTGGAACGCGGCGGTCGCGGGCGTGCCGTTCAAGGCGATCGTGCCGGCGATCACGTGGACGAACCTCGCCTCCGCGCTGAACCCCGACGGCGTCCCGAAGTCGGGCCTCGTCGGGATTCTGGCCCAGGCCGTGCCGCTGTCGAAGTGGGACCCGACCCTGGCCCAGACCGCCGAGACGCTGCTGCAGGGCGAGGTCACGCCGGCGGTCACGAACACCGAGACGTTGCGCTCGCCGCGGGCGCACCTGCACACGCTGACCGTGCCGACCCTCTTGCTGCAGGGCAGGCACGACTTCCTCTTCGACATGGATCAGGCGATCGTCGCGTGGAAGCTCCTCGCCGGTCCGAAACGCCTGTACATCGGCGACCTCGGTCACCCGCCCGCCGCGAACCCCGCTGCCGAGCAGGCGGGCTACGTCGCGGAGGCGACAGCCTGGTTCGGCCACTACCTCGCCGGCGGCCCGTCGCTTCCCGGCGGCATCGAGCTCGCCCACGATCCGTGGGACGGGACGACCACGGTCTACAAGAAGCTGCCGGCGACCCGGAAGGCAAGCGTCAACCTCCCGGGCACCGGGTCGAAGCTTTCGGGCACTGCGATCCTCATTCGCTCGGCCCGCTTCACCGGCGGGCCACATGAGACGTTCGGCGCCGGCTCCCTCAGCGTCCGCTACACCGCCGCGAAGAACTGGACGCATCTGGTGGCCACGGTCTGGGTCAAGGGATCCGCGACGCCCGTGACGGAAGGAGCGGCGCCGATCAACGCCTCCTCCGGCGTCGTGACGATCCCGCTCATGGACGAGGCCGTTGTCCTCAAACGGGGCAAGAAGGTGATCGTCGATCTCGGGGAGGAGTCGACCGACGACGTGTACCACCTGCACGTGCCGATCTACGCGAGCCCGGCGCAGAACGCCTCGATCATGATCGGGAACGCGACCCTGAAGCTCTCCTTCCTCAAGCACACGGTCTCCAAGTAGCGTCCGCGGCATGGCCGCGACCGTGCGCATCGGCACCTGCTCGTGGGCCGACGAGGCGCTGTCGAAGTGGTTCTATCCGCCGAAGCTCCCGGCGAAGGAGCGGCTCGCCTGGTACGCCGAGCACTTCGACACGGTCGAGGTCGACTCGACGTTCTACCGGCTGCCGGGCGAGTCGATGGTGCAGGGTTGGGCCGAGCGAACGCCGGCCGACTTCACGATGCACATCAAGGCGTTCGGGGTGATGACGCGGCATCCGGTCAAGGCAGAGACGATCCCGGAGGATCTGCGCGGCGAGATGCCGGTCGACGAGCGCGGGCGCGTCGATCGGCCCCCGCGCGAGCTCCGCGGCGAGGTCTTCCGCCGTTTCCTCGAGGCGCTCGAACCGCTGCGGGCGGCCGGCAAGCTCGGCGGGATCCTCTTCCAGCTCCCGCCGTACGTCGTCTACAAGGAAGCCTCGCTCGACTACCTCGAGTGGGCGCGCGAGCAACTCGGAGGAGACGAGATGCTGGTCGAGTTCCGTCACCGCTCGTGGCTCGACGACGAGCACCGCGCCGAGAGCCTCGCCTTTCTCGAGCACATCGGCGCCGGCTACGTCGTCGTCGACGCGCCGCGTTCGGACACGGCGAAGAACCTCGTCCCGACCGTCGTCGCGACGACGTCCGAGACCGCGTACGTCCGCTTCCACGGCCGCAACCTCGGTACCTGGAACAAGCGCGGCGGCTCGGCGGCCGAGCGCTTCGACTACCTCTACTCCGACGAGGAGCTCGGGGAGTGGGTCGAGCCACTACAGGAGCTCGCGGCCCAGTCGGAGCAGGCGTACGCGTTCTTCAACAACAACGCCACGTCGGAGGATCCCGAGAATCCGCTCGGACGTATCGCGCAGGCGGCGACCAACGCCTTCCAGCTGCGCCGACTGCTTGACGTGAACCGCATCGCGGCCGGCGGCGGGACGTAGGTTCGCGCGGTGAACGTCCTCTCGATCGTCCACGGCGAGGACGCCGGCCCCGAGCTGTTCGGCCCGCTCGTCGCCGAGGCCGGACACCACCGCGACGACTGGAGCTTCGAGCGCGGAACGCCGCCGCGTCCGCTCGAGGACTACGACGCGGTGCTCGTCTTCGGTGGGTTCATGCACCCCGACCAGGACGACCTCTTTCCGTGGCTGCGCGACGAGACCGACTGGCTGCGCGGGCTGGTCGAGCGACGGATGCCGACGCTCGGCATCTGCCTCGGGTCTGAGCTGCTCGCGAGAGCGACGGGAGCATGGGTCGGACGGCTGCCGGTCCCCGAGATCGGCTGGGAAGGAGTCGAGCTCACCGAGGCCGCCGCGTCGGATCCCGTCTTCTCGACACTGCCCGCGCGCTTCAACGGCCTGATCTGGCACCACTACGCGCACGACCTGCCGGCGGGAGCAGTGGCGCTCGCACACAGCGCCGCGTCACTGCAGGCGTTCCGTCTCGGCGACGCGTGCTGGGGAGTCCAGTTCCACCCCGAGGTGACCGAGCCGCAGCTCGGACGCTGGATCGCAGACGAGGGCGATCCACCGCCCGATCCCGAACGGCTGCGCGCGGAGACACGCGCGCGGATCGGCCGGTGGAACGAGCTCGGGCGCCGCCTCTGCCGCTCGTTCCTCGCCGCGGCCGAGCGGCTCGCCTCACGTGCCGGCTGACGCTTTCGCGCTGGTCCTGGCGGCGGCGATCCTCCACGCAGGCTGGAACGTCCTGCTGCGCGGATCCGACGATGTCGAGGCACGCACGGCGGTCGTGCTCGGGCTCGCCGTGGTTCTCTTCGCCCCGGTCGCCGTGGTGACGTGGTCGGTCTCCTGGTCGGTTGCGCCCTACGTGGCCGCCTCGGCTGCCTTCGAAGCTCTCTACTTCGCGCTGCTCGTCGCCGCGTACCGCCGGCGGGAGCTGTCGGTCGTCTATCCGATCGCCCGCGGCTCGGCGCCGCTCTTCGTTCTGCTCGGGTCGGCGGTCGTGCTGAGCCGTCACGTCTCCGCAGGCGCCGCAGCCGGGGTCTGCCTCGTCGCCGTCGGAGTCGTGCTCGTGCGAGGAGTCAGGCGCGGAGCAGAGGGCGTGCTCGTCGCGCTCGCGATCGGCTGCGCGATCGCCGCCTACACGCTCGTCGACAAGGAGGGGCTGCAACACGCTGCCACGCTTCCGTACCTCGAGCTCGTCCTCGCCCCTGTCGCCCTGATCGCCATCCCGGTCGTCGCGCTGCGGCGGGGGAGCGCGGCGCTTCGCGCCCAGTCGACGGTCTCAACGCTCGTCGCGGCCGTGGCGTCCTTCGGCGCATACTGGCTCGTGCTGGCGGCCTTGCGCCAGGCGCCCGCTCCCGAGGTCGCCGCGGTGCGAGAGACCAGCGTCCTGTTCGCGGCGCTGTTCGCCGGCACGTTCCTGCGCGAACGGGTCGGGTTTGAGCGCTTCGCGGGAGCGGCCGCAGTCGCCGCCGGTGTCGCGCTGATCGCGCTGTCGTAGGATGCCGCGAAGGTCTGGAGGGCCGAGTGGAGTTCGATGCGAAGCGGTTCAGCACGCTCGATTGGGTGATGGTCGCGGCCGCGGTGATCGCGTTCATCGCGGCGTTTCTGCCCTGGTACGGCGCCACCGTCGGGCCGTTCAACGCCTCGGTGAACGGCTGGTCGGCGGGCTTCGCGGCCTGGGCGGGCGCGCTGCTCCTCACCGGCGCGGGCGCACTGGTGGCGCTGCGCCGCTCGGGCGCCTTCATGTCCGCCGTCGGCCCGATCGGTCCGTCGGCATTCATCGTCCTCATCGCCGGGCTCGGATTGCTGCTCGTGATCATCCGCTGGCTGAGCTTTCCGACGTATCACGCCGCCGGCTTCAGCGGAGACGTCGGCGCGCGGTACGGGATCTACGTAGCGCTGGCCGCCGGCATCGTCGAGGTCGCCGTCTCGGTGTTGGCGATGCGCGCAGCGGACGCGGAGGAGTACCTCTAGCGTTCGAGCGGCAGCTCGTCGTGGCGGCTCCACTCATGCCAGGAGCCGGCGTAGTTGCGTGCGTTGTAACCCGCGGCACGGAGTGCCAGCGTTGCCAGTGCCGAGCGAGACCCGGAGTGGCAGTAGGCGACGATCTCCGCTCCTTCCGGCAGACCGACGAGCTCGCGGACGCGGTCCGGTGAGATCGGCTGTCCCGGCCCTTCGAAGAGCTGGCCTACGTCGAGATTTCGCGCGCCCGGGATGTGCCCCTGGCGCGGATCGCAATGGTTTCCGCGCCGGCCCGAAAACTCGTCCGGCGTCCGCACGTCGAGCAGGGTGAGCGAAGGATCGGCGAGCCGGTCCGCGACCTCCTGTCGCGTCGGCAGGGCGCCCGGATTTGGCTCGAGATCAGCCTCCGCCTCGCGCACGGGCTCGAGCTCGACCGCTCCCTCCTCGAGCTCACCGTCCCAGCCGGCGACTCCGCCGAGCAGGATCGCGACCTGCGGATGTCCGGCTAGCTCGGCCATCTGCGCAGCGGGCGTCGCGCCGACGCCGTCGCCGCGGTCGACGAGCACGAGCCGCTCGCGGCCGGTGATTCCATGACGACGCAGACGAAGGGCGATCTCGCGCGCGAGCGCGCGCGCCGACTCCTCGTCGGCCGCGGGCGGCGGCGACCCGAGCACGAGCGGCCGCGAGCCCGCGATGTGGCCCCGCATGTGGGCGTTCGGGCCGCGAACGTCGCCCACGACGAGATCGTCTTCGCCGAGATGCTCCGCAAGCCAGGCAGAGTCGACCACCGCGTTCACAGCGCGGCGACCAGCTCCATCTCGGCAGCAATCGCGGGACGCTGCTCGAGCCGCTCGAGCCAGCTCGTAATCGCAGCAAAGCCGTCGAGCTCGACGCCGAGCATGTCGCGGGCGCGCAGGAACCAGGGGACGAGCGCGATGTCCGCCAGCCCGAACTCCGCTCCGCTGAGGTACGGCTGCTCGCCGAGCAGAGCGTCGAACCGGCCGAGCGCCGCGTCGAGCTTCTCACGCGCGCCGTCCTCGCCGCGGCGGAGGGCGTAGTACGGAGAAGTCAGATCGTCGTCACGGAAGATGAGCAACCTCACCGCCGCGCGATCCGCGGGGTCGGCCGGCAACAGCGGCGGCTCGGGATAGCGCTCCTCGATGAACTCCAAGATCACCGCCGACTCCGGTACCGGGACGCCGTCGTCCTCCTCGAGCACGGGCACGCGGCCCTTCGGGTTCTTCTCGTACAGCCAGGCGGGCCGGTCGGAAAGGTCGATCTCGACGATCTCGTAGTCGATTCCCTTCTCGGCAAGGACGATCCGGGCACGCGCGGCATACGGGCAGCGTGCGGCGCTGTAGAGCGTGATCACGGTTGCACCCCCATCACGGTTGCGATCTGTTCGTAGAGCTCCTGGGCAGGAGGAAGCTCGGTCGGCGTGACTGCCGTCTTCGCGACCTCGCGGACCCTCCGCGGGTCGGCGCCGGTCAGCCGGCCGACGACCGTCGCGTTCGCGCCGAGCGCGTAGACGTCGCCCGGAGGTAGCGGTCCGAAGTACTCGGGAATGGACTGGTACTCGTCGATGTCGCTGCCGCGGTCGAAGAGGTCGTAGCGAACGACGGCGCCGCGCTGGACGCCGAGCGAGAGCGTCACGCCGCCGCTCGTGTAGGAGAGTTCCTTCGCGAGGGCCTTCAGCAGCTCGGGATCCTCGTCGGTCGCTTCCGAGCGAACACGCACCCAGTTCCCTTCGACCTCGACGTCCGGCTCGAGCCTCAGATACTTCGCCGCGTCTCGCTTGACCTTGTCGACGTCATCGGTCTGGACGTGGACGAAGCCGAACGTCGGCCCGTCGGCAGGCGTGAGTCGCTGCTCGAGCGCCTCGACGGGCGCCGCCAACACGAGCTCGACCGGCTCGAAACCCCAGCGCTCGTACACGGCCCGGGCTTCGGCGTTGGACGCGAGCACGTGCAGCTCCAGCATCTCGAGGCCCCGTTCGCGCACGAGGGTTACCGCCTCGCGCATGAGCTCGGCAGCGAGGCCTTTGCCGCGCGCGCGGGGTCGCACGTGCAGGAGATCGAGCTCTGCCGTCCGCGACCCGATCGTCGACACGACTGCGATCCCGTCCTCGCCCGCGAGCAGAACGCCGCCGTCGGCAAGCGCTTTCTCGATGCGCCCGAGATCGTCGTCGTGATCCGAATCGCGCCAGGGCGCGTCCTGGATCTCGGCGCCGAACTCGTCCCAGAGCTCGCGGACGAGGGGAAGGTCGTCGGTGGTCGCGGCTCGGATCACGGGGTCAGGAATTGTGCGAGTAGGTAGTGCGCAGTCAGGTTCTGGAACGGCTCGAAGCGCTCGCCCGCTGCGCGGACGTCGACGTCACCATAGAGCGCGCGCACGGCCTTGCGCAGGGCGAGGTCGCCCGCCGGCCACGCGTGCGGGCGGCCGAGGTAACGAGCGAGGAACCAGTCGGCCGTCCACTCGCCGAGGCCGCGCAGGGCGGTCAGCTCCGCCTTGACCTCTTCGTCCGGGAGGAATGCAAGACCACCAAGGTCGAGGTCGGAGCGCGCGAGCCCGACGACGTACTCGGCCTTGCGCCGCGAGAAGCCGAGCGAGAAGAGCTCGTCCTCCGACGCCGAGGCCAGGCGCTCGCGGGTCGGAGACGCCCAGACCCGGCCGACGCGCTCGCCGAACCGCTCGACGAGCCGGTTGCGGATCGCAACCGCCGAGAAGAGCGAGACCTGCTGAGCCGTGATCGTGCCCACGAGCATCTCGAACGGATCCGTCGCGAGCGTGGGCCGGAACCCGGCAAAACGGACGACGAGCGGAGCGAGCAGCTCCTCTTCGGCCGCCCACGCCGAAAAGGCGACGAGGTCGAACTCGAAGCCGAGCAGCTTGCGCACGACCGGCTCCGTCTCGGCGTCGAGCGGCTCGACGTCGACGCCGCCCTCGGCCGCGGCGATGCGCAGCTCCCTCCCGCCTTCCGCGCGGTAGAGCGCCCCGTCTTCCCACACCGTCGCGCGGTCGAGCCCGAACGCGCGGAACCGCGCCGTCGTCAGCTCGAGGGAGAACGGCTGCGGAGCGGGGAGCAGCGCCAAGCGCTACAGGTGCGAGGTCAGCCCGGCGCCCGAGGCGTCGGAGCCCTCGGCCGCGTCGTCCTGCGCGTTCGCGTACCAGGACCGCCAGTACGTGCCGTCGTCGAGGTCGCGGGCGAACGCCGTCAGGCGAAGCGGGTTGAACGTGTCGCACATGACTGCGAGCTCGTGCGTCTCGTGCATCCCGATCGCCTTCTCGGCGAGCCCGGGCTGCGGCCCGTGCGGCAGGCCCGACGGATGGAGCGTGATCGAGCCGACCTCGACGCCCTTCCGCGAGCCGAACTGGCCGGAGACGTAGTAGATCATCTCCTCCGACTGCAGATTCGAGTGGTGGTACGGGATCGGGACGGCCTGCGGGTCGAAGTCGAGCTTGCGCGGGCAGAACGAGCAGATCACGAAGTTCTGGCCCTGGAAGGTCTGGTGCGACGGCGGCGGCTGGTGGATGCGGCCGGTGATCGGCTCGAAGTCGTGGATCGAGAACGTCCACGGATAGAGGTATCCGTCCCAGCCGACGACGTCGAACGGGTGGTAGTCGACGATGTAGGTCTGGTAGCCGCCGCGCACGCGCACCTTGACCGGGTACTCGCCGCGCTCCCGCACGGTGTGCAGCTCGGTCGGCGGATGGATGTCGCGGTGGTAGTACGGCGCGCCTTCCACCAGCATCCCGTACTGGTTGCGATAGCGCCGCGGGATCTCGATCAGCCCCGGCGTCTCGAACACGAGATACCTCTGGTCGCCTTCGGGCTTGAAGCGGTAGGTCGTGCCGCGCGGGACGACGACGTAGTCGCCTTCGGCGTACGGCAGATCGCCGAAGATCGTCTCGAGCGTCCCCGAGCCCTCGTGGACGAAGATCACCTCGTCGCCCTCGCCGTTGCGGAAGAAGTAGTCCATCGAGCCGGACGGGCGGCAGAGCGAGATCTCGACGTCGTTGTTCCACATGAGCAGCCGCCGGCCGGTGATCTCGTCACCGGCGGGCTCGGTCTCGAACGTCTTGAAATGGAGGTGGCCGTGCTGCTCGGGCACCCACTCCTCGCGCTCGATCGGCTCGAAGCCGGCCTGGTCCATGACGCGGCAGGGCGACTGGAGGTGGTAGAGGATCGACTCGTTGCCGGTGAAGCCCTCGAGGCCCATCACCTCTTCGGTGAGGAGCGTCCCGTTGTCGCGGAACTGGACGTGGCGCTTGCGCGGAACGTCGCCGAGGCGCTGATAGAAGGGCACGGCCGAAGGTTACTTCAGCGCTAGTGGACGACCTGCCAGACGCGGTAGCCGCTCTTGAAGCGGCCGACGAAGTCGACTCTCTCCGACAGGCTCGCGTTGGGCAGGTAGGCGCGAAGCGTGATGTAGACGACGACTGTCCGCCGCCAGATCCGCGTGGCGCATTCGAACTTCGCCTCGGGCCCCCGGCTGCGATCCGCAGTCGCGAGATCCGCTGAGACGACCTGAGGCCGATCGGCAGGACGCGTATTGCGGAGCGCGGCGGCAGAGGCCGGCCCGATCGAATCCGCCGTCAAGGGAAGCAGGCGTCGAGGATCGCGTTGGCGGCGACCATCCCGCGCGTGCAGACCGGCGACCGACCCGCGCGCGCGGCGCCGCTTCCTCAGTCCACCGCGAGCTCCGCAAGCCTCCGGCCGACCGCGGGCGCGAACTTGAAGCCGTGGCCGGAACACGCGGAGCCGACCACGACTCGGCCGCGCCGCTCGAGGATGAAGCGCTCGTCCGCCGTCGTCGTGTAGAGGCACGTCTGGGCCTCGACAGGCTCGGGATCGACATCCGGGAAGCGGTCGCGCACCCAGGAGGAGATGCGCTCGACGATCGCAGGGTCCGGCGGCGCTTCGTCATCCGGGTCAGCTTCGGCGCCGGCGTGATGCGCTCCGGCCTTGAGCCCGTAGACCGGATCGTGGAGCGAGTACATCCCGTGACCGCCCGTCTCGGCGTTGAGGTCGACGATCGACGGCGGCGGTGGGCCTTCGCGTCTGAAAAAGGCGACCGTCTCGCGGGTCACCTTCACCGGCACGTCGGGGACGAGGTCGCGTACCCAGGAACCGGCCGTGACGACGACGACGTCCGCGTCGAGCTCGTCGGTGGACTCGACGCGCCGATTCGTCTCGACCTCCGCGCCCGCGGCCTCGAGAAATGCATGGCGTGCGCGGTCGGCAAAGACGACGCCTGCATCCGGGACGAACAGCGCCGTCCAGCCGTCGGGAACGGTCGCGCCGAGCGCGCGCACCTCGTCCCTATCGAGCAGCCGGTACGGCAGGCCGCACTCGTCGAGAGCGTACGCCGATGTCTGCGCCGAATCGGCGACGAGCTCGATCAGCCCGTACAGCCCGAGCAGGTCGGGATCGAGGTCCTTCCAGCCCGCGTACGCGTCCTGCGCGAAGCGAACCCACTCCACCTCGGGATAGGCGACGCGGAAGATGCGCGTACGCCCGTGGCTCGAGCCGCGATCGTGGTCGAGCTCGAACTGCTCGTGCAGCGTCACCTCGGCGCCGCGCTCGCTCAGCGCCCACGCCGTCGCGCAACCCATGACTCCGGCGCCGACAACCGCGACCTTCATCGTGCGATCAGGTCGCCGGGATAGAGCTGTGTGTTCTCGGCGGCGTGCGCGATGAGCCGCTCCCAGCCGACGCCGGCCGGAGCGCCCTCGTCAGGTGTCGTCACGACCGGACCGAGCATCAGGGCGAAATCCCGCTGCTTCGCGCCGTGGAGGTTTGGAGCCACCCACTCGACGAGCGGCGTGAAGCCCCCGATCGCGCCGTCGGCTCCGATGATCGCCGCGACGCGCTCGACCGGCTCGGCTCCAGGCACTCCGGGATCCCCCCCAACCGGCTTGATCGCAGCGGGATTGGCGAAAACGAAGTCGCCCGACTCGTCAAAGACGCGCACCGACGGCGGACGCAGCACCGGCGCGCGGAAGACGACGTCGGCGAGCGGATACTCCGCGTGCTCGCGTGCCCGGCCGCCGCCGGTGAAAAACGCCTGCAACGTCTGCGCCGCGAGCTGGATCACCGTCTCGCCCTCGATCCGCCCAGGCCAGCCGCGCTCCAGATCCTGGTCGCGCGGCGAAAACATGCACAGCTTCACTCTGCCTCCTTACCCCCGTGGCTCCGTGTGCACGACGACGTCGGCGATCTCCGGCCGTTCGCGCCGGATGAGCTCCTCGATCCGGCTCGCCTCCGCATGCGCGGCGGCGAGCGTGTCGGCGCCGAGGCGCAGAGTCAGGTAGGCGACGAGCCCTTCACCGGTGTCGACGAAGCGCAGCTCGGACGGATCGACGCCGAGTTCCTCGCGGACGATGCGGCTGACGGTGGCGGCGTCCCCGGCGACCTCCGTTCCCGCCGCCTCCTCGTCGAGGGGCTCGAGATGCGTCTGCACCGACGAGACCTCGGGAACCGCGCGCTCGATCGCGCGCTCGACCTGTTCGGCGATCGCGTGCGCCTCCTCCAGCGAGAGGTCGCCCGGCAGCTTGAGGTGGAGGGAGAGCGCGGTACCGCCGTCGACCGAGACGACCGAGACGTTGTGCACCTCGCGCACGCGCGGGACGTCGAGCGCCGCGGCGTGTGCGCGCTCGCGGACGTCGGCATCGTCAGGCCCGGTCGGCTCGACATGCACGACGACGTCCGCTTCCGGCAACGCCGCCTGCACCGCGCGCTCGACTTCGTCGGCGGCCGCATGTCCCTGGCTGACGGCGGCGCCGTAGTCGACGCCGATCACGACGTCTGCGAAGAAACGTCCCGCGGCCTGCCGCATGCGCAACCGCCGCAGCTGCACGGGTGGCTGTACGCCGACGATCGCCCGGCGTGCGGCCTCCTCGGCGTCCGCCGGAGCGCGATCCATCAGGACGTCGACGTTGCGGCGCATGAGGCGCGCGGCGGCGAGCAGGACGAGGACGGCGACGAAGAGCGCGGCGACCGCGTCCGCGCCCGGGTAGCCCGCACGCACGAGCAGCAGGCCGACGAGCACCGCGAGCGAGCCGACGAGGTCGCTCCCGAAGTGAACGGCGTTCGATGCGAGCGCCGGGCTCGAGTAGGCGCGGGCCACACGCCACGAGGCCGTCGTCCGGGCGAGGTCGATGCAGATCACGACGCCGATGACCAGAAACGCGTACCAGGTCGCCTTGACCGGCGAGCCGCCGTCGACGAGTCGCACGATCGCGCGCCAGGAGATGAAGGCGCTGGCGACGACGAGGATCGCGCCCTCGGCGAGCGCCGAGAGGTGCTCAGCCTTGCCGTGCCCGTACTGGTGGCCGGGGTCGGCCGGGCGAACGGCGACGCCGACGGCGAAGAACGTGAGCAGCGCGGCGATGAGATCCGTCCCGGAGTCGGCCGACGCAGAGACGAGGGCAAGGCTGTGGGTCGCGAGCCCGGTTCCGAGCTTGAGCGCGATGAGCGCGACCGCCGCGACCACCGACCAGAGCGCCGCCTTCCGCTGGGCTTCCACGCCCGAAAGCGTACGGCCAGGCTCAGTCAGGAGGCGATGGGTTCCGGCGGCCAGATCAGTGCGTCCTGCCGGAACGCGAAGTGGCAGCTGTGCGGCGGTCCGCCCAGCGTGAACGGGACGATCGAGGAGAGCTCGACGTCCGCCTCGGCCGGGCTCAGCAGCCAGCGGTCGTGGTGCATCTCGGCACTCGCGTCCGCCGAGAAGAGGCGGTAGCGCTCGGTCAGGAACCACTCGAGCGAACCGAGCTCCGCGTGAAAGGTCTCGCCGCGTGCGCGGTAGCGCGCGGCGAAGACGCGGCCCGGCTCACCGAGTCGCACGCACTCCGCCTCCTGCCACTCGTCCCCTGCGCCACCGGCGCTTCCAGCCCAATCCAACGTCATGCGTGCGTGGAAGGCGGGCACGTGATAGATCCGCCGCACCCCGAGCGCGGCAAGCCGGCTCGAGGCGTCGATGCTGAAGAACCAGACGCCCGGGAGGCCGTCGGGGCCGCGGACGTAAGTGCGGACGTTGAGTTGCAGGAACGACGAGATCCCGGGCACCGGCAGCGCGCCGCGAGCCCGCAACGCACGGACGCGGAAGAAGACGATCGAGAGCCAGGCGCTGCCCTCGCACTCCTCGATCTCGAGCTCGTCCGGGATGCGCTGACGGAGCTCCGCCGTCGGCACCGGCCAGTGCGCCCAGAAGGTGTGCTCCCAGGTCTGGCCTAGCGTCCAGCGACTCTCGGGCAGGGGGAACGGGCGATGCCCGACGCGGCGCAGCGCGCGTGCCTGCCGGCTCGCCGCCCTCGCGTCGTCGAAGAAGTCCGTCGGGTCTCCCTAGAGGTTCCCGCGCAACGCCTGCTCGCGCTCGATCGCCTCGAACAGCGCCTTGAAGTTGCCCTCGCCGAAGGTCGTCGCGCCGTGCCGCTCGATCACCTCGAAGAAGACCGTCGGCCGGTCCTGCGCCGTCTTCGTGAAGATCTGGAGCAGGTAGCCGTCCTCGTCACGGTCGACGAGGATTTTGTGCTCCTGCAGGATCGGCCACTCCTCGGCGATCTCCCCGACGCGGCCGGGCGCGTCGGCGTAGTACGAGTCGGGCGTGTCGAGGAAGACGAAGCCGCGCTCCTTCATCGCTTCGACGGTGCCGACGATGTCGATCGACGCCAGCGCGATGTGCTGGGCGCCGGCGCTGCCGTAGAAGTCGAGGTACTCCTGGATCTGGCTCTTGCGCTTGCCCTCGGCGGGCTCGTTGATCGGGAACTTGACCTTGCCGCTGCCGTCGGCCATGACCTTCGACATGAGCGCGGAGTACTCGGTCTGGATGTCGTCGTCGCCGAAGTGGATGATGTTCGTCATCCCGAAGACGCGCTCGTAGAACTCGACCCAGTAGTCCATCTTCCCGAGCTCGACGTTGCCCACCACGTGGTCGAGGTTCAGCAGGCCGACGCCGGGGTCGGCGTGACCGTTCTCGGAGACCGACACGTAGCCCGGCAGGAAGGGCCCGGCGTAGTCGGCGCGATCGACGAACGTGTGGATCGTGTCGCCGTAGGTCGCGATCGCCGAGCGCTCGACGACCCCGAACTCGTCCTCCACGCGCTCCGGCTCGAGCACACCGTCCGCGCCGCGCGAGACGGCCTCCTGGTACGCCACGCTCGCGTCCGGGACGGTGAGCGCGATGTCGCGGACACCGTCGCCGTGCTTCGCGTGGTGCCGCGTGATCTCGTGATCCTCCGCGAGCGCGCTCGTGAGGACGAAGCGCACGTCCCCCTGCTCGAGGACGTACGACGCACGGTCGCGAACGCCCGTCTCGGGGCCCGCGTACGCCGTGCGGGTGAATCCCATGGCGTGCTCGTAGAAGTACGCCGCCTGCTTTGCGTTGCCGACCCAGAGCTCGACGTGATCCCAGCCCTCGAGCGGCATGAAGTCTTCGGCCATGCCCCCGATTATGCCTCCGCGCTAGTCGGCGCGGAGAAGACGCCACGCGGCAAACGCGATGAGGAGAAGACCGGCCCCGGCAAAGAGCGTCGACTCGATCCCCTGGAACTCCCAGAAGCGGCTGTCCGGTTGCCAAACGGCGTGGTTGTAGCCCGCCCCGTGCCGCGCGAGGCATTTCGCGTTGAGCACCTTCGCCCCTTTGAACGCAACTCGCCCGCACGCCTGGAGAGCCGCGAAGTCCCCACCGAACAGGTGTCCGGCCCTGTCGCTGACGCCCGACGACAGAACCCAGTCGTTGTTCAGATTTGGGCCGCGAGCGTTGATGCTCCAGGTCGCCGAGAGCGGCGCAACGAACCGCTGCCGCAACCAGCCGTCGACGAACAGCCGGCAGGCCACGTAAGCGAGGAAGGAGGCGATCACGGCCGGAGCCGTCCGTCGCCAGACGACACCGATCGCGAGCCCGAGGCCGAGCGCGAAGAGCACGTAGCCGAGCGGCACGATTCCCTCGAGGTCGAACGACGTCCCGTCGAAGCGGCCGAAGACCTTGTCGAGCGGCCCGCGGTACCACGAGAAGAGGACTGCGAGCAGTCCGGCCGCGGCCAGAGCCATCACGATCCCGAAGGAGATGCGGGTCGCGATCCAGCGACCCCGCGTAACGCTCTGCGTCCACGCGAGCCGGTAAGTGCCGGCCTCCAGGTCGAGGACGATCGGAGCGGCCAGCGCGACCCCGATCATCCCCGGCAGCAGGGTCAGCCACGGGACCACGCTGCGCAGGATCCCGGCACGGCTCCCGAACTCGGCGAGCGTCTGCGCACAGGCCGGGTTCTTGTGGCCGGCGATGCAGTGCGCGACGCCGCCGTGGTCGTAGAACGACGCGAGATGAAGGCCGGCGGGAACGAACAGCGCGGCGAGCAGGGTGACCATCGCAGCGGTGAGAGCCGCCTCCGTCCTCTGCTGCCGCCAGCTGAGCCAGATCACGACGCCACGGCCTCTCGCCGGCGGACGGCGTCCTGCCCGAGATAGGCGAGGACGATCTCCTCGAGATCGAGTTCGTGGACGGTCCAGTGCGAGTCGTAGATGTGCCCGTTTGCCCGCACGAGCAGCGTGGTCTGGCGCTCGGCATGGCTCTCGCGCACGACCTCGTGCATCCGCGACACGTCCTCCGCCTCGCCACGCGGCCCGGTGAGCAACCGGTGCGATGCGATGATCTCGTCGATCGACGCGGCGAGTTGCGTCCGGCCGGCAGCGAGGATGACGAGGTGGTCGCAGACCCGCTCGAGGTCGGCGAGGATGTGGGACGAGAGGATCACGCTCAGCTCGTGCTCGGCGACCGCCTCGACGACCGACTGCAGGAACTCGCGACGGGCGAGCGGATCGAGCGAGGCGACCGGCTCGTCCAGGAGCAGCAGTTCGGGGCGCTTCGCGAGCGCCAGGGTCAGGGCGACCTGCGCACGCTGCCCGCCGGAGAGACTTCGCACCTTCTTCTCCAGCGGCAGGTCGAGCGCCGCGATCCGACCGCGAGCGCCGGCATCGTCCCAACCGGGGTTGAGCTTCCGGCCGACGCGCAGCATCTCTTCGACGGTGAACCCGCTGTAGAGCGGATGCTCCTGGGCAAGGAACCCGACTCGCGGCAGAGCTTCGCCGGCCTGCTCGCGCGGATCGAGGCCGAACACCCGCACGGAGCCCGCGCTCGGCCGGATCAGTCCGACCGCGAGCCGCAGCAACGTCGTCTTGCCCGCGCCGTTCGGGCCGACGAGGGCCGTCACCGTGCCGCGAGGGATTTCGAGCGTGCAGTTCTGCAGCGCCCACTGCGAGCCGTAGCGACGCCCCAGCCCTCTCGTCTCGAGCGCCGAGGTCATGCGACCTTCCTCGCGGAGCCGCGCTGTTCGGAGAGAAGTGCTTCGATCGCCTGCTCGTCGAGACCTGCTGCGCGCGCCTGCCCGAACCAGTTGCGGAGCGATCGCCTGAGCTTCCCGACGTCGTCACCGAGCGGTGACGGGGCGGAGCTCATGACGAAGGTTCCCTGGCCACGACGACCTTCGGCGATCCCTTCGCTCTCGAGTGCCCCATATGCCTTGAGGACGGTATTGGGGTTGATCGTCAGGCTCGTGACGACCTCCTTCACGGTCGGGAGCTGGTCGCCGGGCCGGAGGATGCCGAGCTGGACCGCGTGCCTCACCTGCTGCACGAGCTGCAGGTAGGTGGGCACGCCCGAGCGCGAGTCCAGATGGAACTCGATCAAGGCCATATATCTAGTTTTATAGATAAAGTCACGGTCGCTGTCAAGCCACCGGTACGAAGTCCGGGGAGAGCTCACTCGACCGTGGGGACTCGCGCCGGTATCTGGCGTCCGACCCGCTCGTACGCGATGCCGAGGAAAATCAGCAGCCCGCCCGCAATCTCGAGCCCGTGGATCGACTCCGAGAGGATCAGGAGCGCGAAGAGCACGCCGAAGAACGGCTGCATGTTGTTGAAGATCGACGCGCGCGCGGCTCCGACCCGGTCGACGGCCGTGAACCACAGGATGTTCGTGAGGAAGAGCGGCCCGATCACGGCGTAGACGAAGCCGAGCCAGACCGCTCCCGAGAAGGAGAAGTCCTGGCGGCTGATCTGCGGGATGCTCACGAGCGCGAGCGGCGCCCAGCCGATGGCGAGCACGACCGCGCTGATCCGGTACGGCGAGTAGCGGCGCATCAGCGGCGCGATCGCGACCGTGTAGGCCGCCCAGGTGATCGCGAGCGCGATCGCGAGCAGGTCGCCTTTCCAGCCGGAGACGAGACCGCCGCCCGCGCCGGCCGCGATCAGCGCGACACCGGCGAAGGTCAGGGTCGCGCCGATCCAGAACGACCTATCCAGATGGGCGCGCAGGAAGACGATCGAGATCAGACCGACGAACATCGGGCACGTACCGAAGAGGAGCGAGACGGTCGAGGCGTGCGCGAACTCGAGGCTGTAGACGAAGCAGAGCTGGTTGAAGAAGATCATCACCGCCGCGATGCCGACGTATCTCCAGTCCTCACGCGCGATACGGAACGAGCGCTCGCGCCACCACGTGAAGATCCAGAAGATGGTGATCGCCGCGAAATAGCGGATGGCGCCGTACGCGAGCGGCAGCCAGCCGTGCTCGAGCATGTACTTCGTGACGGTGACGTTGAGCGCCCAGAGCAGGACGGCGCCGAGCAACATCGCATCGACGGGAGACAGACGGCGCACGTCCTCGAACGTACCTTTACGCTCCGTTGCGATGCCTGAGCCGACCTTCGCCGACGTCGACGAGCTCGTCGGGCCTGCGACGCCGCACTTTGCCTACCAGCTCCGGGCGCGCGTGCGCGAGCTCGTCCTCGGTCTGCCGGACGAGCACCCGGTGCGGCAGTACGCGGAAGAGAAGATCGAGCTGCTCGACCGGCTCGGGCACGCGTCGTCGAAGGCCGACGACAGCCGGCGCGAGCCGCGCTCGCGGCCCGGCTGGAGCGAGCTCCCGAGCTCGGCTCCGGCCGACGAGCCCCTGCCGCGATGAGCCTTGAAGGGTCCTCGGTGCTGGTCACCGGGGGGACGCGTGGCATCGGCCGGGCGATTGCGCTTCGCCTCGTGGCAGACGGCGCGTCGCGTGCGGTGCTCGGCTACATGCGCAACGACAAGGCGGCCGAAGAGACGGCGGCTGTCGTTCAGGAAGCGGGCGCCGAGGCCGCGCTCGTGCGTGGCAACGTCGCGGATCCGCGCGTCGTCGAAGAGCTCGCCGCGGGCGGCCCGTACCGGGTCGTCGTCCACAACGCCGCAACGGGCGTGATCCGCCCCGCGCTCGAGACCGAGGACAAGCACTGGGACTGGACCTTGGCCGCGAACGCACGCGCTCTCCTCTCGCTCGCCCGCGCGACCGCGCCCACGATGGAAGAGGGCGGGGCGATCCTCGCGATCTCGAGCCTCGGCTCGCAGCGGGTCCTCCCGAACTACGTCCTCGTTGGGACCTCGAAAGCGGCTCTCGAGTCCGTCGTCCGCTACCTCGCCTTCGACCTTGCGCCACGCGGGATCCACGTCAACTGCGTCTCGGCCGGAGTCGTCGACACCGAAGCGCTCGACTGGTTCCCGAACAAGAAGCAGATGCTCGCCTCGGTCAAGCGGACGCCGGCAGGGCGGCTCGTCGAGCCGGCAGACGTGGCCGCCGTCGTCTCCTTCCTCTGCTCGCCCGACGCCGCGATGGTCTGCGGCCAGACGCTGATCGTGGACGGCGGCTACTCGCTCGGTGCGTGATGGAGCCGACCGAGGAGAACATTCGAGCGTGGGAGGACGCCCATCGCGCTCGGGTCGAGTCGGTCGAGCTGCCGCCGAACGTACAGCGGACGCTCGGAGATCTGAAGGGCAAGCGGGTCCTGCATCTCCACTGTGGCACGGGCGAGGTGACGGCGGCGATTGCCGAGCTCGGGGCCCAGGCGACCGGAGTCGACGCGCGGCCCGGGGCGCTCGAGACCGCGCGTGAACGATGGCCGAAGATCCTCTGGGTGGACGGCAATCCGCAGTCGCTGCCCAGGCAGCTGCGACGTGGCCGCTTCGACCTCGTCTATTCGGGCGAGGGGGTGCTCGGCCATCTCGACGACCTCGACGGCTGGGCGGTCGGCATCGCCGCGGCTCTGCGGGAGCACGGCGAGCTGCTCGTCTTCGACGACCATCCCGTTGCGGAATGCGTCGACGCCTTTCTCCACTGGAAGAGCGACTACTTTCGTGACCCGGCCGACCCCGACCGGCTGTGGCGACTCGGCCAGGTCGTGAGCACGCTCGCGCGCGCGGGCCTGCAGGTGAAAGCGCTCGAGGAATACCCGGGCGGGACGTCGCGCCGCGGCCACGACCGCCGCATCCCGGCGACGTTTCTCCTCTACGCGCAGCGCACCGGCTAGCCGAGCTTCTCGAACGCCTCGTCGAGCTGGGCGTCGGTGATCGTCAGCGGCGGCGTCGCCTGGATCAGCGAGCCGTCGAGGCCGGCCGGGACGACGAGGACGCCGCGCTCAAGCGCCTCGTCTGCGTCGCCACGGCGCGCGCGCATGAGGCCGCGGCCCTGCCAGCCGGCGCGCTCGAAGCGCTCGCCCGCCTCACGCACGCGGTCGAGCAGCTTCGGAACCTCCTCGAGCACGACGAGCGCCGCGGCGCAGGCGAGCGGGTTCCCGACGTGTGTGTGGGTGTAGACGTCCTCGGGCCCGAGCTGCCAGACCTCCTCGAGGCCGTCGCGGTAGAGGAGCGCGGCCGAAACCGGCAGCCCGCCGCCGAGCGCCTTCCCGACGCACAGGACGTCCGCAACCTCCTCCCCCGGCCACATCTCGCCCACGCGGCCGAGGCCGCAGAAGATCGAGTCGACAACGAGCACGGTGCCCGCTTCGTCGCAGCGGCGGCGCAGCGCCTCTAAAAATCCATCCGGCGGCACGCGCGACCCCGCCCGCCCTTGCACGGGCTCGACGATCACGCAACCCGTGTCCTCGGGGAGCGGCCCGGGATCCTCTCCGTACGGACGCCGGTGCACCGGGCCGGGCAGCCACGGCGCGAATGGCTCGCGGAACTGCTCGAAGCCCGTCGCCGCGAGCGCGAGCAGCCCCGTGCCGTGGTACGCGCCCTCGAACGCGACGATGCCCGGCCGTCCCGTGGCGAGCAGCGCAGTGCGGAGCGCGATCTCGACCGCGTCCTCGCCAGTCACGCCGAGCTTGGCGGGCCGTGGCAGCGCCTCGCGCAAACGCACCGTCACCTCGGCGTCGGCGAGGTCGCCCAACGCGTGCACCACCTCCTGCTCGCGCCACGCCTCGACGATTCGCGGGCTGCGGTGGCCGAGCGCCGCGACGCCGAAGCCACCTGTGAGATCGAGCAGCTCGCGCCCGTCGGCGAGCGTGACGCGGCAGCCTTCGGCCCGCGCCCAGATCACGGCGAGCCGAGGCGGAGGACGCGGCCGGCCGTCGCCTTCGCAATCGTCCCTGCCATCGCGGGATTCTCCTGCAGCCGGCGCAGCGAGTAGCCGTACCAGTGCTCGCCGAATGGGACATAGACGCGCAGCCTGTGGCCCTCGGCGACCAGCTCGTCCCGCCGCTGCTCCCGGACGCCCAGGAGCATCTGGAGCTCATACTCCGGCGGCTGGAGACCGCGCTGCGCGATCCGCGCCAGCGTCTCCCCGATCAGCCACTCGTCGTGGGTCGCGACACCGACGTAGCAGCCTGCGTCGAAGAGCGCGTCGAGGCAGCGCAGGAAGTTCGCGCGCACCGTCTCGTAGTCGGTGAACGCGATCGAGCCAGGCTCGAGGTAGATGCCCTTGCAGATGCGGACGCTCGGGCGGAGGTCGGCGAGCGACTCGATGTCCTCGAGCGTCCGGCGCAGCCGCGCCTGCAGGACGACGCCGAGATTGGAGTGGCCGTCCTCGCGTAGCTCGCGGTACAGCCGGAGCGTGTCGTCGGTCGTCGACGAGTCCTCCATGTCGATGCGGACGAAGTTGCCGTAGCCCGCAGCGGTCTGGACGACGTCGACGAGGTTCTCGCGGCAGAGCTCGTACGAGAGGTCGAGGCCGAGCGCGGTGAGCTTGACGCTGACGTTGGAGTCGAGCGCAGCCTTGTCGATCTCGGCGAAGAGGTCACGGTACGCCTGGGCTATCGCGCGCGTCTCCTCTTCGCGCGTGATCTCCTCGCCTAGCACGTCTACGGTCGCCATCTTCCCGCCGTCGTTGAGCTCGCGAACGCAGTCGACGGCCTCGGTGAGCGTCGCCCCGGCGATGTAGCGAGAGGAGAACAGCTGCACGACGGGCTTCGGCACCGCCGGCAAGAGGCGGACGAGGGCAGAGTCCAGCAGCGACACGGGCGGCGCGATTCTACGCGGCAGCCGCCGCGCGGCTCACGACTCGCGCATGAACCCCTGGCGCGCCGCACTGACGAGCGCCACCGCCTCGGGGAAGAGCACGCGCATGGCGTCGCGAAGAGCGATCGCTTGCTCGTCGATGGCGCCCTGCGGCTGCACCTGCTGCAGCGCGGCAGCGGTCAGCTCGACGGCGGTGTTGAGCGTGAGCGTCGCGAACTGCTCGCGCTGAGCCTCTTGCACGTTCTCGGCCTGCTGCTCGGCGAACTCGCGCAGGCTGCGCATCAGATCGTCGGGATCGCCGCCGAAGGGGAAACCGAACCCACCACTTCCTTCCATGCAGACAAGGGTAGCCGCGGCGGCTACGTCAACTGCACCTTGTAGTTCCGCTCGACATCGTTGCTGAGCCCCTCGACCGCGGCCATCGCCGACTGCATCGCCGCGGCGAACGGTGACGCGCCGCTCTCGCCGAGTGCCTGTTCGAGCCTTCGCGAGGCGGAGCCGATCGCATCGAGATACGCGCTGCTCGCGAGGCGCGGCTCGGGCTGCAGCGTGTCGGCGAGGAGCGTCGCAGCAGCTTCCGCCTCCTCGATGCCCTCCGGGTTGTCCGTCTCGCGGAGCTCGGCGAGCCGGCCACGGAGGTCTGCGAGGTTCCCGCCGCCGGCGGATTCCTCCGCGACCTCGCAGAGAGCCGCGATCGAGGCGGCCTCGCGGACGAGCCCGCGCTCCGCCACCGGCTGCCCGTCGTCTCCGAGCGCGAGCCACGAATGGCCCTCCGCCGACTCGAACGCACAGAGATAGACGCACCGGCCGAGCGTCTCGGTGGCCAGCACGCCGGCGACCTCTTCTCCCGGATCGGCGAGAGCCGCAGCAGCGGTCGCGATGCGTCCGACGTCCTCGGCGACCGTCATGCGGCCAGAATACGGCCGTGGAAGCTTCCACCCGGACACGGCACGCACGCGAGCTGTTCGCGCCGCTCGGCCCGACCTACGACCGGTACGCGAACCTGCTCTCGTTCGGACAGGATCCGCGCTGGCGTTCCTTCCTCGTCTCGCGAATCCCACCGCACGCACACCGCGTGCTCGACGTCGCCAGCGGAACAGCCGCAGTGGCGATCGAGCTTGCGCGTGCGGAGGCGGCCCGCACGGTGATCGGCATCGATCAGAGCCCGGAGATGCTCGCCGCCGGCAGCGAGCGAGTCACGCACGCCGGGCTGGGCGATCGGATCGAGCTGCGCGACGGACGCGCCGAAAGCCTGCCCTTCGCAGATGGCGAGTTCGACGCCCTTTCGTTCACGTATCTCCTGCGTTACGTCGACGACGTGCCGGCGACCTTGCGCGAGCTCGCGCGCGTCGTGCGGCCCGGCGGAACGGTTGCGATGCTCGAGTTCGGACTGCCGCGCGGCATCTGGCGCCCGCTCTGGGAGCTCTACGTGCGGGTCGGCCTGCCCGCAGCGGGCTCGCTCGTCTCGCCCGACTGGGGCGGCGTCGGCCGGTTCCTCGGCTCGAGCATCCGCAGCTTCTGGGAAGCCTGGCCGGAGCCGCGGCTCCTCGATGCGTGGCGCGAGGCGGGCATCTCCGAGGTGCATGCCCGGCGGATGAGCGTCGGCGGTGGGATCGTCGTCTGGGGAACGCGCACGTGACGGAGGCGCGCCCTCGGCCGGCCTTCTATGCGCTGCGCAGCGGCGGCTGGCGCGACTACGTCACGCTCCTCCACCTGCCGTACACGGTCTGGAATCTCTCGTACGTCGCGGTTGGTGCTGCACTCGCGCCGAGGATGGACTGGGAGCTGTGGGGCTGGACGACGCTCGCCTTCGCGCTCGCGCTCGGCGTCGGAGCTCATGCCCTCGACGAGTTGAACGGCAGGCCGCTGCAAACGCGCATCCCGTCGCGTGTGCTCGTCGCGCTCGCCGTGGCGTCGATCTCCGCCGCGTGCGCGATCGGAGTCGCCGTCGCCGTCTCGCGCACCTTGTGGCTGCTCGTCTTCGTGGCTGTCGGCGCGTTCTTCGTCGTTGCTTACAACCTGGAGCTGTTCGGCGGACGCTTCCACAGCGGGCTCTGGCTCTCGGTCGCCTGGGGAGCGTTTCCGGTCCTCACCGCGTACTTCGCGTCGGCGCGAACGCTGCACGGCGCTGCATTCGCCGCTGCCGGATATGCATTCGCAGCGATCTGGGCGCAGCGCTCGCTCTCGACCCCGGTCCGGCTTGTCCGCCGCCGTGTAGTCGCCGTCGAGGGGAGCATTCGCCTCGACGACGGGACGACGCTTCCGATCGACGCGGACACGCTCACGGCCCCGGCCGAAATGGCGCTCAAGGCCCTCGCGGTGGCGAGCCCCCTCATCGCCGTGGCCCTGCTCCTTTTCCGCGCCTAAACTCAAGGCAATGTCGCTGACGACTATCGCGGATCTGGTCTTCGCGGGCGGCGTCGTCATCGCTGCGTTGGCTCTCGCCGGCGCCGCGTTTCGCCGCGCTTCTGCGTCCCTGCTCATGGCTGCGTTCGTCCTCGAGGCCGTGGCCGCCGTCGGCGTCTGGGTCGCGTTTGCACTGCGCCACGACCGGTCGCTCGCCGTCGCGGCCGGCGGGCTGACGGCCTGCGCGCTCGTCGCCGGAGCCGCGATCCTCCTCCGCCGCGCGCTGAAGCGCGCCGAGGCGACGGACGCGCGACTTGCCGAAGCACAGGCAGACCTCGTCGCCACCGTCGAGCGAGAGAAGAAGACGCTCGCGAAGCAGGTCGAGCTCACACTCGCCCGCGCCCGCGCCGACTCACGCTCGCTGCTCGAGCAACAGGAGCGGCAGATCGCCGAGGAGCGGCGCACGCTCGTGGCCGAGCGCGAGCATGACGCGACGGCGGCTCTCGGCGACAAGCTGACCCAGGTTCAGGCCCAGACCGAGCAGCGGCTCGCGGGCTGGTCGCAAGATCTCGATCGGATCGCCGACGCCACCAAGCTGCGAATCGGCGAGCTCGAGCAGCGGCAGCAGCAACTGCTGCGTGAGATCGAGCTGCGGCTCACAGCCGACGCGGAGCGGCTCTCGGCCGAGAGCGAGGAGCAGCGCCAGGGCGTCACGCGGCTGCGCGCCGAGCTCAACCGAACGCTCGACGACGCGCTCAATCTCGTCCGCAGCGAGCTCGAGACGCATGCGGCCGACCGTCGCCGGGCGCTCCACGAGCTCGAGAACCGAATGGCCGGGCGCGAGCGCGCGCTCACCGAACAGGCGCAACGGGAAGAAGCGGACGCGATCCAACGTGTGCGCTCCGGGTTCGAGGATCTCTCACGCCGGCAGATCGAGCAGCTCGAGCGCGCGGTCGACCGCGCCGTTGCGTCGCACGCCGACGAGGCAGCGCAGCGCTTCGCGCAACTCGTGAAGACATCGCGGGAAGATGCCGCCAAGCGCCTCGCCCGCGAGCTCGACCGCGCGGTGAGCACGTTCTCTCGCGAAGCCGAGACGGTGCTCGCGGAACGTCTGGCGCATGTCGGGGACGCCGGCGCGCAGCGGCTCGAGAACCGCGTCTCCAACGTCTCGAAGGAGCTCGAACGCCGCCAGGACGAGCTCGTCGCCGCCCACGACTTGCGGCTCGGCGAGCTCGAGTCGGAGATCCGCCGCAAGATCGACGAGCTTCGCGCCGACATCGACGTGGAGCGCGGCGTGCTCGAAGCCCGCCTCGAGGAGCTCGTGCGCCGGGTCAGCTCGGCGGCCGCCGTCCGCGGCTCGTAGCCAACGAGACTCCTAGCAAATCTTTAACGAGGCTCCGCCTAACCTAAGCCGGAAGGGTTCGTCGATAGCACCACGAACCAGGTGTGACGAAAAGGGAGCCATGAGCGAGATGACGACCACGCAAACCCTCGAGCCTCTCTTCGACGAACGGTCGAAAGTGGAGAGCTGGCGCCTTCACATCCTGATCGAGGCCGGCTACCCGCTCTCGCTCGCCGAACGGCTCGCGGTGAGTGAGGCCGACCTCCACCTGGCCTGCGAGATGCTCGGCCGCGGCTGCCAGCCCGAGACGGCCGCCGAGATCCTGCTCTAGGAAACTCGCCCGACTAGGCTGCGTCGGTGGCCAAGGTCGAGGCGCTCCCGTACGACGACCGCACCGTCTACTCGGTGGCCGCGTTCAACCGCGGCGTCGGCCAATGGCTCTCGCGGCTCCCGACCCTTTGGGTCGAAGGCGAGGTCACCGAGCTCAAGCGGCACGACCGGTGGGCGAGCGTCTTCCTGACGCTCAAGGATCCGGCGGACGGCTCCTGCGTCGGCGTGACGATGGCGCGCGGCCGGTTCGACGCGCTCCGGCTCGGCCTCTCCGACGGCGAGCGGGTGCACGTGTTCGGACGCCCGGAGCTGTACGAGCAGCGGGCCGAGTTCAAGCTCCGCGCACTCACGATCGAGCGCTTCGGAACCGGCGCGCACCTCGCGTCTCTCGAGCAACTAAAGGCAGCTCTCGCGGCGGAAGGCCTGTTCTCCGACGAGCGGAAGCGACCGCTGCCCTTCTTGCCGCGCCGAATCGGAGTCGTGACCGGGAACGACGCTGCGGCCAAGCGCGACGTCGTGACGACGATCCGGACCCGCTTTCCACCGGCATCGGTCCTCGTCGCGGAGACGTACGTGCAGGGCCCGCGCGCGGCAGCCGAGATCGTGGCCGCGATCGGCGCTCTCTGCGAGCACCCGGACGTCGAGGTGATCGTCCTGACCCGCGGAGGCGGAAGCTTCGAGGACCTCCTTCCCTTCAGCGACGAGCGCGTCGTCCGGGCGGTGGCCGGCTGCCCCGTTCCCGTCGTCTCGGCTGTCGGCCACGAGCAGGACACGCCGCTCTGCGATCTCGCGGCGGACGTCCGCGCCTCGACCCCCACGGCCGCGGGAAAGCTCGTCGTGCCGGAGCTGACCGAGTTGTACGGAAGGCTCGACCGCGCCCACGCGACGCTTGCGCGCAGCGCCCGGCGGTCGCTCGAGCGGGATCGCCAGCGCCTCGCCCGCTCCGCCGACAGGCTTCACACGTGGCCGCGCACCGCCGTGGAAAGAGAGCGGCATCGCCTCGAACGCACGCGGGACCGGCTGCGGCTCGCCCCGGCGCTCGCGGTCGAGCGCAAGCGGGCGGCGCTCGAGAACACAGCGGGAAAGCTCGTTGCGTTGTCTCCTCTGCAAACACTGGAGCGAGGGTACGCGATCGTCCGGACGGAATCGGGTGACGTTGCGGCCTCGGCCGAGGACGTCCCAGTCGGAACCCGCGTCGACGTCACGCTCGCCCGTGCTGCGTTCGGCGCGCGGGTCGAGGAGGTGAGCGAGTGAGCGAGCCCGAGCCGCGGAGCTTCGAGCAGGCCCAGGCTGAGCTCGAGCAGATCGTCGAGCAGCTCGAGCGAGGCCAGGCGCCGCTCGACGAGGCGCTGAAGCTCTGGGAACGCGGTGAAGAGCTCTACACCTTCTGCCGCGCAAGGCTCGACGCCGCCGAAGGTCGCGTCGAGGAGCTGGCACGCCGCGCCGACCAGTCGCGGCCGCCGACCGCTCCCTAAGCGGCTTCCTCGGCCGGCATCTCGGCCTGGTCCGCGGTCGGCATCACGCGCAACATCGCGAACGAGAGCCCCTCGCGGGCCAGGAACAGAAGCCCCACGCCGATGCCGACCGACGCCTCGATCGCCTGCAGTCCGAACCCGTATGCGACACCGGTGCTGTACGCCACGCCGTAGCCGACGAGCGCGGACGCGATCGCGACCTGCACGAGGCCGACGTTGCCCGGCCAGAACGGCAGGATCGTCACGACGTTCATCACGAGCAGCACGACGCCCGCAGCCGGCAGCGGCGCATTGATGTCGAACGCCCGCATCGCCGTCCACACGGCGAGAAGCTGGAACGTCCAGCCGAGGATCTGGAAGAAGACCGCCAGCGCGGCGGCGACCGGCGAGCGCATCACACCGAGGCCGTGCCTGCCCATCGTGACCAGCCGCCGCACAGGCCCGAGCCCCTCGATCGACATCTCCTGGTGATGCCTGCGGGCGGAGATGAACGCGAACGCGAACAGGCCCACCCCGATCCCGATCACGAACAGCAAGGTCGCGCGAGCCGACGACGGGATGCTGGCCGTGACGATCACGTAGAGGATGAGCAGGAGCACCGGGACGATGTCGAAGACCCGGTGCGCGAACACCGTCCCGACGAGAGTCGCCCACGCTCCTTTGCGCCCGGGCATCTTTCGCGTGAGCACTGCGACCCGCGCGAGCTCGCCGACCCGGCCGGGCAGCAGGGCGTTCGCGAACAGGCCGACCGAGAACGCCGAGAAGACGAGCATGAATCCCGGATGCGGCGGCTCCATCGCCGACTCGATGACCGTGTTCCACGCGAGGGCGCGCACGATGACCGAGAGCAGATTGAGCAGGATCGCGACGACGACCCACTCCCAGCGCACCTGACTGAAGGCGCTCCCGATCGAGGCGAGGCTGCCGCGCCTCCACCAGAACAGTCCTGCGAGCGCCGCCAGAACGACGAGACCCAGGAGTACCCGCACGATCCGGCTCGACGGGAGTCGCACGAACCGGCTCAAGTCGGGCATCGAGTCGGGCGGCTGCATCGGCCCATTATCGTCGGCGGCCCGGTGCGCCTTCGCTCCTCGTACGACCGCGAGATCGTCCGCCTCGCGCTGCCCGCCCTGGGCGCGCTCGCGGCCGAACCGCTTTACGTCCTCGCCGACACGGCGATCGTCGGCCATCTGGGCGGCCCGCAGATCGCGGCGCTCGGTCTCGCGGGAACCGTGCTCGCCGGGGCCTTCACCATTTTCAACTTCCTCACCTATGGGACGACAGCCGTCGTCGCACGCGCCTCGGGCGCCGGCCGGAGCGAGGAGGCTGCGCGACTCGCCGCGCAGGCGCTCTGGGTCTCGCTCGGCATCGGGATGGCGCTGCTCGTTGTCCTGGAGATCGTCGCCGCACCGCTCCTCGCCGGCCTCGGCGGCCACGGCCGTTCGGGCGACTTCGCACTCACCTACTTCCGGATCGCGGCCATCGGACTGCCCGCTGCGCTCGTCGCCCTCGCCGGCCAGGGCTATCTGCGCGGGGTCTCGAACCTGCGCCGCCCGCTCGAGATCGTCGTGCTGGCCAACCTGGTGAACCTCGTGCTGGAGGTCGTGTTCGTCTACGTCTTCCACTGGGGAATCGCGGGCTCGGCAGCCGGGACGGCGATCGCGCAGGCGGGAATGGGAGTGGCGTTCGTGATTGAGCTGCTCCGCCCGTACGCACCGTCGCGCCGGCCGAACTGGCGCGAGATGCGGCCGCTGGTGCGGGTCGGAAGGCAGATCTTCGTGCGCACGGCCGCGCTCTACGCGTCGTTCCTCGTGGCGGCGTCCGTCCTCGCGCGGATGGGAGACGCGCAGCTCGGCGCGCACCAGATCGCGTACGAGCTGTTCATCCTGATCGCGCTCATCCTCGATGCACTCGCCATCGCGGGGCAGGTGATCGTCGGCCGGATGCTCGGAGCGGGCGACGCCGAGGGCGCGTACGCAGCTGCGGTGCGGATGATCGGATGGTCGGTCGTTGTGGGTCTAGGCTTCGCGCTCGTGCTCGCACCGCTCTCACACGCGCTTCCGGAGGCCTTTACGAACGACCCGGCGGTCCTCCACCAGGCTGCGCTCCTCTGGCCGTTCCTCGCAGCGATGCAGCCGCTCGGCGCCGCCGTCTTCGCACTCGACGGGATCCTCATCGGCGCCGGCGACACGCGGTTCCTCATGTGGTCGATGCTCGCCGCGAGCGCTGTCTTCATCACGCTCGCGGCGCTCTCGCTTGCGCTCGACTGGGGCGTCGTCGGGGTGTGGGCGGCGCTCGACGTCCTGATCGCGGCGCGGCTCGCGCTGCTCGGCCCGCGCTTCCTCAGCCGCCGCTGGGCCGTCGTCGGCTGGGGACTAAACTGAACCGATGGAAGGCCTCGCCGAACTACACACGCATCTCGGCGGTTCCGTTTCCTCCGACATCCTCTGGTCGCTCGCCCACCGGCAGGGCATCGCCCTCCCGGTCAAGGACTTCTGGGACTTCGACCGGCTCGTGACCGTGTCCGATCCGCGAGGCGTGCCCGATCTCGACGCGCTCGACGCGATCTACCACTACACGGAGCTGATCCAGTCGAGCCCGGCCGCCGTCGAGGTGTCGGTGCACGGCGCGATCGGCGGCGCCTACCGGTCGCAGGGGATCACGACGCTCGAGCTTCGCTTCAACCCGATGAAGCGGAACCGCGGCGGCGAGCGCGACCTCGACCACATCATCCTCGCCGCGATCCGCGGTCTCGACGTCGCGAGCCTCGAGTACCCGCAGGTGCGCGCGGGTCTGATCCTGATGATGGACCGCACCTTCACTCCGCACCAGAACGAGGTCATCGTCGAGAAGGCGATTCGCTGGGCGCCGCGCGGCGTCGTGGGAATCGACATCGCCGGACCGCGTCCCGGCGGCGAGCGCTACGACTACGCGCAGGTGCAGCCGATGGTGGAGGACGCCCGCGCCGCCGGGCTCGGCGTCACGATCCACGTCGGCGAAGAAGGCGGCGACATGGGTCGCGCCGAGATCGGAGAGGTGCTCGAGCTCCTGCGTCCGGACCGAATCGGGCACGGGGTCCTCGCCGCCGGCGACGCCGAGTTGATGAAGGAGCTGAGCGAGCGGGAGGTCGTCCTCGAGATCTGCCCCACCTCGAACCTCCTGACGAAGGCGCTGCCCGACGAGGAAGCGGTTCGCGACGTCTTCCGGACGTTCGTCGAGCACGGCGTCTTGTTCACGATCGCGACTGACGGGCCCGAGATGATGCGGACGCACCTCCGCGACGAATTCGACCTCCTGCTGCGAACCGGCGCATTGACACAGGAGGAGCTCACCGAGGCCAACGCACGCGGCCACGAAGCCAGCTTCGTCGGCGGGGCGCACGCCACCGCCCGCCCAAATCCCCCCGTCGGCCGATAGCTGCAGCGCCCACCCGGCCGTAGCGTGCCGGGCCATGACAGCCAGCGACGACGCAAAGCCAGACCTCACCGAGCGCCAGCTGCACCTCGACAACCAAGGTGCACGTGAAGCACATTTACGACAAGCTCGGCGTACGCTCGCGACTAGAGGCTGCGCGGGCTCTACCTGGCGACGTCTAGTGCAACTTCAATGTCTGCGTCGCCTCGCTCGAGTTGTGCCCGCTCGCGCAGGAACGAGGAACCACGCCCGGACCGGTAATCCTCATCGGAGGCGGCGAGAATTGCTTCAAACGCCGCGACGACGGTCGTGTCGAACTGTGTCTCAACGGCCTGGGCCAAGCGCATTCGCGCAACTCGACTTGGCAGTGCTTCACGATATGGGCGGTCGGAAGTCATGGCGTCGTAGGCGTCAGCCACCCCGATGATCCGTGCAAGAAGGGGAATGTCGTCGCCGTGTAAGCCGTCCGGATATCCCATCCCGTCGATGCGCTCATGATGGGATCGGACGATGTCGGCGATCTCCGAGTAATCGTCGACGTTGCGCAGGATCCGCTCGCCGATCTCGGAGTGCTGTTCCATGTGTCTTCGCTCTTCGAGGGTCAAGGGACCTGGCTTTTCGAGTAGACCGGCCGGAAGGCCGATCTTGCCGATGTCGTGGACGAGGCCGCACAGGTGGACGAGTTCCTGGCTCTCCTCGGAGAGGCCCATCCGCTGCGCGACGTCTCTTGCGTAGATCGCCACGGCCGCGGAGTGGCCGGCGGTGTACTGATCCCGGGCGTCGAGAGTCGCCACGAGAGCGGTTGCGAAGGAAAGGCTCGCCCGTCGAAGTCGTTCGTTCGCCCCTGCGAGATCTTCAGAGACGACCTTTTCCTGCTGGTAGAGGTGGAGTAGCCGCTGCGCCGCGAGGGCCGGCAGGAAGAAGATGATCACGAGCCGCAGAGAGTAGAGGTAGTACCCGTAAAGGAACAGGGCGAGCACAGGGATATAGAGCGGCACCGTCAGCAAGGAAACCGAAGTGACTTCGCGCAGGTACGTCGCAACATTTCTTCGGCGCACCCAGGCGGTCATCGCCACCAACGCGCCGTCCGAGGCCACGAGGGCCACGGATGCGACAAGGCTCGCGAGAAGGTACTGGCCAAATGTCGTCGGGCTGGGGACGAGCTTCCAGGCGGCAAATCCGGCCGTCGCAGCTGTTAGACCGCGGATCGGCGTGTACACGAACCAACTCGATCGCGATGCGCGTAGATCCCACACATTGGAGATGGCTCCGACTACGAATGCTCCGAGCGGGCCAAACGCCACGGCGGAGAAGACGAGCGGCAAGGTCGTCACCGACTGCCAGGTGCGATCGTTGATCGCAACCTGCTGCTGTTCTGCCAGAGCTGCAACTGCGCCTAGCGCGAGAAGCGCCCAGATGGGTGGCAACGGGTAGTCGGCGATCCAGAGGGCGCTAAAAACAACGATCGCCGCGGCATTCAGGACGGAAGCCCAAACAACGGTGCGGCGGTCGGCGCTACCCAGACCTTTGAACAGCCGGTCCAGCCTTGCGTATCCCCCAAAAGGGGTATAGGCTCGCGGAGCCGTCAGTTCCCGATCGATCGGAGTGCTCAATGCGTTCCTTTATGAATCTCGCAGCCCGGGCGACCATCGCCGGGTGTTCCAGAGTCTGGTAGAGCCGACGCATAGTCCGTTATCCACAGCTTTCGCTCATCCCCCGCGCGGGGGATCCGAGTAGAAGCTGAGAGGCGGCTAGCTGGTTTCACGGGCGCCGGGTGATCTTCACCCGGCGCTTTGTTTTTCCTTTATCCACAGCGTTCGACGCCTGTCTGTGGATGAAGTTAGCCGATGATGCCGCGGCGGAAGCCGACTGCGACCGCATGCGCGCGTGACCGCGCCTGAAGCTTCGCGAGCAAGTGGCGCACGTGTGACTTCACCGTTTCCTCGGACAGAAACAGCTTCTGGCCGATCTCCCGGTTCACGAGCCCGTCGGAGATGAGCTGCAGAACCTCGACCTCGCGCCCCGTCGGCTCTTGCTCGAGCTCGCGAAGCGGGTTCTGAAGCGGAATCACGTCCGCCCCACCGGTGCCACGACGCCGCGCCGCGACTTCCTCGAAGCGCCGCGAGTGCGTCAGGTACCGGCTGAGGATCTCCTTGCGCTCAGCAGCATCCACGAACCGAGTATCGGCGCACCGCCCAAGCCGCTTTAGCGCAGCTAGCTACCTCGAACGGGTATCAGTCGCCTGAAGGAGCAACAGCTGGGTTCGAACTGCCCGACGTGTCCTGCGGCAGCGCCGTTTCGTCGGCCGCGGCCGGCGTGTGGTGCTCGGCCACTCCAACCTGCTGCAGCGTCGCCTGGTCGACGTTGAGCGGGTGATGGCACGCCGCGAGGTGGCCGTTGCCGTAGTCGACGAGCGGCGGCTCGACCTGCGTGCACACCTCGGTCGCATAGCGGCAACGAGGGTGGAAGCGGCAGCCGCTCGGCGGGTTGATCGGGCTCGGGACGTCACCCTCGAGCACGATCCGCTCGCGCTTCTCGGCCAGGTCCGGATCGGGAATCGGAACGGCCGAGAGAAGGGCCTCGGTGTACGGCATGATCGGTCGCGAGTACAGCTCCTCCGCCGGCGAGAGCTCGACGATCTTGCCGAGGTACATCACGACGATCCGGTCGCTCACATGCCGGACGACGCCGAGGTCGTGGGCGATGAAGATGTACGTGAGGTTGAACTCGGTCTGCAGGTCGTCGAGCAGGTTCAGCATCTGCGACTGAATCGAGACGTCGAGGGCCGACACAGGCTCGTCGGCGACGATCAGCTTCGGCCGCAGCGCGAGCGAGCGCGCGATGCCGATCCGCTGCCGCTGTCCCCCTGAGAACTCGTGCGGGAAGCGGTTGTAATGCTCAGGCGAGAGGCCGACGGTCTCGAGGATCTCGTTGACCCGCCGCTTCTGCTCTGAGCGGCTGCCGAGATCGTGGATCTTCATCGGGTCGGAGATGATCGTCCCGACGCGCTTGCGAGGGTTGAGCGACGCGTACGGATCCTGGAAGACCATCTGCATCTCGCGACGGAGCGGCCGCAGCCGCCGCGTCCCGAGACTCTGAATCGGCGTCCCGTCGAAAATGATCTCGCCGGCAGTCGGCTGAAGCAGGCGCACAATCGTGCGGCCCAGCGTCGATTTGCCACACCCCGACTCTCCGACCAACCCGAGCGTCTCGCCCTGCTTGACCGCGAAGCTCACATCGTCGACCGCGTGCACGTGCGCGACCTCGCGCTGCAGGACACCCGCGCGAATCGGGAAGTACTTCTTGACGTGCCGAACCTCGAGCAGCGGCGAATCGCCCGAGCCGTTGCTCTGCTCGAGAGCGGTCACGCGGCCTCGACCGTGCCGCCGGAGATCGTCTCGTCGCGATGCTCGCGCTTGAACTCGACGTCGAGCCAGCAGCGGTCGAGATGGCCGGGAGCCTCAACGCGGTTCTCGAGACTCGGTTCCTGCTTGCACTTGTCGAAGGCGTGCGGGCAGCGCGGCCGGAACTTGCAGCCCTCCGGCATGTTGATGAGTGACGGGGGCGAGCCTTCGATGGTGTGCAGCCGCTCGACGCGCGGCCGGTCGAGCCGCGGGATCGAGCCGAGCAGACCCCACGTGTACGGCATCTGCGGGTCGTAGAAGATGTCACGCTTCGAGCCGCGTTCGACGACGCGGCCGGCGTACATGACGATGATCTCGTCCGCGATCTCGGCGATCACACCGAGGTCGTGCGTAATGAAGATGACCGCCGAGTCGAAGTCGTCCTTCAGGCGGTTGACGAGATCGACGATCTGCGCCTGGATCGTCACGTCAAGGGCCGTCGTCGGCTCGTCGGCGATCAGAACCGACGGGTTGCAGGAGAGGGCCATCGCGATCATCGCGCGCTGCCGCATCCCGCCCGAGAACTCGTGCGGGAAGCTGTCGACGCGCGATTCCGGGTTCGGGATCCCGACCTGGCGCAGGAGCTCGATCGTGCGCGCCCGCGCCGTTCGCTTGTCGACCTTGTCGTGCGACCGGATCGCCTCGGCGATCTGCTCACCGATCCGGTAGACCGGGTTCAGCGAGGTCATCGGATCCTGGAAGATCATCCCGAGCTCGTTGCCGCGGTAGTCCTGCATCCCGCTGTCGGAAACCTTCAGCAGATCGGTTCCCTTGTAGAGAACCTCGCCCTCGAAGGCGGCGTTGACGCCCTGGGTCAGGCCCATGAGCGTCATCGCGGTCACGCTCTTGCCCGAGCCGGACTCGCCGACGATCCCGAGCACCTTGCCGCGTTCGAGCTTGAACGAGACGCCGTCGACGGCGTTCACGATCCCGTCCTCGGTCGCAAAGCGGACCTTGAGGTCGTTGACCTCGAGCAGCGGTTCAGCCATTACGAGAGCCGAATCCTCGGATCCAGATACGCGTAGGCGATGTCGACCAGCAGCGTGAAGACGACGATGAACATCGCGCCGAAGAGCGTCACGCCCATCAGCGGCGGCAGATCCTGCTGAGAGATCGACCGCGCAGCGTAGAAGCCGACACCGGGCAGGCTGTAGACCACCTCCGTGATGATCGCGCCGCCGCCCAGCACGGCCGCGAAGTCGAGGCCGAAGAGCGTCACGATCGGGATGAGCGAAGCCCGCAGCACATGCTTCCGGAGGATGCGCTGCGACGTGAGCCCTTTCGCCTTCGCGGTGCGCACGAAGTCCTCGTTGATCGTGTCGAGGATGTTCGAGCGCAGCACGCGACCGTAGAACCCGATGAAGAGGATGGCGAGCGTGAACCATGGCAAAAGCATGTGGTAGGCCCACTGCACGGGGTCAGTGGTCAAAGGAACGTAGCCGCCGTCCGGGAATATCGCCGGCCATCCTTTTTCACCGGCGAGGAAGTAGCGGAACAGCAGCCCGAGCCACGCCACGGGGAGCGAGATCCCGATCAGGGCGAGCGCGGTGATCACCCGATCCGAGACCTGTCCGGCCTTCACGGCCGAGACCGTGCCGACGAGGATCCCGAATCCCATCCAGATGACTCCGGCGCCGATCGCGAGCGAGAACGTCACCGGTATTCCTTCCTTGATCTGCTGCACGACGTTCGTGCCGTCGTAGTACGAGACCAGGCTTCCGGTGAACAGCGCCTTCATCATGTCCCACCACTGCCAAAGGAACCCGAAGAAGCCGTGATGGTTGAGCCCGAGCTTGAGCTCGATCGCCTTGATGTTTCCCGGCGTCGCGGTCTTACCCGCGATCCTGAGCGCCGGATTGCCGCCCGGGATGACGATGAAGATGAGGTAGACGATGAGGCTGACCGCCGCCAGCACGAGGATCATCCCGAAGAGCCGCCGCACGATGAATGCGCCCATCTAGCCCACTCCCCGCTAGTGCTCGATCCTGACCTTGGCCCGCGGATCGAGCGCGTCGCGCAGGCCGTCACCGAAGATGTTGATCGCGAGCACCGTGACCGCGATCGCGAGGCCCGCGTAGAGGCTGATCTGCGGAGCGGTCGCAAGCTGGCTCTGACCCTCCTCGATCATCGTCCCCCACGACGGGTTCGGCGGCTGGACGCCCGCGCCGAGGAAGGAGAGCCCGACCTCGGTGAGGATGCAGGCCGCGATGATCAGCGTGAAGAGCACGAGCACCGTGGAGGCGATGTTCGGCAGCACCTCCGTGAACATGATCCGGATCGGGCCGGCTCCCTGAGCCGTCGCGGCCTCGACGAACTCCCGCTGCCGCAGCGCGAGGATCTGGCCGCGCAGCGGTCGCCCGATGTACGGGATGAAGACGAACGCGACCACGCCGATCGTGATCCAGAGGCTCGAGCCCGAAAGGTTGATCCCGAAGTGGTGAAAGCCATTGACGGATAAGGCGGTGCCGAGCGCGATCCCGAGCAGGATGACCGGGAAGGCCCAGATCAGGTCGAAGAAGCGTGAGATGACCCAGTCGGTGCCCCCGCCGAAATAGCCGGCCAGCAGGGCAAGGACCACGGCCACGACCGTCGTGATCGCCGCCGACGTCACGCCGATGTAGAGCGAGTTACGACCGCCGTAGAGGAGCCGGGTCGTGACGTCGCGTCCCTCCTCGTCAGCCCCGAGGATGTAAGCGCCGCCCGTTGCTCCCCACTGCGCGCCGATCGGGATGCCGCCGGGAACGACTACCGGGACGCCGTTGACGATCTTCGTGCTGCCGTTCGAGATGACGGGAATCTTCTGCCCGTTCTTCGTGACGGAATCGCCCAGTCTCACCTCGTTCGGCGGGATGCCCGAGACGTGCGACACGTAGACGGGCGCGAGGAGGCAAGCGACGACGACGAGGATGAAGACGCCCAGCGAACCGAGCGCTACGTAGTTGCGGCGCAACCGCCGCCAAGCGAGCGCCCACGGGCTCCGGCCCTGGATCTCCTTGCCGGCGCTGCCCTCTTCCGCCGCCAGTTCGGCGGCAGTGTCGAGAGTGAACTCGTCTCCGGTGGTCGCCACTGGTGTCGTCCAGATTAATTCAGAAGAGTTAAGCCGGCGCGACGGTGCAAGTGCACCGCCGCGCCGGTTGTCAATCGATTACTTCTGGCAGAACTGTGCGATGTCGTCCTGGTTGTCGTCGAAGACGTCGCACGCTGGGTTGAGCTTCGTCGAGAAGAACGAGGTGATGATGCCGTTCAGGTACGGCACGGTCGCCGCGTCCTGACTCATGGCCTCGTCGATCTTGGCCCAACTCGCGTTCGTGCTCGAGGAAAGCGCCTGGCTCGGAGGCAAAGCAGCGAGCTTCGCCATCGCCTTGTTCTGAGCCGGGATGCTGACGTTCCCGTAGTTGTTGTTGTGCACAGGGTGGATGGCGTTCCCGTTCAGCAGGGTGTTGAACCAGTCCGTCGGGTACGGGAAGTCCTCGAACCAGTCGGTGAACCCGATCTGGGCCTTCGTGGACTGGTTGCCCATGATCGTGAAGTAGTTCGCGCCGGCCAGCGGCTTGAGCGTCGCCTTCAGGCCGATCTTGTTCAACTGGCCTTGCAGGTACTCACCGGTAGACAGGTCCACTGCCACGTCGGAGATCGTGTAGACCTTGACCGGCGTGCCCGCCATCCCGGACTCCTGGATGAGCTGCTTCGCCTTCGTCAGGTTGTACGGATACGGGCTCGGGTTGAGCTTCTTGTACTGCGGATAGCTCGGCGGCAGGAAGTTGTAGGTCGGCACGCCGAGGCCGCCGCGCAGGTTGACCAGCTGTGCGCGGTTGACCGCGTAGTTCACGGCCTGCCGCACCTTCAGGTTGTTGAACGGCGGCGTCCGCTGGTTCATGAAGAAGTAGTACGTCGACGGAGTCGTCCAGAACTTGATCTGGTTCGGGTACTTCGTCTTGTAGTGCGAGAGCTGGTCGGTTGGCAGGATGTCTTCGTCGTACTCGTCCTGGCCGGACGCGGTGAGCTGCGCCGCGCGCGCCTGATCGTCGGTCATCGTGCCGTTGATCTGGTCCGCGTTGCCGTTCGGAATCCCCGGGATCTCGTTCTTTTTCCAGTGCGGGTTCCGCTTGAGGACGAACGACTTGCTCGGGTTGTAGCTCGCGATGTAGTACGGCCCGTTCGCCGGCGGCGGCGGGTTCTCGGTGTCCTGGTGCGGAGTCGACGAGGGAACCAAGGACGAGAACGGAATCGAGAGGACGTACTCGAAGTCGGACTCCGGCGTCTTCAGGTTGATCGTGATCGTCCCCGCCGCGTCGTTCGTCACGATGCCCGAGATGCTCTTGCACTTCGTCGGGTTGTTCTCGCAGGCGTCGATGCCGACGATGTTCGAGTAGAACGAGACACCCGGCGAGTTCAGGTTGAAGTCGCGGATGATCGTGTTCTTGAAGTCACTCGCCTTGATCGGCGTGCCGTCCGAGTACTTCAGCCCCTTGCGGAGGGTGAACTTGTAGGTCTTGGCGCCGTTCGTGACGGTTCCGATGTTCGTTGCGAGACCCGGCTCGATCTTGGCGCAGTTGCCCGTCAGGCAGCTGACATGCGCTTTGTAGACGAGGCCCAGGTAGGTGTCCTGGAAGATCTGCCACGACTCGAGCCGGTAGGAGAGGCCCGGATCCATGTAGTCGGTGGTGCCCCAGACGACGTTCAGCGTCGGATACGTCGCCGTCGAGAGCGTTCCGGTGGTGGAGGACGTGGTCGTCGTCGCGCTACCGCCGCTGCTGCTGCTGCTGCCGCCGCAGGCGCTCACTACCAGCGCGAGCCCCGCCGCGACGACCGTCGCGATCGCGACGGATCTAACTCGCTTCATTCTCACTCTAGTACACCTCCCGGGTAGCGAGCATGTACTGCCCTGGGCCATCTTGACCCCGCTCATGGGCCGGACGGCCCATCGCAATTCTTATTGAAACACACTCTTATTGACGCAGTTGGGGGCTATTTGTTGTTGACGCAGATGCTCGCGTAGTCGAACTCGTAGAGGACGTTGTTGACATAACACCCGAGGTCGACGCGGGCGCTGAAGAAGTCCGTCGCCCCCTGGTTGAGGAACGGGGCCCACGGAGCGAGCCGCATCACCCTCCGGTCGAGGGCCGCCCACTCGCGGTTGACCTCGGCCGTCAGCTCCGTCGGACGCGTGAGCGCTGCGATTCGGCGGTTCGCCCAGCCGACGTCGAAGTTCGCGTAGTTGGAGTTGTGGATCTGCGTGATCGCCCGGCCGTCGAGGAGCCTGAACCAGTCGAGCGGGTGTGGATAGTCCTGGACGAAGTCCGCGAAGCCGATCTGCGCGCGCGTCTTCTGGTTGCCGATCGTCGCCCAGTAGCTGCCGGCCGTAACGATCTTCTCTGTCGCGTGGAAGCCGATCTGATCCAGCACCTGCTTGAGGTACTCCGTGTACAGGCGGTCGGCGGGGACGTCGTGGTTCCAGATGAAGACGTGCTTTCCCTTGAAGCCCGATTCGCGCACGAGGCGTCTCGCCTTGCGTAGATCGTGCCGGTAGAGGGTGTGCGCCCGGAAGGACGGGTAGCTCGGCGGGAGGACGTTCTCGGTCGTTTGGGCAAGATCGCCCGCCAGCCGCTTGAGCCACCGGCGCGAGATCGCGTAGTTCACCGCCCGCCGGACCTTGAGGCTGGTGAACGGCGGCACCCGTGTGTTCATGAAGAAGTACATGAGGTTGGGCGGAGTGAACGGCCGTAACCGGCTCCCGTGTTTCTCCTCGAGTGCAGGCAGCCGCTTGCCGGGAACCTGGTAGTAGCTCATCCAGTCGTCCTTGCCGCTCAGGACGCGGTGCAGCGCCGTCGAGGCGTTCGGGACGATGTCCCACGTCACGCGATCGGGGTTGCCGGCGGGCACGTTGCCGTCGAAGCGCCGGGCCTGGAAGCGCGGGTTGCGCTGCTCGAGGATCTGCGAGGTCGGCTGGTAGCTCGTGATCTCGTATGGGCCTGTCGAGGGAAGCGGATGGAGAGATGTGTCCGTCGGCGGCGAGTTCGCCGGCACGGGCGCTGCGAACTCCGAGGCGAGCACGTTGGCGAAGTCGGCCTGCGGGTGCGCAAGACGGATCTGGATCCTCGTCGGATCGTGGACGATGATGCCGCGGATCCCGTCCAGCTTCTGCGGGCTCTTCGCGAACTGCTTTGCGCCGACGATGTTCCGGAAGAACGCGGCACCGGCGGAATCGAGCAGGAAGTCTCGCTGGACCGTCGCCTTGAAGTCGCTCGCCTTGACGTTCGAGCCGTCCGAGTACTTCAGGCCCTTGCGGAGGGTGAGCGTGTACGTCTTGCGATCACTCGAGATGCGAGGCAGCGCGGTCGCGAGGTACGGCACGAGCTTGGCTCCGGCTTTGCCGTTGACGTGGCGGTAGCCGAGCAGCGGCAGATAGACGTTCCACATCACGCCCCAGCCCTCGGCGGTGTCCGAGAGCCCGGGGTCGAGATAGTCGGTCGCCTCGTCCATCGCGATCCGGAACTCCGGGAACTCGTGTGCGGTCGTGGCGAGCGGGGCCTTGGGAGCCGGAGCGCTGCGCGAGGCGCGCGTCGTTCCGGTGTGCGTCGTTCCAGTGTGCGTCGTGCCGGGCGCGGAACTGTGACCCGAGCCACCGCAGCCGGTGATCAGAACGACCGCAAGGAGCGGGAGCACCGCGACCGCGGCCACCTTCCTCGAAAAAGGAGTCGGCTCCACGCGAGCGGCGAAATCTAGCGTGCGTCGAGCCGCACCAGTGCGCGCCGGCGGCTGCGCAATTCGAGCGGCTCTTCCTCCTCGACGACGCCGTTGACTCCGTCGCGGCGGGTTGCGTGGAGGATGCGTCCGGCGCCGATCCAGAACGCGACGTGGTCGGCACCCGCCGGAGGCCCGTACGTAACGAGATCGCCGGCGCGAAGATCCGCTTCGGAGAGCCTTTCACCAGCCTCCTCCTGCTGGTCGGCGTCCCGCGGCACCAGGCGCCCGCAGGCCCTGAAGGACATGTGGACGAGGCCGGAGCAGTCGATCCCGCGCGCTGTCATTCCGCCCCACTCGTAGTAGGTCCCGAGCAGCGTGCGAGCGTGCGCGACAGGATCGCTGGCGACCGGCGCGAGCCAGTCCGGATCGGGCTCGCCTCCGAGGCTCTCCCTCCGCACCCAGCCCGGATAGTCGTACGCGGTCTGGATGCGAGCCCACTCGCCGCTCTCCTCGAGCACCCGCAACGGCTCGCCCGGGAGCGCCTGCGTGACCTGCTCGGCCTTGGCGGACGGCTCGGCCCGTACTGCCGCGAGCTGGCGTACGAACGTATGTTCGCCTAGGCTCTCTGCCATGCAGCTCAGGCTAGACGCGGCAGATCGCCTCGTGGAGCTCGTCGAGGAGCAACGCGGGCCGGTGCTCGCCGAGGACGCGGCACGCCGGCTCTTCGCTCTTCGTCAGGCGCCCGTCGCGTTAGCGCGCACGCTTCTCGCGGACCTCGTCGAGACCGACGCCCGGCTTTCGTGGAGTGGCGACGCGGTCGCGCTCGCCGAGCCCCCGGGCGCGGCTCTCCTGCTCGAAGACGCGACCTACGTGGTGGTCGACCTCGAGACAACGGGGCTGCGGCCCGGCAGCTCCGGGATCTGCGAGATCGGCGCGGTGCGCCTGCGCGGGTTCGAGGTCGAAGCCGAGTTTCAGACGCTCGTCGACCCTGGACTTCCGATCGACGCGGGAGCGAGCGCGGTGACCGGGCTCCGAACCGCCCAGCTCCGCGGCGCGCCCGGGCCGTCCGAGGCCGTGCGGAGCTTTCTCGCCTTTGCAGGCGACGGAGTCCTGGTCGCTCACAACGCGCGCTTCGACCTCGCCTTTCTCGACCGCGAGGCCGAGCGCCTGACCGGCAGCCGCATCGGCTCGGCGGTGGTCGACACCGTTCGGCTCGCGCGGACGTTGCTCGCCGGACGCGTTCCGGGCTTCGGTCTGAGCCAGCTCGCATGGTTTCTCGACACGAGCGAGCGGCCGTGCCACCGTGCGCTCCCGGACGCCCGTGCCACGTCCGAGCTGCTGCTCGCGCTGATCGGCCTCGCGCAGGAACGCGGCGCTCGCACCGTCGCCGACCTCACGGCCCTCGCAGCGACGAGAACGCGGCGGCTGCTCGACAAGCGCCATCTCGCCTACGGCGCGCCGACCCGCCCCGGCGTCTACTTCTTCGTCGGCCGCGATGACCAGGTTCTGTACGTCGGCCGGGCGCGCGACCTGCGCTCGCGCCTGCGCGCGTACTTCCGTAGCGAGCGACAGCGGCCAGCGGTCGAGGCGGCCGTCGCGGCCGCGGAGCGGATCGAGTGGCGGGTGGCGGGCTCCGAGCTCGAGGCCGCTCTCGAGGAGTTACGCCTGATCAGGGAGCTGCGCCCGCCGGGCAACGCGCGGGTGTCGCGGCCGGAGCGGCACGTGTGGCTGCGACCGCGGGGCGGCTCGGTCGTCGCCTCGACACGGTCGTCGCCCGTCGGCCCGCTGCGGTCGCGTCGCACCGCGCAGCTCGCAGCGCGGGTGCTGACTCCCGACGACCTGGCCCGGCCGGCGGACGCGCTCCCGCGGCTGCGCCATCGCCTGCACGACCTCTCGGAGGCGCGGAGATTCGAGGACGCTGGCCGACTCCGCGACCGCATCGCCGCACTCGAGCGGGTCTGTCGTGAGCTCAGGCGGCTCGAGCGAGTGCGAAGCCTCCGGTGCTGCGTGCTTGTTCCTGCCGGCGAGCCGGGGTACGTCCGCGCGTTCTTCGTCGCGGGGGGCCGGGTGGCGGCCGAGCGGACGTTGCCGCCCGGCGGCGGCGCTGCGCTCGAGATCGAGGCAGGCCTGGCCGCTGCTCAATGTCCCGGCGAGCTCGACCTCGACGAGGTTCTTCTCGTCGACTCGTTCCTGCGCAAGCCGCCGCCAGAACTGCGGATCGCCCCGCTCGAGCGCGAGGCGATCCTGCAAGCGAGAGGTTCTGTCGTCGGCTAGGCGGCTGCGACCGAGATCAGGTCGCGCAGAGCGCCGAGCCGGGAAAGCGCCTGACCCTCGAGCTGGCGAACGCGCTCGCGCGTCAGGTCGAGCTCGTTGCCGATCGCCTCGAGCGTCCACGGTTCGCCTTCGAAGCCGAAGCGCAGCTCGAGAATCCGCCGTTCGCGCTCGGGCAACGCCTCGAGTGCGCGCCGAACGCCCTGCCGGCGGAGCGACTCCTCCGCCTCGTCGAACGGATCGACGGCCTCGCGGTCGGCGAACAGATCGCCGAGCTCACCCTCGTCGTCGGCGCCGACGGTCTGGTTGAGCGAGACGGATGCATTCGCCGCGCCGAGCGCCTCGTCGACGTGCTGCATCGGCAGACCGGTCGCCTCGGCGAGCTCCTCCTTCGTCGCCTCGCGACCGAGCTCGACCTCGAGCCGCCGCGCCGCGCGAGACAGCTTCTGCTGGCGCTCGACGACATGGACCGGCACCCGGATCGTGCGCGCGTGGTTCGCCACCGCCCGCTGCACCGACTGGCGGATCCACCAGGTCGCGTAGGTCGAGAACTTGTAGCCGCGGCGCCAGTCGAACTTCTCGACGGCGCGGTTCAACCCGAGCGTCCCCTCCTGGATCAGGTCGAGGAACGGAACGCCGAGCCCGCGGTAGCCCTTGGCGATCGAAACGACGAGCCGGAGGTTCGACTCGATCATGTGCCGCTTCGCCGAGACGTCGCCGCGCTCGATCCGCTTCGCGAGCATCACTTCCTCGGCCGCGGTGAGCAGCTTGTGGCGGCCGACGTCGGCGAGGAAGAGCTGCAGGCTGTCGGCCGAGCCGGAGATCACGACTGTGGCTGCCGGTTCGGGCTCGGGTTCCACTGCCGGCTCGGCTTCCTTCTCTTTCTCTTGCTTCGGCGCCTCGACGCGCGGAGCACCCGCCGCCTGCGCGGCCGGCTGGCCGATCTCGAGGCCCGTGCGCTCGAGCTCGCGTGTGAGCTCCTCTACCTCTGCGTCGTTGAGCTCGAGTTCGGCCGCGAATGCCTCGATCAGCGCAGGATCGATGAATCCCCGCTCCTCGGCGCCCTCGACGATGGCACGGATCTGGTCCGACTCGAGCAAATCGTTGAGCTGGTTCTGCGTCAGCGCTCCCTCAGTCCTTTCGCCCTGCTTCTCAGCTTCCCCGCACGCCTTCGTACCTTAGGAGGGAAGTCCTCCGGTTGCCACCCTGCCGGGAGTGCCGCCGCTCCCGGTTGGTCGAACGTGCCGCGCGGCAAGTGTATTCCGCGCTTCGACCGGCCTCTGAGCATAGGACGCGAACCGGTCGGCGAAGTTTGCGGAGAACGGTTCAGGAAGCCTTGCGGCGGCGGCCGCCTCGCTTCGCAGGTCCCTTCGCACGCCGCTCGGCGAGCAGCTCGACCGCGCGGTCGAGCGTGACCGTCTCCGGATCGTCACCCTTGCGAAGGCTCGCGTTCGTCTCTCCGTCGGTGACGTACGGGCCGAAGCGGCCCTCCTTGAGGACGATCTCCTTGCCCCCGGCCGGGTCGGCGCCGAGCTCGCGCAGCGGCTTCGTCTCCGCCCGCTGCCCGCGCCGCTGTTTGGGCTGGGCGAGCAGCGCAAGCGCCTCCTCGAGCGAGATCGTGAGCAGCTGCTCCTCGGATTCGAGCGAACGCGACTCCTTCTCCTTTTGGACGTACGGTCCGTACCGGCCGTTGCGGGCCGTCACTTCCTCGCCGTCGGGCGCAACGCCCACCACCCGCGGCAGCTGGAGCAGGCGAACTGCGTCGTCAAGCGTCACCGTGTCGAGCGACATCGTCTTGAAGAGCGACGCGGTGCGCGGCTTCTCCTTTGAGCCGTCGGGAAGAACCTCGCTGACGTAGGGGCCGTAGCGCCCGGTGCGTGCCGTGATCGTGAGCCCGCTGGCGGGATCGGTGCCGAGCTCGCGGTCGCCGCTGGGCTGCGCGAGAAGCTCCTCGGCCTTCTCGACGGTCAGCTCATCGGGCGCGAGCTCTTCGGGGACGCTGGCGCGCTGCTCTCCCCGCTCGAGATACGGGCCGTAACGGCCTACCCGCAAGACGATCCCGTCGCCGATCTCGAGCGAGTTGATCTCGCGCGCGTCGATGGCCCCGAGGTCCGAGACCAGCTCCTGGAGACCGGCCGATCCGTCCCCGAAGTAGAAGCGGCCGAGCCATTCGACACGCTGCTCGTCGCCGGCTGCGATCCGGTCGAGGTCGTCCTCCATCCGGGCGGTGAAGTCATAGTCGACGAGGCGTCCGAAGTGCTGCTCGAGCAGGCCGACGACCGAGAACGCGAGGAAGGCCGGGACGAGAGCGGTGCCGCGCTTGAAGACGTAGCCACGGTCGAGGATCGTCCCGAGGATCGACGCGTAGGTCGACGGACGGCCGATGCCGAGCTCCTCGAGCGTCCGCACGAGCGTCGGTTCGGTGTACCGCGCAGGCGGGCTCGTCTCGTGGCCCTGCGGCTCGAGCTCACGCAGCTCGACCGCGTCCCCTTCGGAGAGATTCGGCAGCCGGCGCTCTTCGTCGTCGCCCTTCGCCGCCCCGTCGTCGTCGCGGCCCTCCTCGTACGCGGCGAGGAAGCCGCGGAACGTGATCACGGTGCCAGAGGCGCCGAACTCGACGGCCTCGCTCTTGCTCGACTCTCCTCCGATGCGCAGCGAGACGGTCTGGCCCTGCGCGTCCTTCATCTGCGAGGCGATCGTGCGCATCCAGATCAGCTCGTAAAGCGCGTGCTCGTCGCCAGAGATCTCGGAGCGCACCTCCTGCGGCGTGCGGAAGCTGTCGCCCGAGGGACGAATCGCCTCGTGAGCCTCCTGCGCATTCTTCACCTTGCGCTCGTAGCGGCGCGGCTGCTCGGGGACGTACTCGGCTCCGAAGAGCGACGTCACCTGCGCCCGCGCCGCGGTCAGCGCCGACTCCGACAGCGTCGTCGAGTCGGTGCGCATGTAGGTGATGTAGCCGTTCTCGTAAAGACGCTGAGCGAGACGCATCGTCGTCTGCGCCGAGAAGCGGAGCTTGCGGCTCGCCTCCTGCTGCAGGGTCGACGTCATGAACGGCGGGCTCGGACGGCGGACGTACGGCTTCCGCTCGACGCGAGAGACCTGGAAGGACGCTCCTTCGAGTCGCTCGGCGAGGCCACGCGCTGCCTCCTCGTCTAGCTGGCGCGCTTCGCCCTTGAGCTTTCCGTCGGGGCCGAAGTCGCGGCCGGTCGCGACTCGCTGTCCCTCGACCGAGACGAGCCGCGCGTCGAACGCCTCCGGGTCGAAGGTGCCGACCAGATCCCACCAAGCGGCGGCGCGGAAGGCCATCCGCTCCCGCTCCCGCTCGACGACGAGACGCGTCGCGACCGACTGCACGCGGCCCGCCGAGAGCCGCGGCATGACCTTCTTCCAGAGCACCGGCGAGACCTCGTAGCCGTAGAGGCGGTCGAGGATGCGCCGCGACTCCTGCGCGTCGACCAGGCGCTCGTCGACCTCGCGGGTCTCGTCCAGCGCCTGCTCGATCGCGGGACGGGTGATCTCGTGGAAGACCATCCGCCGGACGGGCACCTTCGGCTTCAGCACCTCGAGCAGGTGCCAGGCGATCGCCTCGCCCTCACGATCTTCGTCGGTCGCGAGCAGGAGCTCGTCGGCTTGGGAGAGCTGCTTGCGGAGCTGCGCAACGGTCTTCTTCTTGTCCGGATCGACGACGTAGAGCGGCTCGAAGCCATGCTCCACGTCGACGCCGAGCCGCGCCCAGGCCTCTTTCTTGTACTCCTCCGGGACCTCGGCCGCGCTGTCCGGGAGGTCGCGGATATGGCCGACGGAGGACTCGACGACGAACTCCGGCCCCAAATAGCCGGCAATCGTGCGCGCCTTCGCAGGCGACTCGACGATGACCAGACGCTTCGACATCGGCGGGTCACGATAGCCAGCAGTCTGGATACTGCTCCCATGGCCCCGCATCCGCCGGCCCTGTATCGCGTCGTCGCCGTGTTCAGTCGGCCGCTCCTTTACGGGCTGTTCCGGCTGCGCGCGAAGGGGACCGAGAACCTGCCGGAGAGCGGCGGTTACGTCGTCGCCTGCAACCATCTCTCGAACTTCGACCCGTGGCCACTCGGGATGCCGCTGTATCCCGCGCGCTGGCTTCGCTTCATGGCGAAGTCCGAGCTCTACTGGTGGCCGGCGACCTACGTCCTCGATGCCGTGGGCGCGTTCCCGGTGCACCGCGAGCGCGCCGACGTCGAGGCGATCGAGACGGCCGTGCGCCTCGCACGGGAAGGCAATGTGGTCGTCATGTTCCCCGAAGGCACGCGGCGCAGAAAGGGGCTCGTCAAGAAGCGTCAGGCTCGCGCCCGTTCCGGCGCGGCCCGGATCGCGCTGATGGCCGAGGTGCCGCTCGTGCCGGCGGCCCTTGCGGGCACCGACAAGCTCCTCACGCTCGGCCCCTTGCGAGTCGCCTTCGGTGAGCCGATCGAGCTGGGAGACGTCGCCCGCGGCGACATGCGCTTGGCGTCGCAGGAGGCGACCGAGCGGCTGATGGCGAGCATCACCGAGCTCGAGGCGTCGCTGTGAGCGTGTTGCTCGCTGTCGACGGCGACTCGTTCGCGCATCGAGCCTACCACGCGCTGCCGCAGTCGATCCGGCTCAACGCGGTCGTCGGCTTCACGAACATGCTGACGCGGTTGTGGCAGGCCGAGCAGCCGGACGGGGTTCTCGTCGCCTGGGACACGCTGTCGGTGCCTACGTACCGGCACGAAGCCTTCGAGCCGTACCAGTCGGGGAGAGTGTTCGAGGAGTCGATCCTCGAGCAGCTCGAGATCCTGCCCGAGGTGGTGAGCGCATGCGGTTTCCTCGTCGCGAAGGCGCCGGGCTACGAGGCCGACGACTTTCTCGCCGCCGCCGCGCGGGAATGGAAGGGCGACGTGCTCGTGGCCACGTCCGATCGGGACGCCTTCCAGCTCGCAAGCGAGCGGGTCACGATCCTGCAGCCCACCCGTGGTGTGAGCGAGCTCGCGCGAATCGGCCCGGCCGAGGTGCGCGAGCGTTACGGCGTGGACCCCGAGCAGGTGACGGACCTGATCGCCCTGCGCGGCGATCCGTCCGACAAGCTGCCCGGAGCCAGGGGCATCGGACCGAAGAAGGCCGCCGACCTGCTGGCGCAGTACGGCTCGCTCGAGGCCGCGCTCGCCGACGGCAGGTTCGCGGCGGAGGCGGAGGACTTGAGGCTCTTCCGGCGAATCGCAACGATGGACGCCTCCGCTCCCCTTCCTCCCCTCGCAGAAACATCCCCGGCGTGGGCGGAGGCGTCTTCTTTTCTCGAACGGCTCGGGCTCGGCGGGGTCGCGGAGCGAGTGGCAGGGCTATCGACGTCCTGACCCATCGCGCATTCGCACGGCTCCACCCGACGGGCGGGCATCCGGAACGGCCCGAGCGGCTGGCGGCACTGCTCGGGCAGCAGCACATCTGGAGCGAAGGCCGAGCCGCGACCACGGAGGAACTGCTCCTCTGCCACACGGCCGAGCACGTCGAGCTGATCCGCTCGGTCGAGGGATCTGATCCGCTCTGGCTCGACGGCGACACGCTTTGCACGGCGACGACATTCGAGGCCGCGGCACTCGCGGCAGGCACCGCGATCGAAGCGGCCCTGCGCGGTGGGTTCGCCCTCGTCCGTCCGCCCGGACACCACGCCCTCCCGGGGCGCGCGATGGGCTTCTGCGTGTTCAACAACGTCGCGATCGCCGCTCGGGCAGCGCAGCGCCGCCTCGGCCTCGAGCGGATCGCGATCGTCGACTTCGACGTACACCACGGGAACGGCACCGACGCGATCTTCCGCGACGACGAGAGCGTCCTGTTCGTCTCGCTCCATCAGTGGCCGTTCTATCCGGGCTCGGGCGGCCCGCACGACCAGGCCGAGACGACGCTCAACGTCCCGCTGCAAGCGGGCTCAGGGGACGACCAATACCTGGACGCTTTCGAGCGCGTGGTCGAGCCTGCAGTCGAGCGGTTCGAGCCGGAGCTCGTACTCGTGTCGGCCGGCTTCGACGCACACGAAGCGGATCCGCTCGCCGACATGGAGGTCACCGAGGACGGCTTCCGCGAGCTTGCTCGCCGCTGTGGAACGCTTTCCGATCGCGTCGCCGCGGTGCTCGAGGGCGGCTACGAGCTCGAGACCCTGCCGGGCCTCGTCGACGCCGCGCTCGACGGCTTCACGAGTTAGCCGCGCGCGAGCGCGAGCTGCTCGAGAGCCTCGCGCCGAGACGAGACGCCGAGCTTGCGCAGGAGGCTCTTGACGTGCGAGCGGACAGTGTGCTCGGAGATGAAGAGCCGCTGCGCGATCTCGTCGGTGCCGTGGTGCTCGTCGAGCAGCAGCAGCACCTCGACCTCGCGGGCGGAGAGAACCGATGCGATGCGATCGGGCACGCCCGAGCCGCGGCCGCCGGAGCGCACCTGGTCGAGCAGCCTGCGCGCGACCGGCCCCGAGAGCGCGGCGTCTCCCTGGACGACGCCCTCGAGGAACTCGGCGATCCGGTCCGGCGACTCGGTCTTGAGGAGATAGCCCGCGGCCCCGCCGCGGATCGCGGCTAGGAGGTTCTCCTCGGTGCCGGACGCCGTGAGGACCACCACCTCGCACCCGGGTGCGGCCTCGCGCAGCCGGGGCAACGCCGAGAGGCCGTCGAGGCCGGGCATCAGCAGGTCGAGCAGGACGACGTCGGGCTGCGTCTGCGCCGCCGTTGCGATCGCCTCCTCGCCGTCGGCCGCGACCCCGGCGAGCTCGAAGCCGTGCGAACGCAGCAGCGCCGCGAGTGCATCGCGGGTCAGCGGATGGTCGTCGACGACGAGAACGCGTGCAGCCACGTCTTCCTTATCGGCAGCGACCGTTCTGCCGACAAGACCCATGTGAGAACTCAGCGCAGCGAGCTGCAGGCGTGGCTGTGGGGCGAGGTCGTCTTGGCGGGGCTGCTCGCCGCGAGCCTTGCCCTGCTGCTGACGTATCCGACGCTGCGGACGCAGTACGACAGACCGCAGCTCCTACTCGTGCTCGAGACGACCATGGCGCTCGCCGGCGTCCTCGTCGCACTGCTTGCCGGCGTCCGCTTCTCGGTCGTCGGGTCTCGGACCGACCTCTTCACGGCGGCGGGCTTTCTCATCTGGTCGCTCTCGACCCTCGCCTTTGCGGTCATCCCCGCCCTCGGCCGCGGACCGCTTGATCGAGCCGACGGCTGGGCGGCACTGGTCGGCGGGATCCTGGGACAGGCTCTGATCGCGGCCGCGCCGTTCGTGCGCGGACGCAGCCGCGTCCGCGATCGCGCGCTCCGCGACACCGTCCTCGCCGCGGCCGTAGTGCTCGCCGCCGTTTGGGTCCTCCTGCGCGCCCACGGCGGTACGCTTCCGGCGCTCACGGCGCAGCCGGGCGCGGGCGCGCCGGCCGCGTTCGCATCGGCGCTTGCTGTGCAGGCGCTGCTCAACCTCCTCGCCGTCGTGGGCTGGGGACGGCGGTTCGCCACGGAGAGAGACGATCTCGCCAAGTGGCTGGCGCTCGGCTTCACGCTTCAGCTCTTCGCCGCACTGCACCTCGTCTTCACTCCGCCGCGCGGGACGATGTACGTGGTTGCCGGCGAGTACCTGCGGCTGCTCGCCTTCGCGGTCATGCTTGTGGGTGCGTGGCGGGCGATCCGCTCGGCCGAGCTCGGACGCGCCGTCGCCGAGGAGCGGGCCCGGGTCGCCCGCGAGATCCACGACGGGCTCGCGCAGTACCTCTTCGCGGTCTCGACGCACGCGCAGATGCTCCAGGCCGGCGCGCCGGTCGAGGAGGTCGGCCCCAAGCTCACGCAGGCTGCCTCGCTCGCCCAGCAGGAGGCCCGCTTCGCCATCCTCGCCCTCTCGTCGGCCAGCGGCACCGCGCCGTTCGACTCTGCGCTGCGCCGGTACGTCGAGTTCCTGACCGCCGACGGCGAGCTTGAAGTTGACCTCGAGATCGACCCGGGGATCCGTCTCGCTCCGGACGAGCAGATCGAGATCTTCCGCATCGTCCAGGAAGGGCTCGGCAACGTCCGCCGCCACGCCAACGCGACGCGCGCCGAGGTCGTGATCGGCCGACGCCTTTCAGGCGAGCGGTTCGTCGCCATCGAGGACGACGGTGAAGGCTTCCCGGCCGAAATCGAAGCAACCGGTCAGGGGCTCCGGAACATGCGCGATCGTGCGTCGTCAATCGACGGCGGCTTCAACGTCCGCAGCAGGCCCGGCCTAGGCACGGCTGTCGAGGTCGTCCTGCGCGCGTAGCCGCTCTTCCCTCACGCCGCCCGGCCCCATAGAGTGGAACGCACGTGCGTCGCGCCCCGGCATTGCTGGCAGCGGTCGCGCTCTCGAGCGCAGTGGCGGCGACGGCGGCCGCGAGGGGACAGCAACAGCTTCAGCACATCACCCTCTTCTCGGACTCGTCCGGAGCAGCCCTGAACTGGGACTCGACCGCGAAGAAGATCGTCGAGCGCGGCGACCGCGTCCTGCTCGAGCTTCACCCCTGCGGACGGCTGACCGAGCCCGGATGCCTCATCGGCGACCCGCCGCTGAGCGTGCTCGCGACGGTGCGCAAGCTCGGCCGCAGGATCGGGCCGACCGTCGTGATCTTCGTCGGCTACAACGACGACCCCGCGACCTACCGTCACGGCCTCCCGATCGTGCTGAAGGCGCTCTGGAAGCGCGAGGTCCACCACATCATCTGGTTCACCCTGCATGCCGTGAGCAAGCAGTACGTCGACATCAACCAGGCGATCTACGCCGAGGAGCGGAAGTGGGGGCCGACGATGACCGTGCTCGACTGGAACCACTACTCGGCCTCCCATCCCTCGTGGTACGTGTCGGACGGGATTCACATGACTGCCGTCGGCGCGACCGGGTTCGCGATCTTTCTCCACCGCTCGCTCGAGCGGCTCGGCCTGACCGGGCCGTCGTAGAGGCGAACACCCTGCCGGAGCACGCTTCACTGAGCCACACGCCTCGCTCTATGAAGAAGCCCCGCCGGAGCGGGGCTTCTCGTCAGCAGGCCTGTAAGCCGGATTCTGTCGGGGGTGACCATCCATCTGTGCGGCTACCCGGCTCCTCGGCGGGCCGCGTCGGCGGAGCCTGTTCGCCTTGCACCGGACGGGGTTTGGCGAGCCGGCCCTGTCGCCAGGGCCGCTGGTGGGCTCTTACCCCACCGTTTCACCCTTACCGGTCGCGACTCCGGAGATTCGCAACCGGCGGTCTGTTTTCTGTGCCACTTTCCGTCGGCTTTCGCCGCCTCCCTCGTGTCGCGAGACGCTCGGGAGCGTCCTGCCCTGCGGTGTCCGGACTTTCCTCGACGCTCGAGAGCGCCGCGGTCACCCGGCCTGCAACTCGGATTGTAGCCCCGCCCCGGCACCGTCGACTCGCCCGTGCAGGCGCATCGAGCACTCGGCGCAGCGAACGGAAGCGCCTTCATGGAGCACGAACTCGCCGCAGACCGGGCACTCGAGAGACGCTCCGCGCAGCACGGCGAGGAGCTCCTGTTCGAGCGTGCGATGAAGCGAGGCAACCGCGCTCATAGCTCCCGGAACACCCCCACGACCTTGCCGAGAATCTCGACGTGGGCGGCGTAGATCGGCTCGAGTGCGGAGTTCTCGGGCTGCAGCCTGATGCGCCCGTTCTCGCGGAAGAAGCGCTTGACCGTCGCCTCGTCGGCCGACTCGTCGTCGCCTGCGAGAGCCACGACGATCTCGCCGTCGCGCGCGTCCTGAGCACTTCTCACGACGACGACGTCGCCGTCGAGGATCCCGGCCTCGATCATCGACTCACCCTTGACGCGCAGCAGGAAGTCGCCGCGGAGATTCTCGGGCACCGCGAGCTCCTCTTCGACGTTCTGCTCCGCCAACAGCGGTCCGCCTGCGGCGATCTGACCGAGCAGCGGCAGTCTGGGCAGCTCGGCGGTGACCGTCTCGGCGCTCTTCTCGCGACCGACGAGCTCGAGTGCTCTCGGCTTCGTCGGATCCCGGCGCAGCAGGCCTGCGCGCTCGAGGTTCGCAAGGTGGGCATGGACGGTGGAAGGCGAGGCGAGGCCGACGGCTCCGCCAATCTCGCGCACTGTGGGGGGATACCCATGGCGATCGACATAGTCGACGAGGAAGCTCCAGATCTCGCGCTGGCGGCCAGTCAAGTCGGCTGTCGTCTGCATCTCACGCTCCGTTGGTCGGGAAGAGTGGCGAACACGTGTTCGACAGCAGCGTACGGACTCCTCCGGACGGCGTCAATAGAAAAGGCCGCCCGCAGGCGGCCTCAAAAATGCGCTGGAGAGGACTTGAACCTCCACGGCCTGTTAAGGCCACTAGGCCCTCAACCTAGCGCGTCTACCAATTCCGCCACCAGCGCGAGAGCCCGCGCAGTGTAGCGCCCGCCGATGCGGCGGCCTGCCTACTGGAGGTAGTGGAAGAGCGCGATGCTGTTGGCGAAGAAGAGGATCGCGAAGACCACCGTCACGCGCGACAGGTTCCGCTCGACGATGTGCGTGCCGCCCTGCGAGGCGGGGGTGAAGCCCATCCCGCCCATGCCGGCATCACGGCCCGAGTGCATGAGGATCGTCGTGACGAGCCCGACGACGAGGAGCACCTGCATCACGGCAAAGAACGTGGTCACGCGCCCAGGGTACCCACCGTCGCGCCGGATGGCGACTACCGCCGCGTGACCTCGACGATCGTGGCCACGAGCTCGGATGCGATCCGGTCCTTGGTCACGTAGCCGGCCGCGCCCGCCTCGCGCGAGCGGTCGACGTCGTCGCGCGAGTTCGACCCGGTGAGCATGAGCACGCGAACGCCGGCGGTCTCCTCCCTGATCTCGCGCGTGGCCTCGAAGCCGTCAAGCACCGGCATGCTCACGTCCATCAGGACGAGGTCCGGGTCGAGCCTCCGCGCGAGCTCGACCGCCTGCGCACCGTCGCTCGCCTGCCCCACCACTTCGATCCGGTCGTCCGTGGTCAAGATCGCCTCGAGCGCCTCGGCGAACAGCCGATGATCGTCGGCGATCAGTACGCGGAGCGGCTTTTGCTTTCGCCTGCGGCCGGCCATCCGCGCATCCTCCCTGTTAGCGTCGATTTGTGGAAGAGGACGTCCACGAACGGATCCAGAAGCTGCTCGTGACCGGCGACAACCGGCTCAAGCAGGGCGTCGACCCGGCGAAGGCACGGGAGAGCTGGGAGCAGGCGCTCACACTCGCGCGGGAGGCCGGGCTCGAGGAGCGGATCCGGCCGCTCGTCGAGGTCAGGATCGCTGATCTCGAGCAGCCGCAACAGCCCGGCTGAGGATCTCTTCGATGCGCTCCGCCTGGCGGCGGACGTCGTGCACCGCCGTCGCCTCGCGGGCGGCGCCGTTCGGACAAGGGAGCGCCGCGGCTTGCTGAAGCCCGCGCGTGAGGCCTTCGACGTCGAGCGGGTCGACGAGCACGCCGGCCTCGGGCGGTACGAACTCGGGCGGCCCTCCGATCCGGGTCGCGACGACCGAACGCCCGCAGGACATGGCCTCGAGCAAGGCCTGGCCGAGCGGCTCCACGAGGCTCGGCTGCGCGAGGACGCGACTCTCGGCCAGCAGGCGCGGGATCTCGTCGTGGGGAACACGCCCGAGCAAGCTCACGTTCTCGCGTCCTTCGAGGCGGGACCGGAGCGGGCCGTCTCCCGCGAACGTGAGCGTTCCCTCACCGAGACGCGCGAACGCGTCGGCCAGCCGCACGACGTTCTTGCGCTCGTCGAGCGCACCGACGCAGAGGAAGCTCGGCGCCCCGGACGGCGCGTCGGCGACCGCGAACCGCTCGCGATCGACGCCGCTCGAGACGACCTCCACCTTGCCGCGCGCATCGGGCAGCTTCGTCTCGAGCTCGCGCCGGAGATAGTCGGAGACGCAGACCACCGCAGCGGCGCGCCGCACGACGATCCGCGTCGCGGCTGCAATGCCCGGGATCGCGCCGATATTGCGAACGTCCCTCCCGTGCGCGGTCACGACGAGCGGCGCGCGACCGGCGAAAGACGCGATCAACCCCGACGGGACGAGGAAGTGCGCGTAGACGACGTC
>DASXKE010000172.1:0-22711 GCA_036496985.1 Gaiellaceae bacterium | reverse complement strand
CTCATGTCGTAGTTGTGGTTGGCTGTGTTGAACTGCGGCGCACCGCCTACGAACGACTGGGTATCGGTACCGATCGCCGCCAGTGACGTCGGCGCTAGATGGTGCGGGTTGGCCGTCGATGCGTAGTAGTTGAACGGCTCGTGGTGGGCGATGTAGTCGTCCTTGTAGCCGTATTGGCCGTCGCCGCCGACTGCCGGGCCGACCGGGTGCACCGCATCGCAAAGCGCCTGGTTGGACGCATGCGGCGGCACGCTCTTTCCGGAGAAGGAGCCGGAGAACTCATCCGGAGTGAACGTCGCCGTCGACTGGCCTGGGTTGACGGCTGCCGCAGCGGCAGCGAATGTCGTCGTCGGCGCGAAGCCGCCCTGGAACCAGCCCCAGCTGAGGCCCTTCGCGTTTAGCTCGTTGCCGATGTTCGTTCCCGTGAGTGACACCGCGTCACGGGTGGAGCAGTCGTCGTAGTAGGGCTGGGCGTCCTCGATCAACGAGAAGCCCCCGTGGCCGTCTGCGACGGTGTCGCCGTCGGTTGCCGCCCCGTTGATCTGGATCCCCACGTTGCCGGTGTTGCCGGAGACGAGATTGATGGCTCCCTCAGCGGACGGGCCGAACGTGGTGCCGAAGAAGTTGTCGCTCATCCCGAAGTTCTTGGCGTAGTTCCACATCCCCGTCACAGTGTTGCCGTCGTAGTAGTTCATCACGTCACTCGCCTTGCAGGCCTGCCCATTGGCGTTGGTCCCGGACGCGTTGCTGACGGTGGTCGGGAATTTGTCCATCTTGCCGCCGTCGAACGCTTTCTGTTCGTCGTTGTAGTCGTGATCCTGGTCGCAGAGCAGGACGTCGTTGAGGTTGGCGGGGTCGAGCCGACGAGGGTTGACCTGGTTCCCCATCGAGTCGGTGTTCGGGTTATTCGTCAGTAGCGTCCCGTGCCCGTTGAGGCCAGGTGTGTTGTACAAACCGTTGATCTTTGCCCCGCCTGCGCCGTGGAACGGCTGGCCGTCCTGGTTCGTCGCATGCGGGTACGTGCCGAAGTAGTGGTCGAAGGAGACGTTCTCCTGGAAGATCACGACCACGTGCTTGATCGGTGTCGTGGTAGTTCGCCGGCCGGCGGGTTCGGATGGGCCGGCGGATTCGCGTGCGACGCCGCGGCAGTGGTGGCCGCGGCAACGGCTACGACGACGACGAGGCACGGCAGGATCCAGCGGATCCGTCTTCTCATTTCTCTCCCCCTCTTTCGGGTCGATGGACGAGGCGATCCTCAAGGGGTGGGCGTCGGCCGTGGGCAGCGCTGCGGAGACCAGGCGGAGACGGAGTGGTGACCGAAATCATGCGTGGAGTAGTCTCGTACGGTGGCAACGACGCGTCCGCGCAAGCGCACGACCACCGCCGGCGAGCGGCTGATCAACCGCGAGCTCTCGTTCCTCGACTACGACGCCCGACTGCTCGAGCTGGCCCGCGACGAGACGCAGCCGCTGCTCGAGCGCGTCTTCTTCCTCAAGGTCTCGGCCGAGATGCTGGACGAGTTCTTCATGGTTCGCATCGCCGCGCTCGCTGGGCAGGCGGCGTCAGGCGTGAGTAGGCGGCTCCCCGACGGCAACACGCCGCGACAGACACTCGACGCGGCGCACGACCGGGTGATCGAGCTCTACCGCGGACAGACCGCGCTGTGGGCCGAGCAGCTGCGCCCTGCGCTCGCGGACGAGGGGGTCGTCTTCTCGAGCGTCGAGGAGCTCGAGCCGCAGGAGCGCGCCGAGCTCGACGACCGCTTCGAGCGCGAGATCTTTCCGGTGCTGACGCCGCTCGCGGTGGGTCCCGGGCAGCCGTTCCCGTACATCTCCGCGCTGTCGATCAGCCTCGGCCTCTTTGTCGCCGACCCCGAGACCGGCGAGGAGCGGTTCGCCAGGGTGAAGGTGCCGGAAGGCCTGCCACGCTTCTTCCCCATCGGGAGCCGCGGACGCTTCGTGCTCCTCGAGCACGTCCTCTCGCACTATCTGCCCGAGCTCTTCCCCGGCATGGAGATCCTCGAGCGGGCGCTCTTCCGCGTCACACGCGACGGCGATCTCGAAGTGGCCGACGAGGCCGACGACCTGCTGGAGGCCGTGGAGCTGGAGCTGCGGCGTGCGCGCTTCGGCGAGGTGACGCGGCTCGAGGTGTCGGAGTCGATGTCGCAGGCGATGCGCGAACGGCTCCAGCAAGGGCTGCGCGTGCCTGACGACGTCGTCTACCCGCTGGACGGGATGCTCGACCTAGCCGATCTAGGGGAGCTCAGCCGGCTCGACCGGCCCGATCTCAAGAACGAGCCGTGGGTGCCGGTCGCGAGACCGCCGTGGAACTCGGTCGAGTCGGCCGCCGAGCAGTTCGCGGCGATTCGCGCCGGCGATCTACTCGTCCAGCATCCCTATGACTCGTTCGCGAGCAGCTTCGAGACGTTCGTCGACCAGGCGGCCGCCGATCCCGAGGTGATCGCGATCAAGTCGACGCTGTACCGCACGAACGACGACACGCCGCTCGTTCCCGCCCTGATCGACGCCCAGGAACGCGGCAAGCAGACCGTGAGTCTCATCGAGATCAAGGCCCGTGGCGACGAGCGCCGCAACATCGAGTGGTCGCGAGCGCTCGAGCAGGCGGGCGTCCACCTCGTCTACGGAGTCCCGGGACTGAAGATCCACGCGAAGATGACGCTCGTCGTCCGGCGCGAGTCGGGCGGGCTGCGCCGTTACGTCCACCTCGGGACCGGCAACTACAACGCCGTCACTGCCCGCGCATACGAGGACTTCGGCCTCTTCACGGCCGACGAGGACATTGGCGCAGATGTCGCCGACCTCTTCAACTATCTGACCGGCTTCGGGCGGCCGGCGCACTTCCGCAAGCTGCTCGTCGCGCCGTTCACCCTGCGCGACCGGCTGATCGAGGAGATCCGCCTGGTCGCCGGCGCGGCCGAGGCCGGCAAGAAGGCCAGGATCCGGATCAAGGTCAACGGCTTGACCCACCCGCAGGTGATCGACGAGCTCTATGCAGCCTCCGAGGCCGGAGCCAAGATCGAACTGCTCGTCAGGGGCGTCTGCTCTCTGCGTCCCGGAGTCGCCGGGATGAGCGAGCACATCCGCGTGCGGAGCGTCATCGGCCGTTATCTCGAGCACAGCCGGGTCTTCATGTTCGACGCAGCCGAGCGCAGCGTCACGTTCATGGGCAGTGCCGACCTCATGCCGCGCAACCTCGACCACCGGGTCGAGGTCGTCACACCGATCGAGGATCTCGCGCTCCAGGCCGAGCTCGCCTCCACCTTCGAGGCTCTGTGGCGTGACAACGCCAGCTCCTTCGAGCTCGAAGCGGGCGGACAGTGGCAGCGCGTGCCGCCGAAGAAGGACGAGCGCCCGCGGTCGGGGCAGCAGACCTTGATGCGCCGGGCGCGGCGGCGGGTCTCGCTCGCCCGCACACACTGAACGGTTACGAATCCGTCTCCGGCTCGTTACCGAACCGTCACCTGAAGTTTCAGACGCCCGCCGATCGCGGACCTACGATGCATGGAGATGAGAATCGGCGTGATCGACGTGGGCTCGAATACGACGCGACTGCTCGTCGCGAGCGCCGGCCCCAAGGGCCTCGTACCGCTCGAAAAGCAGAAAGTGCGGCTCTCGCTCGGCGAGGAGATCGAGCGCTACGGCGCCGTCTCGGCGGTCCACTCCGCAGCTGCGGTGAAGGCCGTGCGCGAGATGGCGAGTGCTGCGCGGCGCAACCAAGTCGACTCACTCGATGTCTTCCTCACGGCTCCCGGCCGTCAGGCGAGCAACTCTGACGAGCTCGTGACCGCGCTTTCGCGCGCGGCGCGCGTGCAGGCGCGCGTGCTCACGAAGGACGAGGAAGGAACGCTCGCGTATCGCGGCGCCGTGCTCACTGCCGAAACCGACCTGCCCTCGCGGATCGCCGTCTGCGACATCGGCGGTGCCTCGACCGAGGTCGCGATCGGCTCTCCGGCCGGCGGGCCCGACTGGATCGAGTCCGTCGATCTCGGCTCCGTCCGTCTCACGACGCGAGCCGGCGACATGCACGAGGAAGCCGAGGACGAATTCGCCCACCTCGCTCCGCCGAGCGTCGAAGCGGCGCTCGCTGTCGGTGGCAGCGCCCGCGCAGCGCGACGGTTGGTGGGCGCGGAGCTCGGCGAGGAGGAGCTGGCGGAGGCGCTCTCCATCGTCGAGAAGACCTCGCCGCGCGAAGTCGCCCGCCGCTTCGGCGTCGACCGGGCGCGCGCCGACATCCTCCCCGCCGGCGTCATCCTGCTCGCCGAGGTGCAGCGGAGGCTCGGCGTCTCGCTCCACGTCTGCGACGGCGGGATCCGCGAGGGCGCCGTCCTCGCTTTGCTCGACGCACTGGCCGCCTAGGCCTAGGGCGCCGGAATCTCTCGCACGACCTCGCCGTCCTCGAGGACCACGGCCGCACCCTTTTTCAAGCCTCTCGCGAGGAGTGCATCGACGATGTCGCCGTGCGTGCAGGCCAAGACTCCGTCCGCGCGCAGCAGCTCGGCCGCTGCCGATCCCATCCCCTCGCCGAGACGATCGTCGCGCTCGAGCGTCAGGCCGAGCGCCGCCGCGAGCGGCTCGACGCTCTCGACGCACCGGACGTACGGGCTCGTGACGACCCGACGAATCGCGAGCGGCCGCAGCAGCTCGACGAGCTGCGTTGCCTGGTCGCGACCGCGAGCGTCGAGCGGGCGAAGCGCGTCGTCGCCGCTCCAATGGCGCTTGTCCCCGGCCGAAGCGTGACGGAGAAGCACGCTCGTCACAGGCCCTCCAGCAACGGCAGATCGCGCGACCAGGTGAGGAGGTCAGCCGCGTCCTCCAGCGTCTCCCAGCGGATCTCGTCGACCTCCGCGTGGGACTCGAACTCTCCCGCCAGCGCCCGCATCCGCCAGTAGCGGACGATCTTCGGGCGGCCCTTCCCGTCGACGTAGCTCGTCCGGCCGATCTCGTCGAGGAGCTCGCAGCGAAGGCCCGTCTCCTCCTCGACCTCGCGCAGCGCGCACGCCTCGTCGGACTCGCCCTCGACGCACTTGCCCTTGGGGAAGCTCCAGTCGTCGTACTTCGGCCGGTGCACGAGCACGACCTTCCCGTCCCGCACGACCAGGCCGCCTGCGGCACGGACGAGGGTCAGATCCGCTTGCGGAGCTTCTTCCACGCCTTCGGCCACGCCGCCCGCGCTTCGAGGCGGCGCTCCTCCTCGCGTTCGACAAGCCGACCGGCGGCGAGCGCCTGCTCAGGCCCTGCCGTGACCGCCAGCGTCCTGAGCCGCTCGGCGGCGACCACCGCATCCTGGTGCTCGCCCAGCACATCCTGGAGCTTCTTCGCCCGCTTCACGAGCTGCTTCTGACCGGCGAGCTCGGCCGCGTACCGCGCGCGCTTGCCCTTCTTCCGCACCGCATGCAGCTCCTCGTCCGCGGGATCCTCCGGAAGCTTGCGCACAGCTCGGCGCAGCCGCGCAAACGCCTCGTCCGCCAGCTCGTCGAGCGTGACCGCGGATCCGCTCGGCTCGAGCTCGTCGATCATGCGTGCGGTGTCGTCGAGGAGAGCCAGGTACTCGTCCGACCGCAGAGCCGCGAGGAGCCGGCTGCGGCTGCAGGAGCGGTCGGTGCGCAGAGCTGCGAGCAGAGCACCTGCGCGCTTCGCGTCGTCTCCGCCGAGCTCCGCGGCCTCCGCGTCGAGGCGCGCCAGCAGCACGTCGAGGTCGCGTACCTCGCCGAGGATCTGGCCCAGCAGCTTCAGCCGCTCGTCGAGCTCCCCGGTGTCGGTCGCGACGAGCTCGTTCCCGGCCCGCAGCAACGCCCGCAGGCGACGAACGCCGACGCGCATGTCGTGGAGGCTCTCGGGGTCGCGCCCGAGCCGTGTGCCCGGATCGTGCCGCTCGATCTCGCGCAGCTGGGCGCGCAGACGCGTTCGCAACTCCTCGAAGAAACGCTGCGACGTGCCGTGCGCAGCCGTACGGCCGAGCGCCCTGAAGAGCTTCGGGATGCCTTCCCCCTGCTCTGCGCCCGCGGACATGAGCTCGTCCGCGATCTCGTCGAGCCCGTCCGGATCGCCCTCGCGAAGCTCGATCTCGACCTCGACGAAGTGGTTGCTCGCCTCGCTCGAGTCGAGCACGGTGACCTCGTCCGCGGTCACCTCGGCCGTCGTCCCGTCCCGCGCGACGAGCTCGCCGCTGCGACGCGTCCGCAGCTCGGCGACGCGCTCGAGCGGCCCGCGACGCAGATGCGCGTGAAGGAGGGCGAGCAGGGCCTCGGGCGGCTGGCCCGGCCCTCCTTCGGCTTCGAGCTCGAGGCGCGAGTCCTCGGCCGGAAGCTTCAGCTGCCAGACGCCGTGACCGTTCTCGGTCCGGCGACGGAGCGTGATTCCCCCGTCGGCCAGCGACCCGCCGGGCACGTCGTAGTAGACGGAGGTGAAAACCCGCGGCGTGAGAGGGCTGCCGCCGAGTGGCGGCAGCCGGAAGCCGGCGGGGGCGTCGAGCTTGAGCTCATGCTCACTTGTGGCCCGCATGCGCTCACGATAGGGCTAGCGGACGAGCTCTGCCAGCTGTTCCCGCGTCCGCATGGCCTCCTGCTCGAGGCCGGGCGACTGCGCACCCGCGGCCTCGAGCAGAAGCTGTTGCCGCCGCTGGGCGTCGATCCGGCGGAGCAGATCGTCGACCTGCTGCCGGCGCGTCGCCGGACCGCCCGAGGCGCTCACGCGGCCTCCCGCAACTCGGGCACATCGGACTCTTCGACCCGAGCCTGTTGCGGCCGGAGGAAGACTCCGACGATGACGAGGCCGGCGACGAGCAGGCTCCCGAGGACGACGAACGACGTCTGGAAGCCGTGGACCGTGGCTGCCGGACTCGTCAGCGCGAGGCCGTGAGCGTTCGCGTATGCGGACGTCGCGCTCGCGGCGATCGTGCTCATCGCAGCGAGGCCGACCGCGCCGCCGATCTGACGGCTCGTGTTCACGAGCCCCGAAGCGACGCCGGCGTCGGCGCGTTCCACTCCGGTCAGGCTCGCAATCGTGACCGGCACGAAGGAGAGGCCGAGCCCCGCGCCGCCGAGCACGAAGGGCACGAACAGGTCGGAGAAGTAGTGGCCGTCCACCGGCACGCGCGTCAGGAGGGCGAGGGAGATCGTCGCCAAGGTGAGGCCGGTCATGAGCGTCGTCCGGATCCCCACCCGCCCGACCAGGGCTTGCGCGACGTTCGACATGACGACCACCGACAGCGCGAAAGCGACGAAAGCGACGCCGCTCTGGACGGCCGAGTAGTGCAGGACGTCCTGGATGTAGAGCGTGAGAACGAAGAACTCCGAGAACGTGACGGCGCCGACGAGCGCCATCGTCGCGTTCGCAGCCGAGAGCGACCGCAGGCGGAACATCCGCAGCGGCAGAAGCGGCGCGTGCGAGCGCGACTCGATCCAGATGAAGGCCGCGATGAGCGCCACAGCACCGCCGAGCAGCCCCAGCGTGACCGGAGAGCTCCAGCCGTCGGTCGTGGCGCGGGTCAGCGCGTAGACGAGCAGCATCAGCCCGCTCGTGACCGTGCTGGCCCCGGCGAGGTCGAAATGGCGATGCGGCAGATCGGCACGGCTGTCGCGAAGCAGGAAGGGCGCCAGCGCAATCGCGGCCGCGCCGACCGGAACGTTGATGAAGAAGATCCACGACCAGCCGAAATAGGAGGTCAGGACGCCGCCGAGCAGCACGCCCGCGGCCGCGCCGCTACCCGACGCGGCGCCGTAGATTCCGAGCGCGCGGTTGCGCTCGCGACCTTCGGCGAACGTCGTCATCAGCAGCGAGAGGGCGGCGGGAGCTAGGAGCGCACCGCCGAGACCCTGGAGCGCGCGGAAGGCGACCAGCGAGGATGACGACCACGCGAAGCCACACAGCAGCGAGCTCACGGAGAAAAGCGCCAGGCCGGCGACGAACATGCGCCGTCTGCCGAGCAGGTCGGCAAGGCGGCCGCCGAGCAAGAGCGTTCCACCGAAGAGGATCGCGTAGGCGGTGATCACCCACTGGAGCCCGGTGGCCGAGAAGCCGAGATCGGATTTGATCGACGGGAGGGCGACGTTGACGATCGCAACGTCGAGAATGACCATGAACTGAGCGGTGACGATGAGAGCCAGAGCGCTCCAGCGCCGCCGCGATGAAACTGGGTGAAGCGAGGGAATCAAGCAGTTCCTCCAATCGTTGGTATGACCAACTATACACGAAAGGAACGCTTGAACGCGCTACCATATTCCGAGAAAATGGGCATTCCGGTGAACGTCGCTCCCAAGACCCAGGCTCGCCTCCCGGCTGAGCTCGTCGAATCCAACCTCTTTCTGCTCAAGCGTCTCGGCTTCGCCGCGAAGCAGCGGTCGATCGACGAGTACGAGCGAATCGGGCTCAACCCGTACCACTACGCGATCCTGACGTTGCTCGACGTCGGCGCGCCCGAGACGCAGGCGGCGATCGCGGACGCGCTCGGCTACGACCGCGGAACCCTCGTCGGGCTGCTCGACGAGCTCGAGGAGCAGGCGCTCGTCGAGCGGAAGCGCAGCCCCGACGACCGGCGTCGCCACCTCGTGCGCCTCACAGCCGACGGCAAGAAGATGCTCGGGAAGCTTCGCGCGCTGTCGAGGCGGCTGGAGGACGAATTCCTCGCACCGCTCGACACGGAAGAGCGGGCACAGCTCCACAGCCTTCTCCTCGAGCTCGCCGAGCTGCACGAGCCGCGCTGCGCCCCGCCCTCGGCGGACGGCTAGCGAAGCGCGCGGATTCGCGCGCGGGCCGACGCTTCGAGACCTGGCAGCGGCTCGCAGATCGCGCAGTGGTAGACACGAGCCGTCCCGTCCTCGCTGCCGGTGAGGATCCAGTTGCCGGCTGGGCTGAAGCTCGCCGCCGTGACCTTCTTGGTATCTCGACCGAGATAGAAGAGGAGCTGGCCCGTGTCGGCGTTCCAGAGGCCGGCGGTGAACTGACTCGAGGTGACGATCCAGTGCCCGTCGGGGCTGTAGCTGCCGGTGTTGACCGCGAAGAAGTGCCCGACGAGGACATGGAGCAGGCGCCCGCTGCCGGTGTCCCAGACGCGCCCCGTGTGGTCTGTGCTGACCGTCACGAGCTCGCGGCCGTTCGGCGAGTACTCGGCGTCATTGACGAGCGACCGGTAGCCCCTCAGCGTGTGGAGCGGCCGTCCGGTCGACGCGTTCCACAGCTGGGCCGTCTTGCCCTTCGTTGTCGCGACACCGAGGCCGCCGGGTGAGAGCACGGCGTGCGGCGTCACGCCCCGGATCGTGCTCACAAGTTTTCCTTCGTCGCTGTAGACGCGGACGGAGCCTGCCAGCCGGACGAGGAAGCGGCTGCCGCCGGTCGAGAGGCCGAGGACAGGCCCACCGACGTAGAGGGCGGTCCCGCCGAAGGTGGCCACGGCGCCTCTCCCGCCGATGAGCACGCGGCCGCCTCGTTCGACGGCCAACGCCGTCGCGTGGACGCCGCGACTCAGATTCACGACTCCTCGCCGGTCGAGAAGCAGGCCTCCAGAGCGATCCGCGAGGACGATCGTGCCATCGCGCGCCGCCGCAGCGACGATCGGCGCCGTCATCGTCAGCTGCTTCACGAGACGGCCGGAGGGCTTGAAGACTCGCGCCCGGCGTCCCGCGACCGTGACCGCATCACGACCTGCCCACATCGTCTGCACCGGCGTCGCGCGCTTGTCGATCGGGCGCAACGTCCCCTGCGGCAGAGCGTCCCAGAGCCGCGCGGTTCCGCCGCTCGATCCCGTCACGACCGTTCGCCCGCTCGGGTCGAAGCCGATGCTCGTCACGGCGTTGGCGCTGCCGGCGAGCGGAGCCAGGAGGCGTCCGTCCTGGCTGTAGTAGATGCGCCCGAGCCGATCGTCCGAAGACGTCGCGATCTCGCTCCCGTCCGGGCTGAAGGCCGACTCGTTCACCGCGCCCGTCGCGCCGACGAGGAGAAGCTCACGCTGGCCGTTCGCAACGTTCCAGACGTACGCAGCCCCGTCCTGGCTCGACGTCACGAGCGACGAACCGTCTGCGGAGAACCGCTCGGCGAGGACGTAGCCACTGTGCGGCAAGACGTGGAGCTGCCGTCCCGTGACGGCTTTCCAGATCCGCGCGGTTCGGTCGTAGCTGCCACTGGCGAGGCGCTGCCCGTCGGGGCTGAACGCGAACGACCGGATTCCGGGATCGGACAAACGCTCGACCACACGGCCCGTTTGCGCGCTCAGTAGCGAGGCGGCCGTGGTCTTGCCGGACCGAGTCGCGACTGCGAAGACCTTTCCGGTCGGGTCGAGAACTGCCGTGACCACCGCGCTGGGGAAGGCGACCGTCCTGATCCGCCCGGTCGCGAGATCGACCAAACGGACGTGGGTGCCGCTGCCGACGAGCAGCGTGGCGCGGTCGAACGAGAGCGCGGTGACCGGCGAGGGCGTCGAGATGGTGCGGAGGGGTGTCGCGCTCCCGGGACGCCAGATGGCGACTTTCCCGTCGAACGAGCCGGTGGCGAAGAGATTTCCGTCCGGGCTCCAGGCCGCCTCGGTCAGGTGGCGCTCGCCCGCCAGCGCCTGCAGCAACCGGCCCTTGCGGCTGAACAGAGCGATCCGTCCGTTGTTGCTCGCGACGAGCAGTCGCTCACCGCGAGGCGCGAACGCCGCGAAGACGATGTTTCCACCGAGCCGCAGGATCCGCGTCTCGCGCATCGCGCCGAGACTCGAGCGCAGGACGTCCGCAGTGTTCCGGCTCGGCGCGAGCTCCGCCGCCCGCAACGCGAGATGGACGCTGACCTGCGGATTCGTGGCGATGTTCGCCGACGCCCGGCCCGCGAGCTCGCCGCCGCGGGCGTGCCGCGCCTGGGTCCGCGCGTCGCTTCGCTGGACGAGGGCGTAGGCGGCGATCGCGGCGACGACGGCGAGAGCGACGAGGCTCGCGCCGATCACCGCGAGCAGCCGCCGCCGCTGGCGCCGGGCGCGAATCCGCTCTCGTCGCAGCTGTTGCCCCGCCTGCCACGCGAGAATCGGCGGCCCGAGCACGTCGTGGAAGATCTCGTAGCGGATCGGCGCGCCCTGCATGCCGTTGACGCCGCGGACGATGCGCTCGCGCCCGAGCGTCTCGAGCAGCCGCCGCAGTTGTGCGTCCTCGACGTCCGCGTACTCGGCGAGGTCGGACGGCTCGTGCGAGACCTTCCGCCCCGACGGCGTCACGAGCTGGCGCACGACGCGCGCTGCCGCCTCCTGCTCGGCGAGGGGCAGCCGGTCGAGCGCCCCCTGGACGTGCTCGCGCACGACGGCGCGCGCGCCGCCGATCGCGCGCAGGGTCGAGAGCTGCAGCTCGTGCGACCCCGACTCCCGCTCGCGCTCCCACAGCCGCTCGAGCACGAGCTGGAGGTACGGCGCCTCGACCCCGCTGTCGGACGAGGCCTCGTCGAGCACCGCCTCGACGAGCGCGTCCTCGGCAGTGAACTGCTCACCCGCCAGCTCGCTGTAGCGGGCGAGCGGGCCAAGGATCGCGGCGCGACCGGCCTCGCGATCGAGCAGGTCGAGGCGCAGCAGGTTCGAGAAGAGCTCGGGGATCCGGCCTGCGAAGTCGTCGAGCTCCGCCAGGGCGTCGTCGCGCAGCGCGAGCAGGACGTTGACGCGGAGGCCGGGCCGGCGCAGAAGCTCGGGCAGCGTCGCGCTGAGGGGTCCTTCGACCCCGTGATAGAGGACGTACTCCTCGAAGTTGTCGAGCAGCAGGTGGATCTCCCCGCTCTGCTGCGCCGCCGCCGCGACCGCGTCCACGAGCCCGGCGGTGGCACCGAGCTCGCCGCACTCCGCCTGAATGGATGCCATCAGGCGGGCGGCGGGATCCTCGGCCCAGGTGTCGTGCACCACGACCGGCGCGCCGCTCAGCTCACGCAGCCGTCGCGCGACGCCCGCGCCGAGCAGCGAGCTCTTGCCGACGCCGCTCGGCCCGTACAGCACCGTGAGCCGGCTCGCGAGGACGTTGGCCGCCACCGCGGCGATCTCGCGCTCGCGGCCGAAGAAGAGCAGCGCGTCGAGCTCGGAGTCCTCGAACGAGGCGAGGCCCTTGTACGGGCTTTGCGGGACGTCGCTCACGACACCGCCGCCTTCTCCAGCGCCCGCTCGAGCTCGGCGACGTACGCGGCCGGCGCCATGTCGACCAGCTCGACGTCGCGGCGCCGCCAGAACTCACGCTCGAGCGGCTGCGGCCCCGGATGCACCGACCACGAGCGATACGGAAGCGGCTCGCTGCCCCAGAGCCGCTCGAGGACGACGCGCAGCGTCCAGGTCGAGAGCGTGTAGCCGAGCAGCAGCAGGTGGGTGCGGCGCAGGCGCGCGGCGAGCGACACCGGGAGGCGCCGCGCAACGTCGCCGTAGTGGATGAAGTCGTCTTCCGTCACGGCGAAGCTCTCCCACGCCCGCTCGGTCGTCCGGTCGATCCGTCCCTGCAGATGGAGGAGAACGGTCCGGGCGTCGAGCGCGAGATCGCCGGTGTACGCGTTCGGCCGCTCGATCACGTTCGCCACGCCGGACGGCGCGATGTGGCAGAAGCTGCCGCGCATCTGGCCCGAGGCGAGATAGCAAACCGTCTCGTAGGGCTCCTCCGCATCCTCGAGCGCGCGCTCGAGCGCAAGCTCGTACCCGGTCGTCACGAGCAGCGGCTGCGCCGTCTCGCGCTCGCGGAGCAAGGCGGGCAGGGTCGCCAGGAACCGATGCACGGGCGACGGTTCGCCGTCGCCTTCGACGAGCGTGTGGAGCGTGTCGTACAGCGGGCCGGAGCCGTTGAGCACGGCGACGGCCTGGGAGACGCGCGCGAGCTCCGGCCCGGTTCCCTCGACGCCGAAGCGGCGCGCGAGCTCCGACGCGAGCGGTTCCGAATCGGAGCCGACCACGACGGTCACCTTGCCGGCGAGGATCGCGGCGGCCACCTCCTCGAAGTGCTCGGCCTCGGGAATCGCGCCGCGGCCGACGGCGAACGTCTCCTGGCGCAGGATCGACGCGTGCACCCCGCGCAGGAGCGGGCTCGGCTCGAGGCCCAGCTCCTCTACCAGCAGCTCCCGCCCTTCGCGGTAGACCTCGAGCGCCTCGGCCTGCCGGCCCGAGCGGTAGAGGGCAAGCATGAGCTGAGCACGCAGCCGTTCGCGCAAGGGATGCACGAGGACGAGCGCCTCGAGCTCGGGAACGACGTCGGCGTGGGCGCCGATCGCGAGCTTCGCCTCGGCCCGCTCCTCGACGAGCGTGAGATGGAACTCCTCGAGGCGCGCGATCTCCTCCCGCGCGAAGTTCTCGTAGCGGAACTCGGCCAGCGGCTCGCCGCGCCACAGAGCGAGCGCCTGGTCGAGCAGCGCGGCGCGCTGCACGGGCTCGCTCGCGCGCGCCGAGTCGACTAGGCTGCGAACGCGGGCGATGTCGAGCTGCTCGGGCTCGAGGCGAACGACGTAGCCGGGCGGCCGTGTCTCGATCACGCCCCCGCCGAGCGCCTTTCGCAGCTGCGCGACGAAGTTCTGGAGCGAGGCCACGGCGGTCGGCGGCGGCCCGTCGGTCCACAGCGCCTCGACCAGGCTGTCCTGGGAAACGACCCGGCCCGCCTCGAGCAGCAGCATCGCGAGGACCGCGCGTTGCTTCGGGCCGCCAAGCGGGATCGGCTCCTCTGCTTCTCGAGCCTCGAGCGGTCCCAGAAGTGCGAATTCGACCAACGCGCGAAGGTTGTAGCACCCCGGGAGGAGCGCCTCGTACCGGCCGTTAGGCGGCCGTTAGGGCGCGGTTGGCGCCGCCGCCGAGCGTGGCGCCATGAACATCGCGCCGCACCACCTCCGTGATCGCCGGCTCCCGCACTCCCCGCGCTCCCGTCGGCGGCGCGCAGCGACTGCCTCCTTCGCTTCCGGAGTCGCAGCCGTCGCCGCGCTCGTCATCGTCTTTGGAGTCGTGCTCGGTCCGGGTCGTGCCGCGACGAGCCCGCTCCTCGCCGGGTTCGCTGCTCGCAGCTACGCGCCGGGCCAGGTCGCCGTGCTCGACGTCGGCGGCAGCCAGACGAACAGCGCCACGCTCCAGATCTTCCAGGCCGGCCGCTCCGGCACACCAGGCCCCGCGGCCGCGCCGGGCTGGGACAAGAACACGTTCGGCAAGCCGGTGACGGTTCCCCAACAGGTCCGGCGTCCGTCGGGCGCCCGGCGCTGGGTCGTCCACGTTCCGCTCGACTCGAGCTGGCCGAGCGGCGACTATGTCGCGCGCCTGAGCTGGCGCGGGCACAGCGACTACGCGCCGTTCGTCCTGCGTCCCAGCCGGCTCGGATCCGCACCCGTGCTCGTCGTGGAACCGACGAACACCTGGCATGCGTACGACGACGTCGACGGCGACAGCTGGTATCTCGACGCCTCAGTCCACCACATCGACCTGACGCATCCGTTCGCGAGCTCCAGGGTGAACGGGACGCCGGTGCCTGCCGGGCTGCCGGAGCAGTTCCAGCGCTTCGACGTCGGCCTCCTGCGCTGGTACTGGCACAGCGGTTACCGGGCCGACTTCATCTCCGACGACGACCTCGAGCACATGTCGAGCGCGCGGCAGCTCAGCCGCTACCGGCTGATCGTGTTCGGCGGCCACGAGGAGTACGTCACGTCACACACCTTCGACCTGATCACCGCGTATCGGAACGCCGGCGGCAATCTCGCCTTCCTATCGGCGAACAACTTCTTCTACAAGGTCGACGTCTCGGGCAACACGATGACCGGGCGGACGCCGTGGCGCGATCTCCACCGGCCCGAGGCGGCGCTCCTCGGCGCGCAGTACGCCGGCTGGGACGAGGGCAACTATCCGAACCGGCCGTATCACGTCACCGATACCGCAGCCGCGCCGTGGCTGTTCGAAGGCACCGGCCTGCACGACGGCAGCAGCTTCGGGAAGTACGGGATCGAGGTCGACGAGCCGAACGCCGTCTCGCCCCCGCACACGCACGTGCTCGCCGAGATCCCCGACGAGCTCGGCCCCGGGAAGCCCGCCGAGATGACCATCTACACGAAGGGCCGATCGACGGTCTTCGACGCCGGGGCCATCAACTTCGAGGCGAGTGCTCACTGGCCCGCGCTGTCACGGTTCTTCTCCAACCTCTGGAGCCACCTCAGCGGGGAGTCGAGCGATAGCTAGGAGCGTCGCGGTCCTCGTGCTGATCGTCGCGGCCGGTGCTCTCGCCTCGTGCGGGGGTACCCGGCCGCGACAGCAGACGACGACGGTCACGCCGCCCCCTTCGACACCGGCGACGACCACGATCGCACCTCCGCCCACGCAGAGCGCGGCGACACCATGGCCGACGTATGGAGCCGACGACGCCCGCTTGCGGGCAGTTGCGGCGCCCGGTGTCCGTCCGCCCTTCCGGCGCCTCTGGACGTTCCACGGCCGCCACCTGCTCGAGTTCCCGCCCGCCGTCGGCTACGACAGCATCTTCGAGGAGGTCTTCGACGGGCGCCTCTACTCGATCGATGCCGCGAGCGGAAAGGTCCGTTGGCGGTACGACTCGCACCTCTGCGGCTGGTCGTCTCCCGCGCTCGGCCACCATCTGCTCTTCGCCACCTTCATCGGAGACTCGGAGTGCCATGCACCGAGCGGCGGCGGCGAGCTCGTCGCCTTCTCGGCCGCGACCGGACGCGTGCGCTGGCGGCGGACGGTCGGCCCGTCCGAGTCGTCGCCGCTCGTCGCCGGCGGCACCGTCTACGTCGGTAGCCAGGACGACCGTGTCTACGCATTCGCCGCTCGAACGGGACGCCTCCGCTGGAGCTTCGACACTGGAGCGCCGATCAAGGCGTCGGCCTCCCTTGCCTACGGGCGGATCTACATCGGCAACTACGAGGGCCAGTTCTTCGCCCTCGACGCGCAGACCGGCCGGCTCGACTGGCGCAGCGTCGGCTACGGAAACTTCTACTCCACTGCCGCCGTCACGGCCGGACGGGTCTACGTCGGGTCGGTCGACGGACACGTCTACGCACTCTCGGCGCGAAGCGGGTACCGCCTCTGGAGCTTCGGAACCGGAGGCTACGTCTACGCCTCGCCCGCTGTCTGGCACGGACTCGTCCTCGTCGGCTCCTACGACCACGATTTCTACGCGATCACTGCGGGCACCGGCTCCCTCCGCTGGAGCTTCCGCGCCGGAGCGCCGATCTCGGGCGCTGCGTCGGTCGTCGACGGTTTTGTCTACTTCTCCAACTTCGAGCACCTCACCTACGCGCTCGCCGCGTCGAGCGGGCGCCTGCGCGAGGAGTGGAGCGACGGCGAGTACTCGCCGGCTGTGGCCGCGAACGGTCGGCTCTACCTCGTCGGCCTCGGCCGGCTCTACGCGCTTGCGCCGCGGTAAAGCGCCTCCCTGCGGATGCCGATGAAGTGAGGGTTGAACGGGCTTACTCGGGCCGCTGCGGCCCTACGTCATAAGGCGCTTCTCGCGTGGGTCGTGCCGGCCGCCGCCGCGGGCGCGTCTGCGTTCCTGTACGGAACGGCCGGCGGCGACACGAAGCTATTCGTCACGGCCGGACGAACGCTGCTCTCGATCCACTGGAGCCACGCGTTCGCGGACAGCGAGATCCAGGTCGGCCCGCTGCAGCTCGCCGTCTTCGGCTCGATCGGCCGCTCGGGGACGGCGCTCGCCGTCGTCCTCGCCGTCACGACGGCGCTCCTCCTCGTGGCCGCCGCCCGCACGGTCGGGGTGCGGAATCCTGTGCTCCTCGGCGCTCTCGGCCTGATCGCGGTCGCTGTCGGCTTCACCAGCGCCGGATACGTCTACGGTCACCCTGCGGACGCGGTGCTGCCGCTGCTCTGGATCCTGGCGGCCGTCGACGCCCGGCGCGGACATGCGCTACGCGCGGGAGCTCTCGTCGGCCTCACGGCCGGATTCCAGACCTGGGGACTGCTCGGAGTGGCCGTGCTGGCTCTCGCGCCGCGGTGGCGCGACGCGGGCAAGGGAGTCGTCGCCGCGGCGGGCGTGGCCGCACTCCTCTTCGTTCCCTTCGTGCTGGGCGGACACTTCGCGATGGGGTCGTACTCCTGGAACGTCGATCCGCAGACGTTCCTGTCGCTGCTCGTGGCTCCCGGCGTCCAGTACGGATGGTCGCTGCGCCTGCTCCAGGGCGCCTTCGCGGTGAGCGCGGGTGCGGGAGTAGCGCGGCTCCTGCGTCGCTCGCCGCACGGCCCGTGGGCCGTGCCGCTGGCGGTCGTTGCAGTCCGGCTGCTGCTCGATCCGTTCGCGCTGCCCTACTACCGGACGGGCATCTTGGGCCCGGCGTTCGTCGGGGCCACGCTGCTCGTCTCGCAGCTCGTTCTCTTCCGGAATCGGCGGGAGTCGTACGCGTGAGCATCCGCGCCCGCGTCGGAATCACGGTCGGCTGCATCGCCGTCTTCCTCGGCTCGTGGGCGCTCGTACACCACAGCTGGTACGCAAGCGGCGGGCGGGGAGTGGACATCACGATCTACCAGGGTTACGCGCTGGAAACCGTCCACGGTCAGGTGCCGTATCGCGACTTCTCGCTCGAGTATCCGCCGGGATTCCTGCTGCCGGCCCTCGCGCCCACCGCCACTGCGCCGGCGGATGACTTCGGCGCCTACGTCCGCGGCTTCGACCGCTGGATGGCAGGAGCAGGCGTCGCCCTCCTCGTGTTCGCGGCCTTCGGGCTCACGGCGCTGCGCGCCGAACGGAAGCAGTTCGCGCTCGCACTGGGCTTCATTGCGCTGTCGCCGCTGCTGGTCGGGCTGCTCATGTTCTCGCGCTTCGACCTCTGGCCCACGGCTCTCGCCGTCGGCGGCCTGAGCGCGCTACTCGCCGGCCGCGACCGGACCGGCGGAGCGTTGCTCGGAGCCGCGATCGCGGCGAAGCTCTGGCCTGTCGTGCTCGTCCCGCTGGCCCTGGTCTGGGTCTGGAGACGGCACGGCCGCGCTGCCACGGTGAAGTGGAGCGCGATCGTCGTCGGCACCTGCGCGGCCTTCTTCGTTCCGTTCGCGGTGCTGGCACCCGGCGGTCTCGGCCACAGCTTCGGGCTGCAGATCGACCGGCCGTTGCAGCTCGAGAGCCTCGGCTCGACCGTCCTGCTCGCGGCGCACAGCCTCGGCGGCCTCGGGGTTACGGAGGCGAGTACCTACGGCTCCGCCAACATCGTCGCGCACGGCGCAACCGCGATGGCCGACGCGTCGGCGGTCGCGCAGCTGCTGGCTCTGTGCGCGATCTGGGTCGCCTTCGCGCGCGGGCCGGCGCGGGGCGACCGTCTCGCTATCGCCTCGGCCGCCTGCGTAGCCGTCTTCATCGCGTTCGGCAAGGTCTTCTCGCCGCAGTACCTGATCTGGCTGATCCCGTTCGTGGCGCTCGCCCGGCGCCGCCTCGCGTCGCTTCTCCTGGCGGCTGCGCTCGTGGCCACGCAGTTCTACTGGCCGAGCCACTACGACGAGCTGCTCTCGTTCAAGCCGTTCGCGACCGGGATCGTGCTCACTCGCGACCTCGTCGTCGTGGCGATCGCCGTGGAGCTCGGCCGGGCCCTGCTCGAGCGGGAGCCCGCCGAAGATGCGGAGCCGGCCCCGCAGCGCGCGGCCCTGACGCCGGATCCGTTACCGGGCTGAGGTCCGCCGCTTCCGCTTGAGCCCGTCGAGGATCAGGTCGAGCCCGAACTCGAACTCCTGCCTGCCATTCGGCGCGCCCGGAGCCATGTGCTGCTCGCCGTGCTCGGCGAGGTAGGGATAGGTCGGCCGCATCTGCTCGAGCATCCGCGCGACGAACTCCTCCACCGGCTCGTCGTCGCGCGACGCGAACGCGCGGGTCGCGTTCGCGTGGCCGAGCTGCCAGAGCGTGAAGCCGAAGATGTGGCTGTCGAGCGTGTGGTAGGCGGAGTACGCGAGATCCGGTGGGAAGCCCGCTTCCCGGAGCCGCCGGAGCAGCCACTCCATGTAGCGGATGCGCGGGCCGGCGATCGTCCGCATGTCGCTCGGCACGAGGGCAAGCCCGCAGGCCCAGGGATGCTCGATCAGGAGGTCGTGCGCGTGGATTGCGCAGCGGCGAATCGCCACGTCCCAGGCCGGCTCGTCGTCGGGCAGCTCGAACTGCTCGATCACAGAGTCGACCATGGCCGACACGAGCTCCGCCTTGTTGCCGACGTGCTTGTAGAGCGACATCGCCTCGACCCCGAGCGCCTGGCCGAGCTTGCGCATGCTCAGCGCCTCGATGCCGTCCTTGTCGGCGACGGAGATCGCCTTGTCGAGCACCCGCTCCTTCGTGAGCGGCCTGCGTCTCCGTTGCTTCGTCGCCATCGGCTTGACAAGCTTACGCTGTATGTCTAGCTTACGCCATAAGCTTACGCTGTAGTTGATCCCGCGATAGGAGGAGTGATGGCGACGATGGCGATTCCGAGCGAGACCACGACCACGATGAAGGCGGCGGTGCGGAGGCGCTGGGGCCGTCCGCGTGACGTCGTCGAGCTCGCCGAGGTCGCGAAGCCGGCTCCGGCAGACGACGAGGTGCTCGTGCGGGTTCGCGCCTCGTCGATCAATCGCAGCGACTACTACGCGCTCGGCGGCGTGGCCGTGCTGATGCGGCCGATGATCGGCGGCTTCCTGCACCCGAAGGACGAGCAGGTCGGCGGCGACTTCGCGGGAATCGCAGAGGTCGTGGGCAAGGACGTCGGCGACGTGCGGCCGGGCGACGAGGTGTACGGCGTTCGCTCGGGCGCCTACGCCGAGTACGTCTCGGTGAAGACGGCGATCTCTCGCAAGCCGGCCAATCTCTCCTTCGAAGAGGCAGCGGCCGTGCCGGTCGCGGGCCTGACGGCGCTCGAGGCGGTGCGCGACCACGGGAATCTCCAGCCGGGGCAGCACGTCCTCGTCAACGGCGCCTCGGGCGGCGTCGGCAGCTTCGCCGTCCAGCTCGCGAAGGCGCTCGGTGCCGGACACGTGACCGCGGTCTGCAGTACCAGGAACGTCGAGCAAACGAAGGCGCTCGGCGCGGACACCGTCATCGACTACGGCCGCGAGGACTACACGCGCGGGAGCGGTCGCTACGACCTCATCGTCGACGTCGCCGGCACGCACTCATGGCGTCAGAACCTTCGCGTCCTCGTCCCGGGCGGGACGCTCGTCCTGACCGGAATGCCCACCGGCAACCGCCTTACGGGCCCGATCGGACGCCTGGCCCGGCTCTTCCTGACGTCGCGGATCGGGCGCGGCCGGAAACTCGTCTTCTTCGTCTGCAAGCCGAGCCGCGCGAACCTCGCGACCCTCAGCGAGCTGATCGAGGAGGGAAAGGTGCGCCCGGCGGTCGACCGCATCTACCCGCTCGACGAGGTCGCCGACGCCCTCGAGGCGATGGGGGAGGGCCACACCCAGGGCAAGCTCGTCGTGCGGATCGACTGAGCGCGGGTCAGACGGCAGCGGCGACGCGCTGCGCCACTGGGAGCTCGAAGACGAACGTGGCTCCCTGGCCCGGATCCGAATCGACCCAGATCTTGCCGTCCATCGAACGGACGAGCTCGCGGCAGATGTAGAGGCCGAGACCGCTGCCGCCGATCCCGCGCTGGTGATCCGGATCGAGGCGATAGAACTTCTCGAAGATCCGCTTCTGCTCCCCGAGCGGGATGCCGAGGCCCTCGTCGCGGACGGAGAACCGCGCATGCCTGTCGTCGGCTTCGACTCCGAGCTCGATACGACCGCCGTGCGGTGCGTACTTGATCGCGTTGTCGACGAGGTTCGCGAGCACCTGACCGATGCGCCCGGGGTCGCCCGCCACCAGCGGCAGCACCGCCGGGATCGACACGTCGATTCGCCGGTCGTCACCAACGCGAAGGCGGGCGGCCGACGCTGCAGCCCACACGAGCTCCTCCGGATCGAACGGCTCCGTTACGACGCGAAGCGTTCCGCTGTCGAGCTGGCCGGTGACGAGGATCTCCTCGACGAGCTCGGCGAGACGCTTCGCCTGCACGCCGATCATGTCGAGCAGCTCGTGCCGCGTCTGGCCGCTCAGATCGCGCTCGAGCAACGTCATCGCGGCGCCGTGCAGCGAGGCGAGCGGCGTCCGCAGCTCGTGCGAGATCGTGGCCACGAACTGCGCTCGGAGCTCCTCGAGCCTCCGCTCACGGGTCACGTCGCGGAACGCGTAGACGATGCCGCCGGCCAGCGAGACGCCGAGGATCGAGAGCCACACTTCGCGACCGTCCACTTCGAGCGGCACGGTCTCTCCACCCGAGGCGTCGTCGGCGTCGCCGGGACGCCGCGCGACAGGCACCCTCGCGGCGATTGCCGTCCAGCCGGGGATCGTGTCGGCCGCCGCGCGATCGCGGACTGCGTCCGCGCGCAAACCGGTGATCGCCTCGGCCGCCGCGTTCCAGAGCCGGATCACACCGTCGCGATCGAGGAGGAAGATGCCGTCCCCCACGCGCGCGAGCACGCGTTCGGCCTGCTCGCGTTCCTGCCTCGCAACGCGGCTGCGGGCGATGGACGGTGACACTGCGTACGCCATCGCCAGCAACGCCGCGATGACGATGAAGCCGGGGATCACGACGCGCCAGCGGGCAGCGGTTGCGTTCGAGTCGATGAGGGAGCCGGGCTCGAGCGCGACGAGCTTCGTCGCGGGTGCGCCCGCGAGAGCCGCGGACACGGCCCGGTAGCGCAGACCGCCGGTCCGGATGTCGGTAGCGCCGGCCGAGAGCGCCCCGCCGTCGATCCGCCGCACCCGGTCGGCGCCCACGAGCTCGTCTCCCCGAGCGAGCCCGAGCTGCTGGTGGGGTGCGAGGTCGGCACCGTGCGTCAGCGCACCGACGAGCGCGCGGCCGAGCGGGAGAAAGACGACGACCTCGCCGACCTCGCGACCCTTCGAGAGCACGGCGACGTCGCGGACTGCGGCGCCGGCGGGAACCGCGCCACGCCACCGATGCAGGCGACCGTTCGGATCCATCCTCCAGGCGAGCACCGACCCGCCACCGCGCAGCAACGTGAGCTGCACCTGTCGCTCGCTCGCCTTCCGGCTCGCAGCGCCACCAGCGTTGGCGACGAGGCTGCGGTCGAGGTCGCCGCCGGAGTCGAGGCTGCGAACGAGCCGCGTATCGGCGTTCGAGCGCTCCCGCTGGGCCGAATAGCTGCCGAGCCCCCACACCGCGACGGCAAGCGGAGCCGCGAGGAGGAGGAGCGCGGCGACGAGCCGATTGTCCGGAGCATGCAGCTTCATCTGGGCGGGGTGCCCCGACGGCCGCAACGAAGAGGCGATTCGATTCGCAAAAACCGTAGCGCTTGTAGGTATCGGCCTCCGACGCGTCTTGCCTGAGTGTCGGTTTCGATGTACAAAGTCCGCAGTCCGATGAACCTGGGGGCACGGCCGTGAAACTCCTGCAACGAAGTCTCTTTCTCCTTTCAGTGCTGCTCGTCGCGGCGGTCGTCGCGCCGGCCGCTTTCGGCAGCGCGATCATCGGCCGGAGCGTCTCGCGGCCGTCGCTGACTATCGACCAGCAGGGACGCGCGCACGTGACCTACTACAGCGGCGGCCGCAAGAGGGTTCTGACCGCCTGGGACGCGATCAACGCACTTGCCCCGAGCACCGCCCGGGCGCAGGTCAAGTTCAAGATCCGCTTCGGACAGGGCGGATCGGGCACCTGCCTTCCCTATGACGGGCCGGCGCTCGCCTGGGTCGTCGCGGCCTGCAAGGCTCCCGACGGCAGCTTCTGGGCGCTCCAGTCGTGGGTGCGGCTCGAGCAAAACTTCGGCGGCACGG
>DASXKE010000171.1:0-3688 GCA_036496985.1 Gaiellaceae bacterium | reverse complement strand
GCGCGCGGGCCGGCGAGCGTCTTGTGCGTCGTCGAGGTGACGAAGTCGCAGTGCTCGACCGGATTCGGCTGGAGGCCGGCGGCGACGAGGCCTGCGAAGTGCGCCATATCGCAGAGGAGCAGCGCGCCCACCTCGTCCGCGATTCCGCGGAAGCGCTCGGTGTCAACCGTGCGCGGGTACGCCGAGCCGCCGCAGACGATCACCTTCGGCCGCGCCTCCTTGGCCTTCGCGAGCACCTCGTCGTAGTCGACGGTCATCGTCGCGCGCGAGACCTCGTAGTGGGCGACGTTGTAGAGGCGCCCCGAGAAGTTGACCTTGTGGCCGTGCGTCAGGTGGCCCCCCTGGTTCAGCGCGAGGGCCATCAGCGTGTCGCCCGGCTCCATCACGGCCGCGTAGACGGCCATGTTCGTCTGCGCTCCGGCGTGCGGCTGAACGTTCGCGTGCTCGGCTCCGAAGAGCTCCTTCGCGCGGTCGATCGCGAGCTGCTCGATCTCGTCGATCACCTCGCAGCCGCCGTAGTAGCGGCGGCCGGGATAGCCCTCCGCATACTTGTTCGTCGCCACCGATCCGACGGCCTCGAGGACGGCCGGCCACGTGAAGTTCTCGGACGCGATCAGCTCGATCTGGCCCCGCTGCCGCTCGAGCTCGTCGCCGAGCAGGCGCGCGATCTCGGGGTCGAGCTCGTCGAGCCCTGCGTGCTTCAGCTCCTGGAAGGTCGCCTGCTGCGTCACCATGGCGAGATGCTACTCGGGGAGGGGGCCGGCGCCCTGGCGAAGGACTCGCGGCTCGGCTCCGCTGATGTCGATCACCGTGGACGGCACGCCAGGCAGCTCTCCGGCATCGATGACGGCGCCGCATGCGGCCCGGATCTCCTCCGGAACATCCTCAACCCGCCGCGGATCGGGACCGCCCGAGAGGTTGGCGCTCGTCGCGGCGACGACACCCACCGCGCGGACGGTTTCGGCCGCGGCCCGCGGCAGGTTGGGCACGCGGACGCCGACGGTGCCGACGACGAGCGTGTACGGCCCGGGCAGATAGCGCTCCAGCGCCGCTCGGTCGAGCCCGGGCACGGAAGCGACGAGCGCGTCGACGTCTGCCGCAAGCAGCGCGACCGGCTTCGAACGGTCGCGGCCCTTGAGCTCGTAGAGGACGTCTTCGTGCTCGGGCAGCGCGCAGAGCCCGTAGACCGTGTCGGTCGGGAGGATCACCGCGCGCCCGGCACGCAGGGTGGCGACCGCTGCTTCGCTCACAGCAGGAACTCGGTCAGCGCGGTGCGGAAGGCTTCGGGCTGCTCGACGTAGACGAAGTGGCCCGAGTTCAGGATCGTGACGAGCCGCGCGTCGGATAGCGCGCCGACGATCGCGTCGGCGCAGACCGGGCCGCAGATGAAATCGTCGTCGCCCACCACCACGAGCGTGGGAGCCTCGACGGTGCGCAGCTCCGGGCGAAGGTCGAAGGTCGGGAACTCGCCGGTGTTGAACTGGTGCAGCGGCTCCGAGTGCGCGAAGTCCTGGGCGAGCCGGCCGCCGGCCTGCTCGTTCCCCTCCCAGCGGTGGAAGTAGAGCGGGATCTGCCGTTGCAGGTTCGCGATCAGGTCGTCGACCGACGAGAACGCGCCCGACTGCTCCTCCTCGATCGCCTGCACAGCGTCCTCGAACCACGGCTCGCCGCGGCGCCGCTCGATCGCCGCGAGCATCGCCGCCTCGGCCTCGTCGCCCCAGGTCGCGAGCGTGTCGACGAGCACGAGGCGGCGGACGCGCGAGGGATGGGTGGCGACATACGCCATCGCGACCGCGCCGCCGTGGGAGAAGCCGAGCAGGTTGAGCTGCTCGACGCCGAGGTGAATCCGGAGCGCTTCGACGTCGGCGACGTAGGAGACGAGCGAGTAGTCGTCGGCGGGATCGGATCCGTGCGAGCCTCGCGGGCTGAAGAGCACGAGCTCGAACGTGTCGTCGAGCCCGGCGAAGTCCTCGAACTCGGCCGCCGAGCCGCCGGGGCCGCCCGGGTGGCAGACGAGGAGCGGACCGCTCCCGCGCCGCTCGTAGGAGAGCGTCAACCCGTCGGACGTGGAGAAGATCTCGATCACGGCAGCCTTCCCTCGACGACCCTAGCGCGGCCCGTCAGGTCGGCCGAGACAGCCACGTCGGTGCAGCCGAGGCCTTCGAGCATCTCGGCCACCTCCTGCGCCTGGCCGTCGCCGACCTCGAGGACGACGAACTGCGCTCTCGCAGCGCGAGCGAGGCGCTCGTGCTCGCCCGAGCCGAGGAGCGCGATCTCCGGCTCCCACGTGAGCTCCTGCTGCGCGTCGTCGAGGGTCTCGACGTACGGCGGATTCGCAACCACGACATCCCAGCCTTCGGCCGCGACGACCGCCCCGTCTGCGTGACGGAGCTCGATGTTGAGACCGAGCCGGTTCGCGTTCTCGCGCGTCAGCTCCAACGCAGCAGCCGACACGTCGACGCCCGTGACGCGGGCATCCGGCCGCTCGTCCTTGAGCGCGAGCGCGATCGCACCCGAGCCGACACCGACGTCGAGGATCCGCGGCCGTTCGATTCCCGCCGCCACCGCGAGCACGCGCTCGACGAGTGTCTCGGTCTCGGGACGTGGCACGAGCGCACGCGCGTCGGTCTTCAGCGTCAACCGCCGGAAGCCCCACTCGCCGAGCACGTAGGCGAGCGGCTCCCGGGCCTCCCGACGGCGGAGCAGCGGCTCGAGGCCGTCCACCTCGTCGTCGAGGCGTGAGGCGAGCCCGGAGCGCGTCGTCCCGAGCTGATGCGCGACGAGCCATTCCGCATCGACCCTGGGCGTCTCGACGCCGGCCGCGGCGAGCCTCCGTTCGGCCTCGGCGAGCGCTTCCCGCGCGGTCACTGGTCAGCTGCTCAGTGCGCGACGACGGTCGTCCTGCTCGAGCGCCTCGGTGAAGCTGTCGAGCTCGCCCTGAAGGATCCGGTCGAGCTGGTGCACCGTCAGCTTGACCCGATGGTCGGTGAGCCGGTTCTCGGGGAAGTTGTAGGTGCGGATCTTCTCGGCCCGCTGGCCCGAGCCGATCTGGGCGTTGCGCGTCGCGTCGAGCTCGGCCCGCATCCGCGCGAGCTCCCGCTCGTAGAGGCGGGCACGCAGGACGCGCATCGCCTTCTCCCGATTCTGGAGCTGCGACTTCTCGTCCTGCATCGAGACGACGACGCCCGTCGGAAGGTGCGTGATGCGGACCGCGGAGTCGGTCGTGTTGACGGACTGACCACCGGGGCCTGTCGAGCGGTAGACGTCGATCTTGAGGTCGTTGGGGTCGATCTGCACCTCGACCTCCTCAGCCTCGGGCATCACGGCGACCGTGGCGGTGGACGTGTGGATGCGGCCCTGGCTCTCGGTCTCGGGAACGCGCTGCACGCGGTGCGTACCGCCCTCCCACTTGAACACGGAATAGGCGCCGTCGCCCTTGACTGCGAAGGTCGCCTCCTTGTAGCCGCCCCCGTCGTTGGGGCTTGCCTCGAGCTCCTCCACCTTGAAGCCGCGGCGCTCCGCGTAGCGCGCGAGCATCCGGTAGACATCGCCGGCCCAGAGCGCGGCCTCGTCGCCGCCGACGCCCTGCCGCACCTCGACGATCACGTCCTTGCGGTCGGCCGGGTCAGTCGGGACGAGCGCGACGCGTAACTCCTCCTCGAGGCTGCTCGTGCGCTCCTCGAGCTCG
>DASXKE010000170.1:0-22184 GCA_036496985.1 Gaiellaceae bacterium | reverse complement strand
CTCGAGCAGGCCGAGGCGCTCGGATACGAGCGGCGCGACCTCGCCGCGCTCTTCCAGGCGCTCGAACAGATCGCGAACGGCGACGGCTGACGAATGAGCACGTGGTCCGGCGGCGTCGTCGAGACGCTCAGCCCGCGCGCGAGCACCAGCGAGGAGGGGCTGCCGCCCCTGCTCATCGCGCTAACGGTCGTGACCGGCGTCGTCGACGCTCTCGCCTATCTACGGCTGGGGCACGTCTTCGTCGCCAACATGACCGGCAACGTCGTCTTCCTCGGCTTCGCGGCCGCCGGCGCCGGGGGTCTATCGGTCTGGGGGTCGCTACTTGCGCTCGCGTGCTTCCTACCCGGCGGAATCGCGGCCGGCCGCCTCGCATCCCGCCTCGGCGACGACCGGCGCCGCCAACTCTTTGCGGCAGCCACAGTCGAGCTCGCCCTCTGCTCGATCGCCGTCGCGGTCGCTGCCGTCGCGGGCCGGGACCTCGGCTCGGCCAGCCGCTACGCACTGATCGCGCTCCTCGCGCTGGCGATGGGCGTCCAGAACGCGACCGCCCGCCGGCTCGCTGTCGCCGACCTGACGACGACCGTCCTCACGCTGACGCTCACGGGAATCGCGTCGGACTCCCGGCTCGGTGGCGGTTCCGGCGCGCACACGCCGCGCCGTGTTCTCGCGGTGGTGGCGATGCTGCTCGGCGCGGTCGCAGGAGCGGCGCTCCTGCTTCACGTGCGGCCGTTCGCCCCGCTCGTGCTGGCCGCCGTGTTGCTGGCGCTCGTGGTGGCCGCGGCCCGGCGCCCGCTAGGCGCCGGGGAGTGAGACGCGCAGCATCCAGAGCTGCTTCTCGAGCTCGCGCACTACCTCGATCAGCACATCCTGCGACGCGAGGTCGAGCTCGCCGAGCCGGTCCATCCGTCCGCGTATCCGCTCGGTCACGTCGGCCACCCGCGGGATCAGCACGTGCAGGGCGGCGTCGGTGTCGAGTGATCCGGCCTCGACCGCGCCGATCTCGCTGTCGCTGCTCACGGTGGCCGCGCGACCGTCGGGCGAGACACCCAGCGCGACGGCGCGCTCGGCGACCGTGTCCGAAAGGTCGTGCCACGAGTCGACGAGCTCGTCGAGGTGCTCGTGCAGCGGCTTGAACGGGCGCCCGTAGATGTTCCAGTGCAGTTGCTTGCCGATCAGCGAGAGGTCGATCAGCTCGACGAGCGTCGCCTGGAGCTCGCGGCCCGCCTCGTCGCGGTGGTGGTGGTCGAGGGCCGGGAGATGTGCCTGCTGTGACGGTGCTGCCATCTGATTCTCCTTGTCAGGTCGTAATCGCGTTCTACCAGCTCGGTCACTCTCGCCCGGGCAGCCGCGTGGTGATCTCCTGCAGGAGCCAGCGGTTCCCGTCGGGGTCTTCGAACGTCGCGTACGACGAATAGGTCTTGTGTTCGGGCGCGGGGCCGCTCGCGTGGCCGGCAGCGTCCCGCAGGAACTGCGTGCCGGGCGCGGCCGCATGAAAGACCTCGCCGACCTCGACGCCGCGGTCGCGTAAATCGGCGCGCGCGGCCTCGAGGTCCGAGACGACGAGGTACATGTTCTCGGCGCTTCCGGGCGCCGCGGACGTCATCTGCGTCCCGAACTGGATCGAGCAGGCGGAGCCGGGCGGCGTGAACTGGACGATCCGGAAGCCGTTGTCGAACGAGAAGTCGGCGTCGAGCCGCCAGCCGAGCGGCGCGTAGAACTCCTTCGCCCGGTCGACGTCCGAGACCGGGATGACCACGACCTCGAGCTTCAGGTCGACAGACGGCACGTGCACATAGTGTCCCTTCACCGGCACGCCGCGCAACCAAGGGAGACCGCATGTCCTCCACCGCCGAGCCCGTCAGCTTCGACCGCGACATCAAGCCGCTCTTCCGTGACCGGGACCGCGGCGCGATGAAGTTCTTCGTCGACCTGTGGTCGTACGACGACGTCGCCCGCGAAAGCGACGCGATCCTGGAGCGCGTCCGCGACGGCTCGATGCCGTGCGACGGGCCGTGGGACGACGACCGAATCGCCCTGTTCCAGCAGTGGATCGACGGCGGGAAAGCTGCCTGAGGCGGAGCCGGGCGCCTACTGCTCGTAGCGCTCGACAACCTCGGGAGGCCGTGGCTCGGCCTGCTCCGGGTCGAGACCTGCGTCGCGGCGCGCCCGGCGCTGACGGAGCAGATCCCAGCACTGGTCGAGCGAGACGCGCACGGATTCGAGCCGTCGCCGGTCGTCATCGGTCGCATTGCCGCTCGATTCGCGCTGCCAAAGCTCGTGCTCCTCGGCAACGAGCTGCTCGATCGTTCCGTGGATCTGCGGGTCGTCCATCACGCCTCCTCGGTCGACGACGGACGTTAGCCGAGTCAAGCCTCCTCCGCTTCGCCACTCACGTGAGGCAGGTCTTGAACCCGCCGGCGACCTTGTTGCCTTGCGTGGTCTTGAGCTGCACGACCCATGCGACTCGTTCTCCTGACGCCACGTCCACCGTGGGTCCTGCACCCGATGCAACGGTTCGGGTCCGTGCCGAACCCACCGAGCCCGTGAGATCAGACCCTCGAACGCGCGGCGAACGGTACAGCCGCCTCCGGTTGCCGGAATCTCTCGCTCGCGAGAGGAAGCGAGATCCAGACGTCCGCTCCCCCGGACGCGGGGTCGCCGAGACCCGCGCTGCCACCGTGCGCACCGGCGACAAGTTCCACGATCGAGAGCCCCAGGCCGGAACCGCCGCGGCTGCGGGCCTCGTCGGCGCGGCTGAAGCGATCGAAGGCGCGGTTTCGGAACTCGGGAGGAAATCCGGACCCGTCGTCGCTGACGTGAAGCTCGACGAAAGCGCCGCGCTCCTCTGCGCGCAGCTCGACCGCGCCCGCACCGTGCGTGAGCGCGTTGTCCACGAGGTTCACGAGTGCCTGGCCGACGCGAAGCGGGTCTGCCTCGACATGCAGCCCGGTCTCGATCACCCGAACCTCCCGCCCGAGCGAGGTCGCGCGGCTCGCGAATCGCGTCGCGGCGTCGGCGAGCAGATCTTCCGCCGCCACAAGCTCGGTGCGGATCGGCAGCGGCCCCTGGTCGGCACGGGCGATGAGGAGAAGATCCTCGGCGAGCCGGGAGAGGCGCTGCGTCTCGTCGGCGGCCGAGCGGAGGGCGCTCTCGAGCTCCTCGCGCGAACGCGGGCGACGGAGCGCGAGGTCGAGCTCCGTACGCAGCAACGCGAGCGGAGTCCGGAGCTCGTGGCTGGCGTCGGCGACGAAGCGGCGCTCGTGCTCGACGGCCGCCTGCAGGCGCGCGAGCATCTCGTTCAGCGTCTGCGCGAGGCGAGAGATCTCGTCGCCGGCCGGCGGAACGGGCAGCCGGCTCGGCTCCCCCGGATTGACGGCCTCTGCTCGGCGGCGCAGGTGCTCGACCGGCCGGAGAGCCCGCGCCGTGAGCGCGTATCCGCCCAGCAAGGCGGCAAGCAGCGCGAGGGGAAGGAAGATCAAGAGCTCGTGACGCAGGTGATCGAGCGATTCGTTTCGTGGTTCCAGCGAGCGCGCGAGCACCTCGACGCTCCGCCCGGCAACAGGCAGAGCAAGGACACGCCACTCGCCATGCCGGTGCGGGAGCGACTCGTCCAGCCAGACTCGGTTGCCGGCGAGCGCCTCCGCGATGACCCGGGACCCGACGAGCGGCCGCAAGCGACCCGGCTGCGACTTGCGCAACTGTCCGAGCGAGTCGAACCGCTGCGCAAACGTCCGCCCGCTGTCCGCGTCAGTGTCGACGCTGCCGCTGCGGGTCACCTCTCGAGACTGTGCGAGCAGCGATGAGTTGACCGTTCTCAGCAGCTCGTTGCCGACGCGCTTGTAGACGAAAAGCCCGACCGCAGCGAGCACGAGGGCCATTGCGACGCCGAAGCTGAGGGTGAGACGGATCCGGATCGGAACGCTGCTCACGGCGCCGCACGCAGCCGATAGCCCACCCCGCGAATGGTCTCGATCGAGTGGTGTCCGAACGGACGGTCGATCTTCTCGCGCAGGTAGCGGACGTAGACGTCGACGACGTTCGAGCGGCTTTCGAAGGCGATGTCCCAGGCGCCATCGAGCAACTGTGTGCGACTGAGCGTCACGCCCGGACGCCGCATGAACAGCTCGAGGAGCGCGAACTCCTTGGCAGAGAGGTCGAGCTCCTGGTCGCCGCGCCAGGCCCGGTGCGCTGCCGGATCCAGGCGAAGGTCGCTGACCTGGAGCACGGGCGGCCGTTCGACCGGAGCACGCCGGGTCAACGCGCGCAGCCGCGCGAGCAGCTCCTCGAACGCGAACGGCTTGGTGAGGTAGTCGTCCGCGCCGGCGTCGAGACCGTTGACGCGATCGTCGACTGCGTCCCGCGCCGTGAGCATCAGCACAGGTGCCCAGACGCCGCTGCCGCGCATCCGCCGGCAGATCTCGAAGCCGTCGTCTCCGGGCAGCATCACGTCGAGGACGATCGCGTCGTAGGGGACGGCCTGCGCCATCCAGAGCGCCTCCTCACCGCGGTCGGCCAGATCCGCGGCGTAGCCCTCCTCGCCGAGGCCACGGCGGAGGAGCTCGCCCAGCTTCCTCTCGTCCTCGACTACCAGGACTCGCATGACGGAGTCATTGTCACTCCGCCGGTGAGAGTCGGATGAGTTAACCGGTCGCAGGGTGCGTCGGAGTCGTTCCACCGGGGGCGAGGAGGTCGAAGCCGTCGGGCGTGTTGAGATGCTCGGGAGCGGTGCCTGCGTGTCCGGTCACGCCGTACTGCCAGACGAGGGCCTTGGTCGACGGGTCGATCGCGACCATGCGGTCGTTGTAGTCGTCGTTGACCATGAAGACGCCGGAAGGGAGCCGTTCGACGAGCGACGGGTGGTCGAGAGCGCCGGGGCCGCTCGTGGGTTGGTAGCGGTAGTCGATCCGGCCGTGGCGGTCGAACTCGACGATTCCCCCCGGGCTCTCGTAGTCCGCGACGAGGTAGCGATCGGGCCCGAGCTGCTGAGGGTCCGAGGGGTAGCCGATGGCGAGATGGGTCGCCCAGACGACCCGTCCGTTGGTCCTGAGCTCGTCGATCCAGCTGCCGTTGATCTCCGAAACGAGGATGTCCCCGTTCGCGAGCGGAGTGTCGCCGTTGGGCGAGCCGAGCGCGGCCGGTGGGTCGTGTGCGCAGCGTCCCGGTGTGCCGATCTGATGGAGGACGCGCTTCGTGCGGGAGCTGAGGATCAGGACCCGGCAGTTCTGGGCGTCCGCCACGGTGATCTCGCCGTTGCGCAGGAGATAGGTGTCGTCGGGGGTGTTGAGATATCCCGGCCCGGTCCCCGGCGTGCGCGGATGTCCGTACTGCCACAGGATGTGCCCCGACGGGTAGGCGATCTCGACGAGCGTGTCGTTGTCCTCCTGATTGGAGATGATCGCGTGCCCGCTGTGGATGAAGAAGGCGTCGTCGGGGAAGTAGAAGCCGCCGTGCGGCGCGGGCCTTCGGCGCGAGGGGTAGATCCAGAGACGACGGTTTTGGTCGTCGAGCAGCAGCAGCCGGTCGTTGCCGCGGTCGGCGATCAGCAGCCGGTCGCCGAAGAACGGCGAGCCGGCGCCCGGATCTCCGGCCCTGCCGAAGCCGGGGTTCGGAACGACCACCTGGACGTTGCCTGTCGGCTGGCCGTCGACCGTCTCGCCGCCGACGATCCAGAGCCGATCCTTGCTCACGGCAGTTCCGGCGTTGGCCACGGCGATCCGTAGCGAGCCGGCGCGGAGGAACGAGGATCTCTGCGGCTGGAACGCGTAGACGGCCTGGGTCGCGCCCCTGGTCGAGCGACCACCCGCCAGATAGATCGTGCCGCCGAGAACACCCGCGGCCGCTCCCGAGACGGCGACGGGCAGCTGCCCGACGACACTGACCGTCCGCGCCTGCGGGTCGACGAGCTGGACGGCGCGGGTCGGACGGCCGCTGGCCGTGAGCCCGCCGAAGACGTAGATCCGGGAGCCGAGGACAGCGAGCGCCGGATAGCGAACGGGGGTCTTCAGGGCGGCGACGGGACGGTAGTGACGCCCGTCGGTCGTCGCGACGATCTCGGCGTCCATCGCCGACCCGTCGTAGCCGCCGACCAGGTACGCCGTGTGGCCGATGGTCACCGCGCCGGCGTCGGCGCGCGCGCTCGGGAGGCCGCCGCCGGAAACCGACTTCCCGCTTCGCTCGACCTGGACCGATCTGTACACGGTCGCGCTACCACCGCCGATCACGAAGACACGGCCGCCGAGTGTCGCCACCGCTGCGTCGTGGGTCGCCTGGGGAAGCTGTCCGTGCGGCGAGAGTCGTCCGTTTCGCGTATCCAGCACGTCCACGGCGGAGGTCGACGACGCGCCCGAGTCGAGTCCGCCGAGCACGACGAGGCCGTGTGTCCCAGACGGGACGACGACCTCGCGGCTGAGTGCCGTCGAGAGCTGCCAGGGGAGCAGACCGGCTTCCACGGCGGCCGGTCGCACCGGCGGCCTTCTCTTTGTCGTCTGCGCCGGCGGGGGATGCCCGGCCGCTTTCTTGTTTCCGCCCCCGGAAGCGAAGGCCAAGCCGATCGCGGCCACGGCCGCCAGCGCGAGCACCACGAGCACTGCTGAACGTGTCCGCATCTCGACAGTCCAACAACTGCCCGTGAGAACGGCCTGAGCCGGGCCGCGGCGGTTCTCAGATTCTTCCTAGGAACGTCACATGCCCTTCTCATCGCTCGCGGGCACGCTGGCGCCAGTCATGGCAGAGCACTCCCGCATCGCGCTGGCGCGAGCCCGCGCGCGGAGCGCGAAGAGGGCGATCGGGTTGCTGACCGCGGTCGTCTTCGGTGTCGCCTTCGTCGGCGCGAAGATCCACGCACCCGGCCACGCGAAGGGGAAGTCGAAGTCCCTCGGCGCTCCCTCCTCCTTCCAGCGAGCGGTGAAGCGCAGCGTCGCGCAGGGCGGCCAGATCGCGCCGGCTGTTCAGGCGCCGCCCGTGTCCAGCTCGACCTCATGAGCGCCGACCTCGTGCACCGGTTCCGCGCGATGGGCTGCGAGGTCGCGGTCCGCGGCGAGTTCCGAACCTCACCCGCCGGCGTCCTCGAGCGCTGGGAAGAAGCGTTCAGCCTCTTCCGCCCCGAGTCCGAACTGTCGCGCATCAACGCCTCGCCGTCGCGGGTGCTCCGCGTGTCGCGCCTCTTCTCACACACCCTGGAGGTCGCGCTCGACGTCGCGGCCGAGACGGACGGTCTCGTCGACCCGACACTCTGCGGGCGCTGGACGGAGGTCGCCGTTTCGGGACGGCTGCTCTCACGGCCGCCCGGGCTCGCGCTCGATCTGAACGGCGTCGTGAAGGCGCTGGCCGTCGACGAAGCGGCTGACGGGCTCGACACTCCCGGCTTCGTCTCGGTCGGCGGCGATCTCGCCGCGCGCGGACCGGTGGACGTCGCGTTGCCGGCCCGCGGCTCGATCCGCATCCTCGAGGGCGGCCTCGCGACGAGCGGCACGGCCTCACGCGGCGCGCACCTCGTCGATACGGCGACCGGCCGCGCCAGCGCAACTCGGTGGGAGCTCGTGACGGCGTCGGGGGCGTCGTGTCTCGCGGCCGACGTCGCGGCCAAGGTGGGCTTTCTCCTCGACGACGACGGGCCTGATTGGCTCGACGCGCGCGAGATTCCCGGCCGCTTCGTCGCCCGCGACGGCGAGATCGTCGAGAACGTCACCTGGGCACGAGCGACGGAGGTGCTCCAGCCATGCACCTGAGCTCGAGCCCGGCGCTCTGGTACGCGGCCCGGGCGTCCGGCGTCGCGGCGTACGTCGTGCTCAGCATCGTCGTCTCACTGGGGCTGACTCTGGGGAAGAAGGCCCAGAGCCCGCGGTGGCCGCGCTTCTCCGTGGAGGAGGTTCACCGCTTCGGCGGGCTCCTCGTCGGCTCACTCATCGGCGTCCACGTGCTGGCGATCGCAGTCGATTCGTTCCTGCCCTTCTCGCTGACCCAGCTGCTGGTTCCGTTCACCGCGAGCTACCGGCCGCTCTGGACAGGCCTCGGGATCGCGGCCGCCGAACTGCTCGTCGCGCTCGCGATCACGAATCACTACCGGCGCCGGCTGCCCTATCGCTTCTGGCGGCGCGCGCACTACCTCAACTTCGCCGTCTGGACGTTCGCGTCGCTGCACGGACTGATGGGCGGAACGGATCGCGGCGCCGCCTGGCTCGCGATCCTCTACGGGCTGTCGGTCGCGACCGTCCTCACGCTGCTGTTGTGGCGCTTCTTCGGTGGGCCTATGACGCGAGTCGCCACTGCGGGAGCGGTGACCGTCGTCGCGCTTCCGCTGCTGATCGTCGGCCCGCTCCGCCACGCGCCGCCGGTGTGGAACGCTGCGAACGTCGACGAGACCCTCACGGGCAGCGTGATCCGTAACGGAACCCAGCTGAAGCAGATTGTCTCCTTCGTCGGCCAGGCGCCGAGTCCGCAGAAGCTCCTCGTCCGCGCCGACCTGCTGGTGGCGCCGGGGCAGCTCCAGTCGACCTCGCTGCAGCTCGAATACCTCCCCAGCGGCGACGTGTGCCGCGGGCGCGTCACGAGTGTCCAGGGAGAGAGCTTCAGCGGCACGTGTCGCCTCCCGAACGGCGACACGCGGACGGTCGAGGCGAGCTGGGTGCCGAATGAAGCCGGAACCGGCGTCGACGGCCGCATCCAGCTCCACGACTAGCAGTCGCGGTGCTATGCGAAACGCACGCTGCGCTCCGGAAGAGCTGACGGCTCGTCGAAGAGCGAGCACTCCTCGAGCGATGGACAACGGCATTCCGCCGCCTGCTCGAGCCAGCGACGAACGAGCTCCGCGCGCGCGATCGCGTCTGCGAGGAGCGGAAGCCGCCTCTCCGCCACCTCGCGCAGTAGCTCGACCGACGTCGCGTCGCGGGGACTCGACTGGAGTAGAAGGCGAATCTCCTCGAGCGTGAGGCCGGCGCGCCGGCCTGTCTCGATTACTGCGAGCGACCGAACCACTTCCGCTGGATAGCGGCGACGGCCGCTGACGCGGACCGGCTCGGCGATCAGGCCGCTCTTCTCGTAGAACCGGATGGCGGAGGCCGCCTTGCCGCTGCGGCGGGCGACCTCTCCGATGGCGAGCAGCTCACTTGACATGAAGCCAACTTTAACTCGCACAATCGCAATGCCTCTACCCCACCCGTAAAGGAGACGCATCGATGGAGCTTTCGGAGTTGGTCGCCTGCACCCTGGGCGTTGGCGATCTGAAGACCCAGCGGGAGCGCTGGCTCGCACTCGGCGAGAACTTCGGCCTCGGCCGGCAAGAGACAGAGGACGGGCTCCGTCTGCGCTTCAGATACCACCCCGCGATCGAGGACGAGCTGAACGCGCTCGTCACCGTCGAGAACGAATGCTGCGGCTGGGCCTCCTGGCAGGTCGAGCGCGACGGCGACGCCCTCGTGATGGCAGCGCGTTCGCAGGGAGAAGGCGTCGCGACGCTGCACACGATGTTCACGCAATTCGGGTGATCGTCTTCGGCGCCGTCGCGGTTTCGGCGATGGCGCTCGCGTACGCGCTCGAAGCGAAGCACAGAGCGTTCACGCTTGTCCTCGCGGTGTCGTGCCTGGCCTCGAGCGCGTACGGATTCTCCATCGGCTCAATCCCCTTCGGCATCGTGGAAGCGTTGTGGAGCCTGGTTGCGCTATGCCGCTTCCGGCCGAGACGGTGAACGCGAGACCGGCAGCTCGGCCACGAGCGCGAACTTGCGGACGCGGCCCGTCGCCAGCCACTCGCTCCAGAGCTGGTGCGAGGTGACGAGCTCGTCGAAGCCCTCCGCGGCGTACTCGGCGGCCAGCGACTCGGCCGCGGCGCGATGCGACTCGCTCCACTCTTCCTGCCACTGGACGACCAGACCGGCGCGGGCGAGCAGCTCGTGCAGCTCGTCGAGGGGGATGAGCCGGACGGTCTCGGCCGCAGGCATCTGCGTCCGCTCCGTCTCGGTCAGCGGCGCCCCCTCCTCGACCGTGAATGCGAACCGTCCGCCGGCGGGGAGCGCTCGCCCGACCTCCGCGAGCAACGCCTCCTTGTCGCGGAAGGCGAGCATCGTCTCGAGCAGCAGGATCACGTCGAACGTGCCGGGGGGCAGCGGCGGAATCTCGGCGACCAGGAAGCGGCACCGCGGGCCGCGGGCACGCTCGCGCGCGAGATCGACGGCACTCGCGCTCGCATCCACTCCGAGGTAGTTGCAGCCGAGCTCGCGCGTCAGAAAGCGGCCGGGTCCGGCGATCCCGCAGCACAGGTCGAGCACCGAGACGCCCTCGCCGATTCCCGCCTGCCCGGCAAGCGCCCGGATCTCGGACGCGCTGACGAAGCTCTGCTGCTCGACGTACTCCGCGGGGCCGAACGCCGCCTCCTGTGCTCGCCGCATGGCCTCGCCAAACCGGTACATGGCGGGCACCGTATTGTCCTGCGAATGCTCGAGCGCGGCGCAACGCTGTCGGCGGGGCGGAAGCCGCTGCCCGACCTCGGCAAGCAGCTCGGTCCGGTGGCCGGACTGGCGGGCACGGTCCTCATCCTCACCGTGCTGGCGAGAACGGTCGGGATCGGCGGCGCCGGCTGGCTCGTCGGCCTCGTCAGCGGGCTGGCTCTGAACCTCGCGCTCGCGCGCGCTCTGTGGCGCGATCCGGCGGCCGGCCTCGGCTGGGCCAGCTGGGTCACGCTGACCCGCGCGACGCTTGCGGTCGGCGTCGCCGCTCTCACCGCCGCGTCCTTCGAGCTGCCGGTCGCGACCACGGCGCTCGTAGTGCTCGCCTCGATCGCCCTCGCGCTCGACTTTGCCGACGGCTGGATCGCGCGGCGCACGCAGTCGCAATCGGCCCTCGGCGCGAAGCTCGACGGAGAGGTCGACGCGTTCCTCATCCTCGTGCTCAGCATCGAGGTCGCTCCCACGGCCGGCGCCTGGGTGCTGCTGATCGGCCTCGCGCGCTACCTCTTCCTCGCGGCTGGCTGGGCGTTTCCGTGGCTGCAGGCTCCGCTGCCGCGGCGCGACTGGCGCAAAACGGTGACGGCGTCGCAGGGAGTTGCGCTCGTCGTCGCGGCGTCCGGCGTTCCGCCGTTGTGGTTGAGCCGTGTTCTGCTGGCGATCGCCCTCGTCATGCTCGCCGAGTCGTTCGGCCGCGACGTCTGGTGGCTGTGGCGGCACCGGGACGAAGCGCCGGCCCGCGCTCCTGCCGCGTGGGTGCGACATCCGGTCAGGGCCGCGGCGCTCACGGTCCTTGCCCTGGCGATCGTTTGGTTCACGCTCGTGTTCCCGATCCGACCGTGGCTGCTCACTCCGGGCGCGTTCGTGCGGATTCCGCTCGAGGGACTCGTCGTCGTCGCGGTGGCCCTCGCCCTGCCGACCCGCGCTCGGCGCCTCGTGCCATGGTTGGTCGGACCCTTGCTCGGGATGCTCGCGCTGATCAAGCTCTTCGACCTCGGCTTCTTCATCGCGTTCGATCGCACCTTCAACCCGGTCGAGGATTGGAGCTACTTCTCGGTCGGCTTCGCGACGGTGCGCGACATCTTCGGCAGCCGCGATGCCGATCTCGCGATCGCTGCCTCCGTCTTGGTCGGTCTCGCGGCGCTCGTCGTCCCGGCGCTGGCCCTGGCCCGATTGACGCAGGTCGCGGCCCGTAACCGAGCACGCTCGCTGCCGACGATCGGCGCGCTGACCGCTGTGTGGGCGCTCTGCTGGGTGGTCGGCGCGCAGGTTTCCGGCGCCGGGATCGCCACGACCAGCGCCGCGCATCTGGCAGTCGGCGAAGTGCAGGCCGTACAGGCCGACTTCCGCAGCGAGGCCCGGTACAAGGCCTTGCTCGCTCGCAAGGATCCCTACAACAGCACGCCCCCAGGCCGGCTCCTCCGGGGATTGCAGGGCAAGGACGTGTTGCTGGTGTACGTCGAGAGCTACGGCCAACTGGCCGTCTGGGGGACGTCATTCGCGCCGCCGATCGACAAGGTCGTGAACGCCGGCACCCGACAGCTCCAGGCCGACGGCTTCTCGGCCCGCAGCGGCTGGATCACATCGTCGACGTTCGGCGGAGGCAGCGCGCTCTCGCACGCCACGCTGGAGTCGGGAACCTGGGTCAACAGCCCCGGTCGCTACTCCCAGCTGGTCAAGAGCAACCGGCTGACGCTGCCCGTCGCGTTCCGCGGCGGCGGGTGGACGACGGTCGCCGACATACCCTCGACCCACGGCTCCTGGCCGGACGGGAAGTCCTTCTACCGCTTCGAGCAGATCTGGGACCGCGAGAACCTCGGGTACCGCGGCCCGCAATTCGGCTTTTCGGCCATGCCCGACCAGTACGCGTACCAGGCGCTACAGGAGCGCGAGCTCGCCAAGCGGAACCGCCGACCAATCTTCGCCGAGATCGACACGACGTCCAGCCACGAGCCGTGGGCGCGGATTCCTCCGCTCGTCTCCTGGAACCGGCTCGGTGACGGCTCGATCTTCAACCGCCTCCCGATCGACCGAACCGGCCTGGCCGACACCCAGCAGGGGTTCGCGAAGTCGATTCAGTACTCCCTACGCACGCTCTATTCGTTCGTCGAACGCTACGGCACCAAGAACACCGTGCTCATGGTGCTCGGAGACGAACAACCCTCGAGGGTCGTCTCACGGGCGAATCACGAGGTGCCGATGACGATCATCGCCCACGACCCGAAGGTGCTGAGCAGAATCTCGAGCTGGGGCTGGACGAAGGGAATGCTCCCGTCTCCGACGGCGCCACACTGGCTCATGAGCGCCTTCCGGAACCGTTTCTTCAGGGCGTTCGACCACTAGAGCCGGCCGCCAGGAACGCTGTCCCGAAGAACAGTTCGTCCCAGGAGAGGTCGACCAGCTCGGCCTCCATGGCGGCGCGGATCTCCTCCCACGGCTTGCGCGCGATCCACTCTGGCGAGATCCCGAGCCGCGCCAGCCGCCGAGGCGCGTGGTCGGGAAGCTTGAGGTCGAGCACGACCCAGCGCCCGCCGGACCGCAGAGCCGCGGCGCCGTGCGCGATCAGGTCGGCGCAGCCGGTCACCTGGGTCAGGGCGTAGGTGGAGAGAATCGCGTCGACCTCGGTCGGGAACTCGAACGCAGCCGCGTCGGACTGCGTGAGGCTGACGTTGCTCCAGCCGTTGGCGTCGATCCGATCCTGAGCCTCGGCGAGCATTGCGTCGGTCAGATCGACGCCGACGATCCGGCCTCCGGGGCCGATCGCCTGCTCCAGAAACGGAAAGTTCTGACCCGTGCCGCACGCGACGTCGACCACGGTGTCCCCCGATCCGAGCCCGAGCGCCTCGATCGCGCGGCGGCGCTGCATCTGCTGCGGGTAACCGGGGACCGGGTAGAGCCGGGAGGTGACGTTGTAGTGCTTCGCCTTCTTGCGGTAGGTCGCGATCAGGCGCTCGTGCGTGGTCTCGGCGTGACTCATCGTGCCCTCGCGTCGGACTCGACCGCAGCCTTGATCGCCACCATCTCGACATCCATCACACGCCGGATCCGGTCGTTGAGCACGCCGCCGGGAATCACGCGCATCACGTTCTTGAGATCGACCTCGACCCACATCATCGCGTCGGTCTGCTGACCGTTCAGCGGCTCGAGCTCCATCCCCCATCGTGCCCTGGACGTCCCCAGCGGTCCCGCGAACGCCATCCGGCTGGGCTCCTCGACCATGGTCACATCCTGGGCACGGAAGCGCGTGAGGCCGAACGGCAGCTTCGCGCGCTGCTCCACTCGCGCACCCGGCTGCAGCGGAGCGCCTCCGGCGACCCAGCCCTTCTCGACGGTCGGGGCCCACTCGGGCCAGCGTCCGACGTTCGAGAGATACGCCCAGACCTCGGGGACGCTGCCGTCGATCGCGATGCGGCTCTCGGATCTGATCATCCCGCGTTCCTACGGCAGAGCGGCCGCGTCGGATTCGGCTTTCGGGAGCTCGAGGGTGTGGCGGCCGCGGCGCGCTTTCGTTTCGAGATAGCGGTAGTTCGCGTCGGAGAGATGCACGCCGGTCGGGACCTGCTCGACCACGGTCACGCCGCACGAGCTCAGCTGCCGCGCCTTGTCGGGGTTGTTGCTGAGGAGGACCACCTGGGAGACGCCGAGCGCCCCGAGCATCTGCGCTGCGGCGACGTAGCTGCGCTCGTCCTCGTCGTGGCCGAGCGCGAGGTTCGCGTCGTAAGTGTCGATTCCGTCGTCCTGCAGCGCGTACGCCTCGAGCTTCGAGTAGAGACCGATGCCGCGACCCTCCTGCCGCAGGTAGAGGAGATAGCCACCAGCGTCGGCGATCCGCTCGACGGCTTCGCGCAGCTGCGGCCCACAGTCACACCGCCGGCTACCGAACGTGTCGCCCGTGAGGCACTCGCTGTGCGGACGGACCAGCGGGACGCGGCGGTCGTCGGCCGAGTGAGGGGACGTGCGGTTGCCGAGCGCGAAGGCGAGATGCTCACGGCCGTCGACCAGCCCGTCGAAGCTGAAGACTCGCGCGTCGGTCGTGTACCCGTCCGCGAACCGCAACGGGAGCTCGACCTGGGTGCGGATCGTCGCCTGCGGAGGCCGCGTCAGCATCCGTCGTCCTCGAACCTCGACGAGAGGGCGTAGCGCAGCAGAACGACGTCGCCGAGCTTCTGCACGTCCACGAGCTCCGCGCGCCGCGCCGGATTCCACGGGAACACACCGTCGCGTACGAACCGGGTCGCGCCCGAATCGCCGACGAAGACCGGCGCAATCGTCAGTTGCAGCTCGTCGACGATGTCGTCCGTGAGGAACTGCGTGTGGACGGTGCCGCCGCCCTCGACCATCAGACGCTCGACACCGCGCTGCGCCAGGTCGCTGCTGAGCGTGCGCATCTCGATGCTGTCGCCGGCGTCGACGACGGTCGCGACGGGGCCGAGCCGGTCGCGTGCGTCCGCCGCTCCCGGGCTCGCGCAGTAAACGATTTTCTCGGCGTCTCCGGCCTTGAAGAAGTCGGCGCGCGCGTCGAGCTCGGCACGCCGCGTCACGGTCACTTTGATCGGCGACTCCGGAAGTCCGCGGGCGGCTCGGTCCTCGCGACGGGCGTCCGAGCGCACGAGGAGCCGGGGGTTGTCGACGCGCACCGTCTCGGCTCCGACCAGGATGGCGTCGCACGAGGCGCGCACGGCGTCGACCCGGTCGAAGTCGGCGTCGTTCGACAGCAGCAGGCGCGACGCCGCGTCGCCGATGTAGCCGTCGATCGAGACACAGCAGGAGAGCAGCGTGTAGGGACGCTCACGCATCCGCGGCTCCTTCCGGCCCGAACACGAAGCGCCTGCGCGACCGGGTGCTCGCCCGACCGCGACGAGGAAGCCAGCCCACGAGGAGCACGATCGCCCCGGGCAGGCTGGCGGCCAGCACGAGGACACCGTAGGCGACCGCGGTCGCGGCGCCCTTGTCAGCGCCGAGACCCGCGGCGGCGAACACCCACGCCGTCGCTCCTTCGCGCGGCCCCCAGCCGGCGATGCTCGGCAGGACCACGGCGAGCAACGCGAGCACCGCCAGCGGGACGAGACGGGAGAGTGGCGCATCTACGCCCGTCGTCCGTGCGGCGACGACGAACGTGGCGGCATGGCCGACGAACACGAGAACCGAGGCGAGCAAGACGGCCGGCAGCGTGTTCCGCCGCAACACTCCGTTGCGGACGTCGGATGCGGCCGTGCTGCGGACTCGCGCCCAGCGGGAGCTGCCGCCTCCCCGTCTCATCCGGCCGAGAACCACGATCGCGAGCACGCCGACGACCAGGCCGGCAGCGACGAAGGGCATCGACGAGCGCACGGGCGACGGCAACACGAGGAGCACCGCGACCGCGAGCACGACCTGCACCACCTGACCGGCAGCGCGCTCCCACCAGACGGCCCTCAATCCGCGTCCTACGTCTTCGACCTCGCGGCCATGGGTGACGCCGCGATGGACGTCACCCGCGATGCCGGCGGGGAGCAGCAGGTTCAGAAACACGGCCCGGTAGTAGGCGGCGACCGCCTTCGGGAACGAGAGACGGGCGCCGAGCCCGCGAGAAACGATCGCCCAGCGCCAGGCGGCGCACACGGTGGTGAGGAAGAAGATTCCTGCGGCGGCGAGCAGCGCGCCGGCGTCGATGCCCTTGACCCCGTCCACGAACGGCCCGGTGCCGAGACGCCAGACGACGATCGCGAGGATCGCGAGCGAGACGGCAGGGCCGATCCAGCGACGAAGACTTCTCACGGCAGCACCAGGAGGTCGGCGTGACCGACGGTGACGGCGAGGCAGCCGGCTTCGGCCTCTCTCAGCCGGCGCCGGCGATAGAGCCCTGCGTCCAGGTCCGGGTCCTGCTCGCATGCGGCTCCGAGCCAGCCGGCGAACCACTCGGCGGCCAGCGCGGATTCGTCCGCGCCGAGCCGCCACGGGCTCGGCTTGACGACGACCTCAGCGCCCCGAGCGCGGAATGACTCGACGGCGGCGGCGACGGCGTCCGGGCCGAGGAGCCGACCGCGGGACGTCACGCGGCGCTGGTGGTCGTCGAAGGAGGCCGCGACGCGCGCGTCGAGCGGATCCGCCGGGAGCAGTTGGACGCGGCCGGTGACGGAGAGCGTGAAGAGGAGCGGACAGCCGGCTCCTGCGCACGCGGCGATCACCGCGGTCAGCTCGTCCTCTGTGAGCAGGTCGAGCAGTGCGGAGGCAGTGATGAGGTCGGCGTCCGCGAGATCTTCTCGGCCGAGCTTGGTGATGTCGCCCAGGCGAGGATCGACCGCGCTCGGAACTCCGGCCGCGGCGAGCGACAGCAGGTCCGGGTCGCGGTCGTGCAGGACCCAGCGCTGCGGCCCGGGCAGCAGCGGAGTGAGCCATCTGCCCATCGACCCGCTGCCGCAGGCGAGGTCGTGGACGACCAGCGGTCGGCGGTCGGGCAGCCGGCCGCGAAGCTCGCGCACGAGCTCGCGCGAACGGGCCGCAGCGTCTGCGGGCTCGCGTAGGTCGAGCCAGTCTGGGCTGACGCGGATCGCCTCGACGGTCGTCACGCAGCCCTCGCTAGAGCGTCCGCCACCGCGGAGGTCGTCGTGGACCAGTCGCCAAGCGAATCGCGCCGCTCTCGGGCCGCGCGGCGCAGCCGCCGCCGGAGCTCGCCATCCTCGAGCCAGGCTCGCAACGCGTCACGAAGCGCGACCGGATCGTCGGGCGGAACGAGCAGACCCGGCCGCACGCCGCCGGCACCGCGCCCGAGAGCCTCGGGAATGCCGCCCACCTGGGCCGCAACGACCGGTAGTCCGCGCGCGAGTGCCTCGGCCACAACCATCCCGTACGACTCGCCGCGCGAGGGAAGCACGAGCAGATCCGCCGTCGCGTAGCTGCGGTCGAGGTCGGCTCCTGTCTGCGGGCCCGAGAAGCGCACGCGCCGCTCCACTCCGCCGCCGACGGCGCGCCGGCGCACCAGGTCCACGAAGTCGGGGTCGCGTTCCAGGCTCCCGACGCAGTGACAGTCCCACGGAAGGCTCGCCAGCGGGGCGAGGGCGTCGACGAGCACGTCATGCCCTTTGCCGGGAATCACCGCCGCGACCGAGAGCAGCGCGCCCGCCGCCGCCGTCCCGGGGGCGAGCTCGGCGCGATCGACACCCGGCTCGGCGACGTGAACGCGGTCGGCCGGCAGCGAGTGGAGATCGAGCAGCACGCGCCGGGTCCACGCGCTCGTCGTCACGACCGACGCGGCAGCCGAGAGCACCGCCCCCTCCCGCTCGTTCCCGAGCGGCATGTGGACGAGCGCGACGAGCCGCAGCCGAGCCGCCAGCGGAACGAGGACCTCGGGAGCCGGCGACGCGACGAGCCCGTCCAGCAGGACGAGAGCACCGTCGGGGATCGCGTGCACGGTGGCTGCGAGGGCGTCGAGCGCGCGCGCGTCGGGCGACGGCCACGAGCCGGCGACCTCGTGCATCTGCACGTCCCAACCCGCTGCGGCGAGCCCGCGCGCAACGCGTCGGTCGTAGGCGTTCCCGCCGCTCGGCCGCGCCGGATCGTCGATGCCTGCGGGGACGACGAAGTGGACGTCCATCAGAGCTCCCGCTCGTAGGACGCGGAGGCAACGTGCGATTCGTGCAGCGTGACCACGAGCCCGTCGAGCTCCGGTACGGCGTCGCCGAGACGCTCGGCCAGGCGATCGGCGACGACCCTGGCCAGCTCCTCCGTGGTCGTGTTCAGGCCGGCCAGGCTCGGCTCGTCGTCGAGATTGCGGTAGTTGAGCTCGGCCAGCACGGCGTGGAGCTCCTCGCTCGCCCGGCCGATGTCGATCACGACGCCGGCGGCATCGAGCTCGGCCCGCCGGAACGTGGCGTCGACGACGTAGGTCGCGCCGTGGAGCCGCTGCGCAGGCCCGAAGCCTTCGCCGCGCAGGCTATGGGCGATCATCACGTGATCGCGGACGGTGACGCTGAACACGGCTAACTGTCCCCGTACGCGATCGAGTGGCAGAGCGCCGGCAGGCTCCCCTCGGCCAGGCGCGCCATCACGTCGGGCAACTCGTCGAACGGCGACTCGCCGGTGAGCAAGCCGTCGAATGCGGGATCCCGCAGCAGCTCGAGCGCGAGTGCGAGACGGTCGGCGGTCGTGCGGCGGGAGGCACGAGCCGGGGAAACCGTTCCGACCTGGCTCGAGCGGATGCCGAGCCGGCCGGCGTGGAACGCGCCTCCGAGCGATAGCCGTACCTCCGTGTCGCCGTACCAGCTGAGGTCGAGAACCGTCCCCTCCGGCGCGAGCAGCTCGAGCGAGCGCTGGAGCCCGGCCGACGTGGCGCTCGTGTGCACGACGAGGTCGAGGCCGCTGGGCGCGCCCTCCGGAAGGGCGAAGTCGACGCCGAGCGCCGCGGCGACATCCGCGCGCGCTGGATCGACGTCGACGAGCGTCACGCGCGAGGCCGGGAACCGCTGCAGCAGCCGAGCGACGCAGCAGCCGACCATCCCGGCGCCCACCACCGCGACGCGATCACCGACGAGCGGGCCGGCGTCCCACAGCGCGTTGACCGCGGTCTCGACCGTTCCCGCGAGCACGGCACGCGAAGCGGGCACATCCTCCGGAACGACGGAGACCGCGCCCGCAGGCACCACGTACGCGGTCTGGTGCGGATAGAGGCAGAACACGGTCCGCCCACGCAGCTCGGCCGGCCCTTCCTCGACCGCGCCGACGTTGAGGTAGCCGTACTTGAGCGGCCCCGGAAAGTCACCCTCCTGAAACGGCGCCCGCATCCGCTGATGCTCCGCCGGCGGCACGGCGCCGCGGAAGACGAGCGTCTCGGTGCCGCGACTGATCGCCGAGCGGAGCGTGCGCACGACGACGTCTCCCGGCCCGGGCTCGGGCAGCCCGACCGGGCGGATCTCTCCGCGGCCGGGGGCGCTCAGCCAGAAGGCCCGCGCAACACGATTGTCGACGGCTCGATTCATCGGGTCCTTGTGGCGAAGTACGCGCAGCCTCGGCCGCCGGATTCAAGGGCGGATGACGTGAAGCAGCGCTCGGGAGCTCGAGCCGCCCGCCCTGGCAGGCCCGGCGCGACCACCCTACGGAGATCGCACCGGGCCCTGTGTTCGCCGTTAGTGATCCTTGAGGAGCGGTGCGAGCGAGTGGACCTGCAGGGTGTCGCTCGCGTTCCCGAGAAACGGGAGGTTCCAGTTCTGCTCGATCGTCTGGAGCAGCGAGTAGTGGTTGGTCGCCGCGGCGTCGGTCGAGCCGTGAGGCCCGTTCCGGGTGATGACGATCATCGGAACGTGGCCGCCGCCGTAAACACTGCCGCCGGCGAGATCGCCGCCGCCGCCGTTCGAGGGATTCGGAGGCGTGGCGGGAAGCCGCGGCGCGTCGCAGCAGCCACTGGTGTCGTTAGGCCCGAACGGAGCGTCGTCTGCGAAGCTGCTCTCGTCCCAGGTCACGAAGATGGCCGAGTGCCCCGTCCATGCCTTCGAGTGCATGATCGCGGTCACCCACGTCTTCACGAACGCGTCGCCGTCGCGGTAGAGCGCGACCTGGTTGGCGTCGGTCGGCGAGTTCGGGTAGGGGCAGGACGGAGTGCCACCGTGCATGTTGTTGCATTGGTTCGGTGTGATCCACACGAACTGCGGCACCTTGTTGGTCGAGAGATCCGTATCGAGCTGCGTCAACGGGACGACGTTGTTCGCCCGAGACGGGTCGTTGTAGATGTCCGGATACATCAGGAACGGATCGTGCTTGCGCACGTAGAGGCCGTCCGCGGTCTGGGCGACCGTGTCACCCGGAGAGGGCAGATCCTCCATGTACGCCTTCCAGCTCACGTGACGCTGCTCGAACTGGTCGACGATGTTGGTGTGGTCGAACAGCGGCGCCTGCGCAACGTCGTCGCTGTTGGAACCCCAGTTCGAGCCGCTCGTGGCGGCGATGTAGTTCGGAAGGCTCACGTGCGTGACGCCCGAGTAGTTCGTCTCGAGCCCGTACGTGTTCGCGATGCTTCGGATGAAGGTCGTATTGGTGTTGGACGGGTCGAGGAGATCCGAATACGACGTGTTCTCCATCATGATCACGAAGATGTGATCCAGATGCGGAAAGCCCGGATTGTGGCCCGGCATCGGCGCCGGATGACCCGGGTGAGCCGGGTGAGCCGCACTGTGTCCGGAGGCGGCCGCCGGAAGAGCGAAAGCGACGATGGCACCGGTACACGCGCACGCCAGCGCGATGAGACCGAACAGACGAAGATGCATTGATTCCCCCTTTTCTTCTTCGCTTGCCGTGTGTCGAACTGGTGACAGCCTCGCACGAATCGAGCGGCGAGGCGACGGTTGTTGCGAACACTTCCTCGTGGCGGTCTAGCGCCGTCACGTGCTAGATGAGAAGCGTGAGCGGGGGGCGGCAGCACTACAACGTGACCTTCGCGCTGCTCGCAACCGCCGGCATCGCGTATGCGCTGCTGCAGTCGCTCGTCGCGCCGGCGCTGCCTGACCTTCAGAACGCATTTCACACCTCGGTTAACTCCGCCAGTTGGGTGTTGACCGCGTATCTGCTCAGCGCGTCGATCGCGACACCGCTGATCGGCCGGCTCGGCGACATCCACGGCAAGGAGCGGCTGCTCGTCGGCGTGCTCGTGCTGCTCTGCGTCGGGACGGTGACCTCGGCTCTCGCCACGACGCTGACCGTGATGCTGATCGGCCGGATCATCCAGGGCGCGGCGGGCGGCCTCTTTCCGCTCGCCTTCGGGATCATCCGAGACGAGTTCCCGCGCGAGCGCATCGCGAGCGGAATCGGGCTGATGTCGGCGCTGCTCGGCGTCGGCGGCGGAGCCGGCATCGTCCTCGCGGGACCGATCATCGACCACCTCGACTACCACTACCTCTTCTGGCTGCCGCTCGTCCTACTCGTCCCGGCGACGGTCGCGATTCACTTCTTCGTTCCCGAGTCGCCGGTGCGCAGCAAGGGAACCGTGAACTGGACGGGAGCGGTGCTGATGTCGATCGGCCTCGCGGCTCTCCTCGTCGCGGTGAGCGAGGCGCCGGTCTGGGGCTGGGGCTCGCCCAAGACCCTCGTCCTGCTTGCGATCGGCGCCGTCGTCCTCCCCATCTGGGTCTGGAACGAGAGCCGGTCGCCGCAGCCGCTCGTGGACATGCGGATGATGCGGATCCGGGGCGTCTGGACGACGAACACCGTCGCCGCCCTGCTGGGCTTCGGCATGTACTCGTCGTTCATCCTCATCCCCAACTACGTCGAGACGCCGACGCGCGTCGGCTACGGCTTCGGCGCGTCCGTCACCGAGGCCGGCCTCTTCCTCCTCCCCGCGACCATGGCGATGCTCGTCTTCGGAGCCGCGACCGGGCGCCTGGAGAAGCGCTTCGGATCGAAGCCGCCGCTGCTCGCGGGCGCGCTCGTCGCCAGCTGCGCCTATGCGCTTCTCGCCGCGTTCCGGGACGAGAGCTGGCAGATCTACGTGGCCGCATTCCTGCTCGGAACGGGGATCGGTCTCGCGTTCGCTGCGATGGTGAACCTGATCATCGAGAACGTCGGTCCCGCCGAGACGGGCATCGCGACGGGAATGAACACCGTGACGAGAACGGTTGGCGGCGCGTTCGGCGGCGCGGTCGTCGCTTCGATCCTCGCCGGCTCGATCGAGCACGGCGGCTACCCGTCGGCATCGGGTTACACGGCTGCGTTTGCGGCGTGCGCGATCGCCCCGGCCGTCGGCGTGCTCGTCGGCTTCCGCATCCCGGGCCGGCGGACGCAGGAC
>DASXKE010000169.1:0-18056 GCA_036496985.1 Gaiellaceae bacterium | reverse complement strand
CGGGCGCGCGCTTCGAGCTCGTCGGTCAGCGCCTCGACGTAGTACGAGCCGCCGAGCGGATCGGCCGTCTCGATCGTGCCGGCCTCGGCGGCGATGACCTGTTGCGTCCGCAATGCGATCTTCGCCGCGTGCTCGGTCGGCAGTGCAAGCGCCTCGTCGAACGAGTTCGTGTGGAGGCTCTGCGCACCACCGGCCACGGCCGACAGGGCCTGGATCGCGACGCGGACGATGTTGTTCTAGGGCTGCTGCGCCGTCAGGGTCGAGCCGCCCGTCTGCGCATGGAAACGCAGGGCGAGCGCGCGCGAATTCGTCGCGCCGAAGCGTTCGCACATGATCCCCGCCCACAGCCGGCGCGCAGCGCGGAACTTCGCAGCCTCCTGGAAGAAGTCGTTGTGCGCGTTGAAGAAGAAGGAGAGACGCGCGCCGAATTCGTCCGGCGAGAGCCCTGCCTCGACGGCCGCGTCGCAGTAGGCGATGCCGTTCGCGAGCGTGAAGGCGAGCTCCTGCACCGCAGTCGAACCCGCCTCGCGGATGTGGTAGCCGCTGATCGAGATCGTGTTCCAGCGGGGAATCCGCTCGGCGCAGTAGGCGAACAGATCGGTGGTCAGCCGCATCGACGGGCGTGGCGGGAAGATGTAGTTCCCGCGCGCGATGTACTCCTTGAGGATGTCGTTCTGGACGGTGCCGCGGAGCGCGTCGGGCGGCACGCCCTGCTCTTCGGCGACGAGCTCGTAGAGCAAGAGGAGCAGCGACGCCGGCGCGTTGATCGTCATCGAGGTCGAGACCTCGCCGAGCGGGATCCCGGCGAGCAGGATCTCCATGTCCGCGATCGAGTCGATCGCGACTCCCGTGCGGCCGACCTCTCCGAGGGCCCGCGCGTCGTCGGAGTCGTAGCCGAGCTGCGTCGGTAGGTCGAACGCGATCGAGAGGCCGGTCTGGCCGCGATCGAGGAGATACCGGTAACGCGCGTTCGACTCCTCCGCCGACGCGAAGCCGGCGTACTGCCTAATCGTCCACGGCCGCCCCCGGTACATGTCCGGATATGGCCCGCGGGTGAAGGGGTACTCGCCCGGCGGCTCGAGCTCACGCGGCGCGTCGGCACCCGTGTAGACGGGCTTGATCTCGATGCCCGACTCGGTACGCCGATCCCCTGCCACGCAGGGGATCGTACGGGGCTACGTGGCGGGGTGGCACCGCGAGCGTGCCGGCCGCACGCTCGGTGCGGTCGGCACGCTCGCTGCCCGCGGAGGGGCGGGCAAAGGCGAGAGGTGGTCGGCGAGCCCGCGCAACAGCGACGCGGCTCGCGTGCGGACGACGCCCGGGCCCCGCAGGCGCTCCGCCGCGGCGACGGCCTCGCGCCGGCGATGATCCGTCGAGAAGAGGTCGAGTAGGTCAAGCGACTGAGGCAGCATGTGCGGGCTCCTTGCGTTCGAAGAATCTCAGCTGTTCGAAGATTATCGAACGCACCTTGTTCTCCGCAAGCCTAATTGCGAATATCGCGCTACTATCGCGGTTACAGTTCGATGACAATCGAAAAGATCCAGCAGCCACGAGCTCCTCAGCAGCCGAGAGTCGTCGACGTGTCGCGCTCCGGACGAGCTCTCACGGTCGAGATCGACGCCTCCGAGGCGTCCGAGCTGCTGCTCAGCATCGCCACGCTGCTCGTCGAGGACGAACGCGATACCTACGACCTCGGGTCCGCCCGGATCGAAGAGCTCAGGGCGTCCGCGCCGCCCGAGCTGCTCACCGCAGCCGCCGAGCTCCTGCCGTCGAAAACCGCCGCGCATCTCCTCGGCCTCGTCTACACGACGCCCAAGCCGCGCACGGCCGCGGCGTTCCTCGACCACGTTGCTGCCACCGACCCGGTCGAGATCCGGCTGCACCTGCTCGGCTACTACCTCCGCGGCCACCAGATGACCGAGCCCGAGACGATGCGGCGCGCCGCCGAAGGAGACGCCGGTGCGATCGACGAGATCGTGAAGGCGTGCTCCGAATACGACGACGCCGAGATGTGCGCGAAAGTCGAGCGACTGCTCGTCGCCGACCCCGCCGACGGAAAGCGCGCGCTGCTCGAGCTTCTCTCGGGCTGGCACGAGCACGTCTTGCCGCAGATGGCGCCCGACTTCGTCGCGCTCGCCGAGCGGGATGCGGAGGCAAAGCGCGAGCTGGTCCGCTCGGTGCCGCCGGAGCAAGTGGTCGAGCGGCTCGCACCCGGGATCCAGTGGCTGCCCGGACCGGACGTCGACCGCGTCGTGCTCTTCGCCGCCTTTTCCGCGCGGCCGTGGGTCTACATGAGCGAGTACAAGCGCGTGAAGATCTTCTGCTATCCGATCACGGTCGACCGCGAGCGGACGGCGCCCGACGACCCGGCCGAGCTCGTCCGCATCTACAAGGCACTCGGCGACGAGAGCCGCCTGAAGCTGTTGAAGCGTCTCCAGCAGGGACCGTTGTCGCTCGCGGAGGCGACTCAGGAGGTCGGGCTCGCCAAGTCGACGACCCACCACCACCTCGCGATCCTCCGCCAGGCCGGCTTCGTGCTGATCCAGGAAGGCGACGACACCTACCGGCTTCGTCCCGACCTCCGCCCTGAGCCCGGCGCGCTGCTCGAGCACTACCTCGGTACCTGAGGGCCGCAGGCAAGATCCTGGGATGCGGGTCACCGTCCGCCTCTTCGCCGGCTTGCGAGAACGAGCGGGACACGCTCGGCTCGAGCTCGAGGATGTCGTCCGCGTCGAGGACGTGTGGCCGAAGCTCGGGCTCGGCGAGGAGGAGCCTCCCGGTCTGCTCTACGCCGTGAACCGCGAGTACGTCGAGCGCCGGCACGAGCTTGCAGACGGTGACGAGGTCGCACTCATCCCGCCTGTCAGCGGCGGCTCTTTCCGGCTCGTCGAAGGGCCGCTCGACATTGCGGCCGTACTCCGCGAAGTAGAGGATCCCGAAGCCGGAGCGCTCGCAAGCTTCGTCGGCACAGTCCGCCAACGCTCGCGCGGCCGCGACGTGGCCCACCTCGAGTACCAGGCCTACGAGGAGATGGCCGAGCCGATGCTCACGGGCCTCGGAGCCGAACTGACCGAGCGCCACGACCTCTGCGCGATCGCCATCCATCACCGGCTCGGCCGCGTGGAGATCGGCGAGGCGAGCGTCGCGATCGCCGCCTCCGCCCCGCATCGCGCGGCCGCGCTCGACGCCTGCCGCGAGGCAATCGAGACGCTCAAGACGACGATTCCGCTCTGGAAGAAAGAGGTCTACGCGGGCGGCGAGGAATGGATAGGGCGGGGATCATGAGCACGCAGGCAGAACAACAGCGACGCGGCATCTTCGAGCGGCTCATCGGCGTCGCCGCCGTGGCCGGCGGCTTCGCGAAGTTCTTCTTCTTCTTCGTCTCGTTCGCGGCGTACTCCGCCTGGTTCGGGAGCTGGCAGTTCGGGCTCGGCTTCGTGCTGTTGATCCTCGTGCACGAACTCGGCCACGTCGCCGAAGCGAAGCGTCAGGGGCTGCCCGTCACGCTGCCCACCTTCATCCCGTTCTTCGGCGCCTACGTCACCGTGCGCCACGCGAACACACCGCCGTGGCGGAGCGCGCTCGTCTCGCTGGCCGGCCCCTTCGCCGGCGGTCTCGCCGCCGCCGCGGTATGGGCGTACGGCTCGGCTCAGAACACGGCCTGGCTCGTCGTGCTCGCCAACCTCGGCTTCCTGCTCAACGCCTTCAACCTGCTGCCGATCGGCTTCCTCGACGGCGGCACCGTGTGGCGCGCCGTGACCGACACCTGGCAGCGGCCGCAGATCCGATTCGAGAACGGCGTGCCGGTCGAGGCTCTCCCGCCCGACCGCGAGCACGCCGTCCTGGTCGGAACGCTCTATGTCCTGCTCGCCGCCGCGCTCGTCGGCGGAATGCTGGCGACGCGCCACAGTGGGATGCTCTAGTCCCGCGAATGCAGGATCGCGATCTCCTCCAGACGCACCACCCCTCCGAGTACCTGCGGGCGAAGTCGAAGTCGATCGGCGAGGAGTTTCTCTCGGGTTTCGAGGAGGTCGAGAAGATCGACCGTCCCGCGGTCTCCTGCTTCGGGTCGGCGCGCACGCCGGAGGGATCGCGGCCGTACGAGGTCGCGCGCGCGACGGCGCGGCTCTTCGCCGAGGCGGGCTGGGCCGTCGTCACCGGCGGAGGGCCGGGCGTGATGGAGGCGGCGAACCGCGGCTGCCGGGAGGGCGGCGGGCTCTCGGTCGGCTTCGGGATCGAGCTGCCCCACGAGCAGGCGATGAACGACTACATCGACCTCGGGCTGATCTTCGACCACTTCTACGCCCGCAAGACGATGTTCGTGAAGGCGGCCGAGGGCTTCTGTGTCTTCCCCGGCGGCTTCGGCACGGCCGACGAGCTGTTCGAGTCACTGACGCTGATCCAGACCGGCAAGGTTCTCCACTTCCCGGTCGTGCTGATGGGCGAGGCGTACTGGTCTCCGCTGCTCGAGTGGGTGCGCCGGAGCGCGCTCGCCGACGGGATGGTCTCGGGGAAGGATCTGGCGCTCTTGACGCTGACCGACGACCCGCGCGTCGCGCTCGAGACCGTGCTCGACGCCTTCAACGCAGGCGACGGGAGACCGAGCCCGCACGAGCCCGAGAAGGCCGACGCGCAGTAGCGTTCTTTCCCGTGGAGCTACGCGACCTCCCGTCGGTTGACGAGCTCGCGCGCGAAGCGGGCGATCCGCTCGCGGTCGACGCGGCGCGAGCAGTGATCGACCGCGCGCGCGAGGAGATCCAGGCCGGCGTCGATCCCGGGGATCTCGCGGCCCGCCTGAGCCAGGAGCTGACCGACGCACGGCGGCCGCGCCTGCGGCGGGTGCTCAACGCGACGGGCATCGTCGTCCACACGAACCTCGGCCGCGCGCCGCTCGCCGAGGAGGCGGTCGAGCGCGTCGCCGACGCCGCGCGCGGCTACTCGAACCTCGAGTACGACCTCGCCGCAGGAGCACGCGGCTCGCGGCAGGACCACGTCGCGACCGTTCTGCGCCGGCTGACCGGGGCCGAAGCCGCGCTCGTCGTCAACAACAACGCCGCCGCCGTCCTGCTCGCGCTCGCGGCACTCGCGGAGGGCCGCGAGGTAGTCGTCTCGCGCGGCGAGCTGATCGAGATCGGCGACGGCTTCAGGATCCCGGACGTCCTCGCGCGTTCCGGGGCTCGGTTGGTCGAGGTCGGGACGACAAACCGGACGCGAGCAGCTGACTACGAGGGCGCGATCGGGCCGGAGACGGCCGTCGTGCTGCGCGTCCACCAGTCGAACTTCCGCGTGGTCGGCTTCGAGGAGCGGCCGCGGCTCGAGGACGTCGTCGAGGTCGCGCAGCGCCACGGCCTCCCGCTCGTCGACGACCTCGGCTCGGGACATGTCTTTCCTAGTAACAGACTGTTACTAGGTCATGAGGAGCCGACGGTCCGCGAGTCGCTCGCCGCCCGGGCCGACCTCGTCTGCTTCTCAGGCGACAAGCTGCTCGGCGGCCCGCAGGCCGGGATCGTGCTCGGACGCGCAGAGCTCGTCGAACGGCTGCGGCGACATCCGCTGCAGCGCGCGCTGCGGATCGACAAGCTCTCGCTCGCGGCGCTCGAGGGAACGCTTCTGCTCCACCTCGAGGCGCCGGAACGGATACCCGTGCTGCGCACGCTCGCGCAGGAGACGGAAACGGTGCGCGAACGCGCCGAGCGCCTCGCAGCCGCGACCGGCGGCGAAGTCGAGGAAACCGTCGGGCGCGTCGGCGGTGGCGCCCTGCCGCTGGCCGAGCTGCCGAGCTTCGCATGCGCAATCGAGGAGTCGCTCGCGGCGCCGCTGCGCGCCGGCGATCCTCCCGTCGTCGGCGTCGTCCGTGACGGCCGACTCCTGCTCGACTGCCTGACGCTGACGGACGCGGAAGCCGAGGAAGCGGCGGTGGCCGTCAAGCGCGCCCGCACATGAGCGACCGGCCGCCCGAAGCCGTGCTGTGGGACGTGCTGCGCGGCTCGCTCATGACGAAGGCGCTCGCTGCGGTCACCGACGCGGGCGTGCCCGAGGCTCTTGCGGACGGCCCGCGGCGGGTCTCGGAGCTGGCCGGCGACCCCGACACGCTGCACCGGCTCCTGCGCGCGCTCGCGAGCGACGGCATCTTCTGCGAGGTCGAGCCCGGGGTGTTCGAGCACACCGAGAGCTCCCGCCTTCTGCTTGCGCCCGGCTGGAGCGAGTTCGCGCACCTCTTCGGCGGCGTCTTCTTCGAGGCGACGAACGATCTCGACGCGTCGCTGTCCGAATCGCCGTTCGCCCGCCGCTTCGGGACCGGCTTCTGGGAGTGGCTCGCCAAGCATCCTGCGGAGCGGGCGACGTTCGACCTTGCGATGGCGGGTGAGCGCCTGCGGCCCGCCGAGCGGCTGGCCGCCCTCGAATGGCGCGAGGGCGAGGTCGTCGTCGACGTCGGCGGCGGCAACGGGGCGCTGCTCGTCGAGCTGGTCAGCCGCCGCCCGGAGCTGCGCGGCATCGTGCTCGATCTGCCCGCGACGGTGCGCGACGAGGCCGCGCTCGGCGACTGCATCGAGTTCGTGGCGGGGAGCTTCTTCGACTCGGTGCCGAAGGGCGACGCGTACGTCCTCTCCGGGATCCTCCACGACTGGCCCAACTCCGACGCGGCTCGGATCCTGCGCACGATCCGCGCCGCCGCCCCGCCCCACGCTCGCCTCCTGATCAACGAGTCGGTGATCAGGCCCGGCAACGACGCCGACGGCGCGAAGTGGCTCGACCTGCTGATGCTCGTCCTCGCCGGCGGCCGCGAGCGGGACGAGCAGCAGTGGCGCGAGCTGCTGGAAGGCGCCGGCTTCACCCTCGAGTCGCTCGAGAATCCGATCGTCGCCACATGCCGCTGACTGTCGGAACCGCAGGTCACATCGACCACGGCAAGACGGCGCTCGTCGAGGCGCTGACCGGGAAGAACACCGACCGGCTGCCGGAGGAGCACGAGCGCGGAATCTCCATCGATCTCGGCTACGCGCCGCTCGAGCTGCCCGGCGGCACGAGCCTCTCGGTCGTCGACGTCCCCGGGCACGAGCGCTTCGTCCGCACGATGGTCGCGGGCGCGAGCGGCATCGACCTCTTTCTCCTCGTGATCGACGCCGGCGAGGGCGCGCGGCCGCAGACGCACGAGCACCTCGCGATCCTGCGCCTGCTCGGGATCGAGCACGGAGTCGTCGCGATCACGAAGGCCGACGCCGCCGACGACGAGACGCTCGAGCTGGTGCGCCTCGAAGCCGAAGAGCTCGTCCCGGGCGCTCCCGTGGTGGCGACGAGCGCGCGCACCGGCGCGGGGCTCGACGAGCTGCGCGCGGCGCTCGAGGAAGCGGCTGCACAGGTCGCGCCACACGATGCCGCGGGCCCGGCTCGACTCCACGTCGACCGCTCCTTCACCCTTCACGGGATCGGGACCGTCGCGACGGGGACGCTCTGGTCGGGGACGATCGGCGAGGGCGATGAGCTACGGGTCGAGCCGCGCGGCCGTGCGGTGCGCGTGCGGAGCGTGCAGGTCCACGACCGGCCCGTCGAGCGCGCCGAGGCGGGCCAGCGCGTCGCGGTCTCCCTCCCCGGCGTCGAGCGGCGGGAGCTGCGGCGCGGCGATGTCCTCGTCACATCCGGCACGGCGAAGCCGAGCTTCCGCCTCGACGTCCTGCTGGAGCCGGTCGGAGACATTCCCACCCGTGTCGTCCTCCACCACGGCACAGCGGAGACCGCGGCTCGGGTCGCCCGCGCCGGCGGCCGTTTCGCGCAGTTACGCCTCTCGCGGCCGGTCGTCGCCGCACGCGGCGACCGGGTCGTGCTGCGGGCCGGGACGACGGTGGGCGGCGCAGTCGTCCTCGATCCCGCGCCACCGCGACATGCCGACCTCGCTCGCTTCGAGGCGCTCGAGCGTGGCGAGACCCTCGTCCATGCTCCGGTGCTCGTCGACGGGGATTGGCGCTGGTCCCAGGAGTGGCTCGACGAGCTTCGCGCCGAGCTCGATCGCGCCATCGATGCCACGGACCCGCTTGACCCCGGCGTTCCGGTTCCAGCGGCCGACTGGGCGAAGGCGGTCGTCCCACACCTGGGGCTCGAGCTGCGCGGGGCGAAGCTCTACCGCCCGGGCACAACCGCGGCGCTAGGCGAGCGAGAGGCCGACGCCGCCACGCTCAGCACACAGCTCGGCCTCGAGCCGGTGCGGGTCGATGACGCCGCCCTCGGCCGCTTCCTCGAGGAGCAGGGCCGCCTCGTGCGGGTCGGCGACGGCTTCGCGATCTCGCCCGAGGCGTACGAGCAGGCGCGAGCGGTCCTCGTCGACGGAATCACGCTCGCCCAGTTCCGCGACGCGCTCGGCGTCGGCCGGAAGACCGCACAGCTCTATCTCGAGCGCTTCGACGCCGACGGCGTGACGCGGCGAGTCGGCGACGGGCGCGTCCTCCGGCGCCGTTAGCCGTCCCAGGCGACGGGCAGCGCGACGAGGCTGCGGAAGAGCGGCACAGGGCGCCAGCGCAGCTCATCCTCCGCGATCGCAAGCCGCAGGCCCGGCAGTCGCCGCAGCAGCGTCCCGAGCGCGATCTCGGTCTCGAGCCGCGCGAGCGGCGCGCCGAGACAGAAGTGGCTGCCGCGACCGAACCCGAGATGCCGCTCGCGCTCGGCGCCGAGGGCGAGCGTGTCAGGTGCGTGGAAGCGGTCAGGGTCACGGTCCGCCGCGCCGAGGATCACGATCACGTTGTCGCCGCGGCGAATCGTCTGGCCGCCCAGCTCGACGTCGACGGCGGCCCAGCGGTTGAGCGTCCGCTCGACCGGCCCGTCGTAACGGATCAGCTCCTCGACCGCACGGGGCAGAAGCGAAGGGTCGCCTTCGAGCGCCGCCCACTGCTCGGGATGCGTGAGCAGCGCGAGCGTCGCGTTCCCGATCAGGCTCACAGTCGTCTCGTGCCCCGCGACGATCAGGAGCGCGATCATGCTGCAGAGCTCCTCCTCAGACAGCGTGTCGCCGCCGTCCTCGACGGCGACGAGCGCGCTGACGAGATCCTCGCCGGGCGACTGCCGGCGCTCGGCGAAAAGCGCGAGCAGGTACTGGACAAAGGCCGTGAGCGAGGCGTCGGCCTGCTCCGCCTCGGCCGCGGCGAGCGCTGGGCTGACCATCGCCGCCGACCATTCGCGGAACCGTTCGCGATCGGCGACCGGGACGCCGAGCAGCTCGGCGATCACGGTGATCGGGAGCGGAAACGCGAATTCCGAGACGAGCTCCATCTCGCCGGCCGCCTCGGCGCGGTCGATCAGCTCGTCGGAGATCTCCTGGATCCGCGGCCGCAACTGCTCGACCATCCGCGGCGTGAACGCCTTCGAGACGAGGCGGCGCAGGCGCCGGTGGTCGCCGCCGTCGCGATTGAGCATGTTGCTGTCGATGAAGGCGACGAACTCCGGCAGCTCCGAGCGGAGCTGATCCGGCGGCAGCGCGAGCCGCGGGTCGCGAACGAAGCGCTCGTCGTCGACCAGCACCGCCTCGGCGTCCTCGTAGCGGGTCACCCACCAGATCGGGGTCTCGCCGTCCATGCCCGGCTGGCAGAGAACGGGGTCTTGCTCGCGCATGCGCGCGAAGGTCGCGTAGGTGTCGGCGCGGAAGGCGTCGCTGTAGAGGTCGTACTTGCGGGCGGTAATCGCCATCCGGCGATGCTACTCCGCGTAATCTCCCCGGAGACGATGGACGCAGCCACGGCTCACGAGCTGATCGAGCGCTACAACGCCGCCTGGAACGCGCAGGATCTCGACACGATCGACGAGCTCCATCATCCGGACATCGTCTTCGACAACCACACCGCAGACGAGCGCGCGGAGGGAGCCGCGGCGGTGCGCGAGCACATCGGGCAGATCTTCCGGAACAACCCGACACTGCGCTTCACCGCGCGGTCGCTCTACGTCGCCGACGACTTCGCCGTGTGCGAATGGACAGCGTCGACCGGCTCGAAGGAGTGGGACGGCGTCGACGTGTTCCCGTTCAGGGACGGGAAGATTGCGCGGAAGGACGTGTACTCGTCGTCGCACCGCCCGCGCGAACTGTGAGCTGAAGCACGTCGGGCCGGCTGTAGTGGCCGACCGGGTCGAACCGCTGCCGGTCGGCGAGCAGCCGTGCCGGATCCAGCTCGGCGTAGAGAATTCCCTCCTCGTCGTACAGCGGCCCGGCGAGGTATGAGCCGTCGGGAGCGAGGATCGCGCTGCCGCCGCGGCCGATCGTGCCGACTCCCTCGATCTCGGCGGCGAGCGGGAAATCGTCGGGATACGCCGACTCGAGCTGGAAGTGGGCGGGCGCGACCACGTACGCGCGGCTCTCGCGCGCGATATGGACGAGCGTCTGCTGCCAGGCCTCGCTGTCGTCGGCGGTCGAGGCGATGTAGATCTCGACGCCCGACTCGTAGAGCGCGACCCGGGCGAGCGGCATGTAGTTCTCCCAGCAGATCAGGCCGCCGACGCGGCCGAAGCCGGTCTCGACCGCCTCGAGGCCGCGGCCGTCGCCCTGGCCCCAGACGAGCCGTTCGTGATTGGTCGGCACGAGCTTGCGGTGGTGCAGCGCGAGCTCGCCAGCGGGCGAGTGGTAGAGGAGCGCGTTGTAGATCGTGCCGGGGCCCTGGGAGTCCACCTCGTTGACGCCCGTCACGATCCAGACGCCGAGCTCCTTCGCCGCGGCGCCGATGCGCCGCTCGGCCGGTGAGCCGACGGCGACCGACTCCTGAGCAAGGCGCGCGAACGTCTCCTTCGCGCCCGCAGCCTCCCAGCCGGCGAACGCCTTCGCCCAGGTCGAGGACGGGTAGACAGGAACGAACGTCTCGGGGAAGACGACGAGCTCGGCGCCTTCCTTCGCGGCCTCGGCCGCAACGGCTTCGAGTCTGTCGAGGGTCGCCTCGCGGTCGAGGACGACCGGCTGTACCTGGACGCATGCAACCTTGACCGAACGCTCCATTGCCAGGAGCCTACTCGGGCGGCCCGTAGCCGCCACCGCCGGGAGTTTCGACACGCACGACGTCCCCGGCGCGCAGCTGGCGCGTGAGCTTCGGCGGCTGTTCCTCGTCGTTGATCAGGGTCCGGCCGGGGGCGCCGTCCTCCCCGCCGTCGCGGCCCGGAGGCCCGTGACGGCGCCGCTCGGCGAGCACGGAGAGACGGCAGTCCTCGAGCACGCGCAGCTCGCGCACGACGCCGTCGCCGCCTCCGTGAGCTCCCGCCCCGCCGGAACCGAGCCTCAGCTCCCAGCGCTCGACGCGCAGCGGGTACTCGAGCTCGATCGCCTCGGCCGGCGTGGCGAGCGTGTTCGACATCGCGACGTGGACGCCGCTCGGACCGTCGGCGTCGGGACAGCCACCCTGGCCTCCACCGACGGTCTCGTAGTAGGTGAACCGGTCGTTGCCGAGGGCGAGGTTGTTCATGGTTCCCTGTCCCGCGGCGGGAACCGCGAGAAGCCCGCTCAACGCGGAGAAGACGACGTCGACGATGCGAGACGAGGTCTCGGTGTTGCCCGCGACGACGGCCGCGGGCGACTGCGCGTTGACGAGACAGCCTGCGGGCGCAGAGACGGTGACCGGGGCAAACGCGCCGCCCGACGCCGGCAGATCCGGCTCGGTGAGGCAGCGTACGACGAAGTAGCACGCAGACTTCGTGACCGACAGCGGGCAGTTGAGGTTGCCGTCGTACTGCGGAGCCGTGCCGGTGAAGTCGATACTGATCGCGTCGCCGGCGATCTCCACCGCACAGCGGATCGGGAGGTCTCCGTCGACCGCCTCGACGACGTCCTCGGCCCGACCGCGTCCATCCGGCAGCCGAGCGAGGGCGGCCCGCACCATCCGCTCGGAGTACGCGTGGAGCTCGTCCATCGCCGCGGCAACCTGGTCGCGACCCCGGCGAGCGCACAGCTCCTCGAGCCTCTGGTCAGCAAGCCGGTGCGCGGAAAGCTGCGCGCGCAGGTCGCCGCGGCGCTCCTCCGGCTGCCGTGTCGCCTCGACGAATCGCTCGAGGACGCCGTCGGTGAGGATTTGCGGCGGCAGGATCACCCCCTCCTCGTCGAGCGTGTGCGAAAAGGCCGGGAGGCTGGCCGGCTCGATCCCACCGACATCGGCGTGGTGTGCGCGCGAGACCGCGAACCCGAGTGCGGTGCGCGAGACGAGCGTGACGTCGGGGAGATGCGTACCACCCGTGTACGGATCGTTGAGGATCGCGAGCTGACCGATCTCAGGGCCGAGTCGCACCACCGCGGCGACGGCGTCGGGCATCGCCCCGAGATGAACCGGAATGTGCTCGGCCTGCGCGACCATGCGACCACGCTCGTCGAAGAGCGCGGTCGAGCAGTCGCGCCGCTCCTTGATGTTGGCGGAGAAGGAGGAGCGCATCAAAACGGCCCCCATCTCCTCCGCGATCGACCGCAATGCGGCGCCGATTACTTGCAGCTGAATTGGTGCGAAGTCGTCACCCACGGGTCAGCACCCAGCTGGAACCATCCCTAGCCCCCTCCCACCCGGGGGGAATCCAGATCGTCGAACCGTCCAGTTCGACCAGGGCCGGACCGGACGCTTGCCGCCGCTCGCCGTCAGGCAGCTCCAGCTCAGGCCCGGGTGTGACCTCGGCGGTCCGGACGGCCACGAGCTCTACCTTGCGCCCGCGATCTTCGTAGCCGTAGCGGTCCTTGTGCGCTTGGTGAAACAGCTCCGCGAGCCCGGGCCCGATGTCCACGGACAGCTCGAACGACTGGCCGCGATAGCGCAGGTCCGCCTCCCCAGCCGGGGGAAGGTCCTCCACCTCCTCGAGCGGCCGGACGTGCGACACCACCCGGTCGCGCCGCTCGTCCCCAGCGGCGAGCCCGAGCGCCGAGAGAACCCCCGCGGCCGCCGGCACGACCACGGACTCCATCCCGAGCTCCTCGGCGAGCGCGCACGCGTGGAGCGGGCCTGCGCCACCGTAGGCCACGAGCGCGAAGTCGCGCGGATCGTGGCCTCGCTCGACCGAGACAACTCGCAACGCTCGCAGCATCTCGGCGTTCACGACGTCGACGACCGCGGCCGGATCGATTCCGTCGAGCGCTGCCGCGGCCGCGTCACGATCGAGAACGAGCCCTCCCGGCAACTCGGCCGGCAAGCGATCGAGCAGCAGGTTCGCGTCCGTTACCGTCGCGCCGCCACCGCGTCCGTAGCAGGCCGGTCCGGGATCGGCGCCCGCCGACTCCGGCCCGACGCGCACTGCACCGCCGGCGTCGCGCCGCACCAGCGACCCGCCGCCCGCGCCGACCGTGTGCACGTCCACCGACGGCAGACGGACGGAAAGGCCGCCGATCTCGCGCTCGGACACACGCTCGGCTCGGCCGCCCGGGAGCAGGCAGACATCGGTGGAGGTGCCGCCCATGTCGAAAGCAATCGCATCGGCGAACCCTGCCCGGCGGGCGAGGAGACCCGCGCCGACGACGCCGCCGGCCGGTCCCGAGACCAGTAGGCGCGCCGGGTGCGACGCGGCCTCCTCGGCGGGGAGAACGCCGCCGGACGAGAGCATCACGACCGGCTCCGGCAGCCCGGCCTCGGATGCAGCCGCGGCAAGGCTGCGCAGATAGCGGGCCGCGATCGGGGCGAGATACGCGTCGGCGGCGGTCGTCGACGCGCGCTCGTACTCCCGGAACTCCGGTGCGAGCTCGTGCGACGCGACGACGTGCACCCCGGGATGCCGGCGCCGCAGCTCCGTCGCCACCAGCTGCTCGTGCGACGGATCGCGGAACGCGAAGAGCAGGCACACGGCAACCGCCTCAGCGTGGCCGACCTCGGGAAGAGAGTCGAGCTCGAGCGGCTCGAGCTCGCCCTCCGGCCCGACTCGCCCGCGAACGCCGTAGCAGCGCTCGAGCGGCACGAGCGGCTCCGGATGCTCCGCACAGAGGCGATACAGATGCACTCGTGTCTGCCGGCGGAGGTGGAGCAGATGCTCGAAACCGGCGTTGCCGACGTACGCCGTCTTGGCGCCCCGCCGCTCGAGGAGGGCGTTCGTGGCGACGGTCGTCCCGTGTGCGAACCGCTCGAGCTCGGCCACGTCGGCTCCGACTGCCCGCGCGGCCGCAAGCACCGACTCTTCCTGCCGCTTCGCGGTCGGCACCTTGGCCGTCCGAATACGGCCCTCGTCGACGAGCACCGCGTCGGTGAAGGTCCCGCCGACGTCGACGCCCAGAATCGCCACGTCCGTACTCTGCACCGGCGATGGCCGTGCGCGCCCTCCTCTTCGACTTCGACGGGCTGATCCTCGACACCGAGCTCGCCTCGCGCGCGGGCTGGGAGCTCCTGTACCGCGATCACGGCCACGAGCTGCCGCCGGAGCTGTGGGCGACGGTCGTCGGCACGACGCACGCCCCGTTCGATCCGATGGCGCACCTCGAGGAGCTCGTCGGCGAGCCGCTCGACCGGGACGCGCTGAACGAACGGCGCTACACGCACGAGATCGCGCTGATCGAGGCGGAGGAACTGCGCCCCGGCATCGCCGAGTACTTCGCGGTCGCGAGAGCGCGAGCCCTGAAGCGCGCAATCGTCTCGAGCTCGCCGCGCAGCTGGGTCGACATGCACCTCGAGCGGCTCGAGGAGGCGGTCGGCTGGGACGCGATCTGCACCGCCGACCGCGATCCCGTCCGCGCCAAGCCGGCGCCGACGCTCTACCTCGAGGCGCTCGATCTGCTCGACGTGGCCGCCGGCGAAGCCGTCGCGTTCGAGGATTCGCCGAACGGCGTGCTCGCCGCGAAGGCGGCCGGCATCGTCTGCGTCGCCGTCCCCAACGAAGTGACGCGCGACCTCGGCCTCGAGGAAGCGGGCGCCGACCTCGTCCTCGACTCCCTGGCCGATCTAGCGCCCGACGACTTGTTCGCGCGCCTCGCAGAGGAATAGGGTCGCCGTATGGCTGCCTACGAGAAAGCGCATATCGACGAGATCGCGTCGAACCGGTGGCCGCACTGGATCCCGGTTCGCCACCACTTCGGAATCGAGACCTTCGGCATCAATCTGTGGCGCGGGCAGGAGGACGGAACCGTGATTCCCGAGCACGCGGAGTCGGAAAGCGGCGCGCCCGAGCTCTATTACACCGTCGACGGCCACGCGGTCTTCACGGTCGCGGGCGAGGAGGTCGACGCGCCGGCTGGGACGTGTGTCTGGGTGAAGGACGCTTCGGCCGCTCGGTCCGCACGCTCGGACCTGCCGGGGACGCTCGTGCTCTCGGTCAGCGGCGCCGCGCCCGGGCAGGTGTATACGCCCGCCGGCTGGGACTCGCACTACCTCGACGGCGACAAGTAGCTCGGCTCCGCCTCGGTACGCTCGCGGCGGAGCGGCCGGGCCCGGTGGCCCAGCGGGTCTTCAAAACCCGTACGGTCGTGCAGCCCACGGCTAGGTCGGTTCGACTCCGGCGCCGCTCCGCTTTGCTGGGCGCTCGCCCGCTTCGCTGGCCCAGGCACGCCTGCGGCGTGCGTGGGCTGGCGCTGTGCTTTCCGCTCGCGCCAAGTGCCGCGCCCGCCATGTCGGTCGCGGCACGGAAAGGCGGTTCGAATTCTTGGCCGCGGGCAGAGACGGTGGCATGGGATTCCTTGTCAGCCTCATCGTCATGGCCGTCGGCTTCATCCTCGCCCTCGCCGTGCACCCCACGCATCCCGGGTCGGTCAACGTCAACACCGTCGGCTGGGTCCTCGTCGTCTTCGGCCTGATCGGCTTCCTCGCCGATCTGCTGCTGTGGTCGTCGTGGGGTCCCGGCTACCTGCGCCGCACCACGTACGTCGACCAGGGACCGGGGTACGGCGCGTATCCGTCGTCGCGCTGGGGGTATGGGCGCCGCCGGGTGGTCGAGGAAGAAGAAGGCCCGCAGGGGCCGGGGCCGGGCTACTAACCCGACTCGTCGGACTTCATCTGATCGAGCGCCGCACGGCCTTCTTCGTGCACCTGCTGGCGCCGCTCCTCCGGCGACTCCGGTTCCGGCTCCAGCGCACGCGGCTCCTCGGCGACGGGCTCTGTCTCGGGGTCCGCCGTTCTCGACTCCGCGAGCTTCTCCCGTAGCTCCTCAGCGCGCGCGTCGGACTCCGGCTCGGCCGGCAGAGTCGGCTCGGGCGTGGGCTGGGGACGCCGCCGCCATAGGCGGTAGGCCGCGATCGCAGCCGCCGTGCCGCCGATCCACGCGGTGAGGCGCCTCATCGCGCCGATGCTACAGTGACCGCCGCTTCCTGCCCCGTCATCGCACCGTTCAGTCCCGAGCGGTGCCGGCAGTCGGGGCCGACATCGAGACCGTGGGAAGGAAGGAGATCGGGACGTGACGACTTACGAAATCTTGCTGCTGCTGGACCCGGAGCAGGCCGAGGCCCGCCAGGACGACGTGATCGCCCGCGCGCGCGAGCTCGTCGAGGCCGGCGACGGCTCCTGGCGCAGCCACGACGCGTGGGGGCGTCGGCGGCTCGCCTATCCGATCACGCACAAGGAGGAGGGCGTCTACCACCTCATCGTCTTCGACGCGGAGGCTCCGACACTCGACGAGATCTCCCGCGTCCTCAAGATCGACGATGCCGTGCTGCGGCATATGGCGACGCGCCACATCGCCGGCTCGCGGACGAGCGCGCCGCGCGACGACGCCGCGGCCGTCCCGGTCGCTGCGGCGGATGCGGCCCCGACCGAGGCCGCATTAGCCGAGGCCGCGGTAGCCGAGGCCGCAGTAGCCGAAGCCAAGCCGAGCGAGGCCGAAACGACCGTTTCGACCGGGGCCGAGCCGGAGTACGCTGGCGCGGAGGAAGAGCCTGCAGCGGAAGAACCTGCAGCGGAACAGCAGCCCGCAGAGGAAGAGCCCGCACTGGAAGAGCCCGGCGAGGGAGAGGAGTAGAGACATGGCAGCCAACATCAACCGCGTCGTCCTGGTCGGGAACCTGACCCGGGATCCTGAGCTGCGGCACACGCCCGGCGGCACGCCCGTCTGCAGCCTGCGCATCGCTGTGAACACGCGTCGGCGCGACGAGTCGGGCCAATGGGGCGACAAGCCGAACTACTTCAGCGTCAGCGTGTTCGGCAACCAGGCCGAGAGCTGCGCCCAGTACCTCGCAAAGGGGCGCCCGGTCGCGATCGACGCACGCCTGGAGTGGCGCGAGTGGGAAGCCAAGGACGGCGGCGGCAAGCGCGAGTCGGTCGAGATCGTCGCCGACAGCGTCCAGTTCCTCGGCGGCCGCGGCGACGGTGACGGCGCCGGCGGCGGCAACCAGTTCGTGCCGGCGGGCGCGGCGCAGCAGGAGAGCGCCGACTTCCCGGCGGCAGCCGACGACGACATCCCCTTCTAGGAGCAGCATGGCCAGAGAGAAGAGTCAGCAACAGCAGCGGAGGCGGCCCGGCGGCCCGCAGGGGCAGATCAAGCGCCGCAACTGCTTCTTCTGCAAGGAGCACATCGCGGAGGTCGACTACAAGAACGTCAACCAGCTGCGCAGGTACATCTCCGAGAAGGGCAAGATCCGCAGCCGCCGCATCACCGGCGCGTGCCGCCGGCACCAGGTGCAGGTGGCCACTGCCGTCAAGCGGGCGCGTGAGATGGCGCTTCTGCCGTACGTCGCCGAGGGGTCCGACGAGCGCGGTGGCGGCGGACGGCGCGACCGTGGCGATCGCGGTGACCGCGGCGATCGCGGGGACCGCTGACGTGGAGGTCATTCTCCTCTCGGACGTCGAGCACGTCGGCCTCCGCGGCGACGTCGTCTCGGTCGCGCGGGGCTACGCACGCAACTACCTCCTCCCCAGGCAGCTCGCCGAGGAGGCGACGGCGGCACGGGTGGCCGAGCTGCAGAAGCGCGACACGCTGCGCGCCCGGCACGAGGCGAAGACCGCCGAAGAGGCCCGCGAGATCGCGGACGCACTCTCGAGCGCGGTGCTGCGGTTCGAGGTCAAGGCCGGCCCGACCGGGTCGCTGTTCGGTTCCGTCACCCCGACCGACATCGCCGACGAGATCTGGAACACCAAGAAGATCCGCGTCGACCGGCGCAAGATCGAGAGCGACCCGATCAAGCGCATCGGCCGCTACGCGGTCCCGATCAGCCTGTTCGA
>DASXKE010000168.1:0-8035 GCA_036496985.1 Gaiellaceae bacterium | reverse complement strand
CGCGGCCGAATCTCGCTGCAGAATCTCGATCGGACGAACGCATTCACCGAGAACGATGTCCGCCTCCTGACGACGTTGGCGGGCAGCCTGAGCGTCGCGCTCGAGAACGCGCGCCTGGTGCACGAGACGCGGCAGCGCAACGCCGAGCTGGCACTGATCAACAGCGTGCAGGAGGCGCTGGCGGGCGAGCTCGAGATGCAGGCGATCTACAACGTGGTCGGGGACAAGATCCAGGAGATCTTCGACGCCCAGGTCGTCGACATCGGCATCTTCGATTTCGCGGCGGGACTGGTCCGTTACCCGTACGCGATCGAGCGCGGAGTCCGCTTCCCCGATGAGCCGACGCCGATCCAGGCCTCGCCTTCGGTAATGCAGCTGCTCGAGACGAAGGCTGCAGTGTTCGTCAACGACGTCCCGGCGGCAGAGCGAGAGCGCGGCGAAGCCTTCCCGGTGGCGCAGGGCGAGCCGGCGCTTTCCGTGCTGAGCGCTCCGCTCATCTCGGGCGACGAGATCCGCGGTCGGATCTCGCTCCAGAACCTCGACCGGACGAACGCGTTCACGGAAAGCGACGTTCGCCTGCTGACGACCCTCGCCGGCAGCCTCAGCGTCGCGCTCGAGAACGCGAGGCTGGTGCACGAGACGCGGCAGCGGAACGCCGAGCTGGCGCTGATCAACAGCGTGCAGGATGCCCTGGCCGGCGAGCTCGAGCTACAGGCGATCTACGACGCGGTGGGCGACCGGATCCGGGACGTGTTCGACGCTCAGGTCGTCGACATCGCGGTCTACGACGAGCCCGCGGGCCTCATCCGCTTCCCGTACTCGATCGAGCGTGGCGTCCGCTTCCCCGACGAACCGACGGAGCTGTACGGCTTCCGCCGGCACGTCCTCGAGACCCGCGAGTCGCTGCGGATCGACGAGAACCTCGCCGACATGGCTGAGAGGCACGGGAACCCGGTGGTGCAGGGCGAAATGCCGAAGTCGGTGCTGTACGTGCCGCTCGTCACGGGCGGCAAGGGGACGGGCGTGGTCTCGCTCCAGAACATCGATCAAGAGCACGCCTTTTCCGACTCCGACCAGCAGCTCCTGGAGACGCTGGCCGGCAGTCTCAGCGTGGCGCTCGAGAACGCGAGGCTCGTGCATGAGACGCGGCAGCGGAACGCCGAGCTCGCACTCATCAACAGCGTCCAGGCGGCGATTGCAGGCGAGTTGGACCCGCAGGCGATCTACGACCTCGTCGGCGACAAGATCCGGGACGTGTTCGACGCCCAGGTCGTCGACATCGCCGTCTACGACGAGGCGTCCGGACTGATCCATTTCCCGTACACGATCGAGCGCGGGGTCCGAATGCAGGAGGAACCGATCGAGCTGATCGGCTTTCGCAAGTACGTGCTCGAGACGCACGAATCGCTGCTGATCGAGGAAAGCACGCCGGAGTTGCTGGAGCGCTACGGCAACCCGGCCGTGCTCAGCGGCGAGCCGACGAAGTCGGGGCTCTTTGTACCCCTCGTCGCCGGCGGCAAGGCGAGCGGCGTGATCTCGCTCCAGAACGTCGACCGTACCCGTGCCTTCTCCGACTCCGACCGCCAGCTCCTGACCACGCTTGCCGGGAGCCTCAGCGTTGCACTCGAGAACGCACGGCTCGTACACGAGACTCGGCAGCGCAACGCTGAGCTCGCTCTCATCAACAGCGTGCAATCGGCGATCGCCGGCGAGCTCGATCCGCAGGCGATCTACGACCTCGTCGGCGACAAGCTGCAGGAGGTCTTCGACGCGCAGGTCGTCGACATCGCCACCTACGACGAAGCAGCCGGGATGATCCAGTTCCCCTATGTGATCGAGCGCGGCGAGCGCCTCGAGGCGCCGCCGATCCCCCTGATCGGATACCGCAAGCACGTGATCGAGAGCCGCGAGCCGCTGATGCTCGAGGAGATCACCCGCGAGCTGGCGGATCGCTACGGCAACCCGTATGCGTTGAGCGGCGAGCCGAGCAGGTCGGCGCTCTTCGTACCGCTCGTCGTCGGCGGGCGTGCAACCGGAGTCGTGTCGTTGCAGAACGTCGATCGCACCCATGCCTTCGGCGACGACAACCAGAGGCTTCTCACCACACTGGCCGGCAGCCTCAGCGTCGCGCTCGACAACGCGCGCCTGGTGCACGAGACGCGCCAGCGCGTTGCCGAGCTCGCGACCGTCAACAGCGTCGGTCAGGCCCTCTCGTCGCAACTCGACCTCGATGCGCTGATCGAGCTCGTCGGCGAGCAGATCCGCGGGACGTTCGACGCCGACATCGCCTACGTCGCGCTGCACGACGAAGCGGCAGGTGTGATCGAGTTCGCCTACTACTACGAAGCCGGTGAGCGGCGGCCGGAGCCTGCCATCGAGTACGGGACGGGGCTCACCTCCCAGATCATTCGCTCGCGCGAGCCCCTTCTGCTCAACCGCAAAGAGCAGTACGAGGGACACGCCACGCTCGGCACGCCGTCTCTCTCCTATCTCGGCGTGCCGATCCCCGCCGGTGAACGCTCGATCGGCGTCGTCAGCGTCCAGAGCGTCGAGGAAGAAGGTCGCTTCGGCGAGGACGACGTTCGCCTGCTGGCAACGATCGCCGCCAATGTGGGAGTCGCGATCCAGAACGCGCGTCTCTTCGCCGAGGTAGACCGCCAGAAGCAGTACTTCGAGTCGCTCGTCGAGATCAGCCCCGCCGCCATCGTCGTCATGGATGCCGACGAGCGGGTGACCGGCTGGAACCCCGCCGCCGCGGCGCTCTTCGGCTACACGAGCAGCGAGGCGACCGGTCGCATCATCGACGAGCTCGTCGTTCCGGACGAATTCCGCGGCGAGAGCCGCGACGTCACCAAGCAGGCACTCGAAGACGTGCGGACCCATCGCATTACCCGTCGCTCGCGCAAGGACGGCGAGCTCCTGGACGTGGAGATGGAGCTCGTACCGCTTCGCTTCGACGGCGAGCATGTCGGCTTCTACGCGATCTACCACGACATCACCGAGCTGCAGCGCGCCCGTCAGGAGGCCGAGGCGGCGACCCAGGCGAAGAGCGCGTTCCTCGCCACGATGAGCCACGAGATACGGACGCCGATGAACGCGGTGATCGGCATGACCGACTTGCTGCTCGGCACCGAGCTGACCGGCGAGCAGCGAGAGTTCGCCGAGGTCGTCCACACGAGCGGCGACGCGCTCCTGCACGTGATCGACGACATCCTCGACTACTCGAAGATCGAGGCCGGAAAGCTTGACCTCGAGCGCGAGCCGTTCAGCCTGCGCGACTGCGTGGAGGGCGCGCTGGACATCGTCGCACCGCGTGCGTGGGAGAAGGAGCTCGAGCTCGGCTGCCTGATCGACGAGGGTGCGCCGGCGGGCATCGTCGGCGACGAGGCTCGGCTACGGCAGGTGCTCCTCAACCTCCTCTCGAACGCGGTCAAGTTTACGGAGGAGGGCGAGGTCGTCGTGCTCGTGAACGCCGCGGAGACCGGGCCGGGCTCGTACCGGGTGGAGCTAGCCGTTCGCGACACCGGAATCGGGATCCCGCCCGACAGGATGGACCTTCTCTTCACCTCCTTCAGCCAGGTGGATGCCTCGACCACGCGACGCTTCGGGGGGACCGGCCTCGGCCTCGCCATCTCGAAGCGGCTTGTGGAGCTGATGGGCGGGACGATCGACGTCGAGAGCGAGCAGCAGAAGGGATCGACGTTCCGCATCTCGCTGCCGGTCACCGCGGCCGAGGTGCCGACGAAGATCGCGCTCGACGCCGGCCTCCATCACCTCGCCGGCAGGCGGATCCTGATCGTCGACGACAATGCGACGAACCGCGAGATCGTCACTCGGCACGCGCGGTCGTGGGGGATGGAGCCCGTCGCGGTGGAGCTGCCGGCGCGGGCTCTCGAGTTGATCGCGGGCGGCGAGCCGTTCGACATCGCTGTCCTGGACATGATGATGCCGATAATGGACGGGCTCGCCCTCGCGGGCGAGATCCGAAGCCGGCGGAGCGCGGAGGAGCTGCCGCTGCTCCTGCTCACCTCACTCGGGCGCCTGCCTCAGGCCGAGTCGGGCAACGTCTTCTCGGCCCAGCTCTCGAAGCCACTCAAGGCGTCGCAGCTCTACAACACGCTTCTGCAACTGCTCACAGGCGGCGCCGGACGGGAGGAGGTCGAGCTCGTGACGGACGGAAAGCGTGAGAGATCCGCGCTGCGGATTCTGCTCGCCGAGGACAACGCGATGAACCAGAAGGTGGCCCTCCGCCTGCTCGAGCGGCTGGGCTATCGCGCCGACGTCGCCGGGAACGGCCGTGAGGCGCTCGAGGCGCTAGAGCGCCAGCCGTACGACGTCGTCCTGATGGACGTGCAGATGCCCGAGCTCGACGGTCTTGACGCGACACGCCAGATCTGCGAGCGCTGGCCGGATGGGCGTCGCCCACACATCATTGCCATGACGGCGAACGCCCTTCCCGAGGATCGAGAGGCCTGTTTCGCGGCCGGCATGAGCGACTACGTGGCGAAGCCGATTCGCGCCGAGGAGCTTGTCGCAGCGCTGAAGCGAGCGAAGCCGCTCGCCAACGGCGACAGCCATTCGGAGACCGTCGAGGACGTCAGCCTCGACGATGGCGCCCTCAAGAATCTCCGGGACCTGGGCGGCGACGAATTCCTCGGCGAGGTGATCGATGCGTTCCTCGCCGACGCACCGGAGATGATCGCGACTTTGCGCAGCTCGTTGGACGGGCGGAATGCAGAGGAGTTGCGGCGGGCGGCGCACACCTTGAAGTCGAACGGCGCGACGCTCGGGGCCGAAGAGTTCGCGGAGCTGTGCCGCACGCTCGAGCAGCGCGCCAAGGCGGGCGAACTCGACGGCGCGGCCGAGCTCGTCAACCGGATCGAGCAGGAGTACCGGCCGCTCGAAGAAGCCCTTTCCGCCCTCCGCACCGAATCGCCCGCGTGAACGTCTCCGGCCCTGCCGCCGGCACGATTCTCATCGCCGACGACAACCGGGTCAACCGGCTCCTGCTCGCCCGCGGCCTCGAGCAGGAGGGCCACACCATCGCCTTCGCCGAGCACGGTGCCGAGGCGCTCGACCTCCTGCGGGAACAGCGGTTCGACCTGCTGCTGCTCGACGTTCTCATGCCCGAGCTCGACGGCTACGAGGTGCTCGCGAAGCTCAAGGACGATCCGCATCTCCGCGACATCCCCGTGATCGTGACGTCGTCGCTCGACGAGCTGGACAGTGTCGTGCGCTGCCTCGAGATGGGTGCCGAGGACTACCTGGCGAAGCCTGTCAACTCGGTGCTCCTGAACGCGCGGATCAATGCGAGTCTCGAGAAGAAGCGCCTCCGCGACCAGCAGCGCGAGCTGATCAGCAAGTTCGCGACGAAGGAGGTCGCGGAGGACTTGCTCACGTCAGGTTTCTCCCTCGGCGGCAAGCACGTCGAGGCGTCGGCGATGTTCTGCGACATCCGCTCGTTCACGACGATCTCCGAGTCGCGGGAGCCGGCCGAGACGATCGAGCTGCTCAACGACTACTACCTGCTCATGATGGATGCGATCTCGGGTGAAGGCGGGATCGTCAACCAAATGATCGGCGACGGCCTAATGGCGATCTTCGGAGCGCCGGTCCCGCGGGAGGACCATCGGCGGGCGGCGGTGCTCGCGGCTCGCCAGATGGTCGAGCTGATCCGCTTGTTCAACGAGGAACAGGCGGCGCAGGACAAGGTCCAGATCGAGATCGGCGTCGGGATCGCCTCGGGTCGCGTCGTTGCCGGCTACACCGGGACGCACAATCGGGCGACCTATACGTGCGTCGGCGACACCGTCAACGTCGCAGCGCGGCTCGAGGCGCACACGAAAGAGCTGGGGCAGCCGATTCTGATCGACGAGAACACGCGGGGCGGCATCGGCGACGGGATCGGCGTCGAGGCACACGGCGAGGTGCTGATGAAGGGGAAGACCAAGCCGACGAAGGTGTTCGCCGTTTCCGTCGACGCTCGGGTGGCGAAGACCGCGTAAAGGGTAGGCCGTCCCAGGGGCGTGGCTGGGATCGAACAAGCTATGAGACGGAATCAACGACCCGGTCGGCGAGGCCTACGCGGCGAGGAACGCGATGTCAAGCAGGCCGATGCGCTCGGGGTCGGCGAGGAAGGCGAGCTCGGCGATGCGGCCCGCACGGAGCGTGAAGGCGCCGACGGAGAACAGTTTGCCGTCCTGGATGGAGACCCAGGCGAGCGACCCGTCGACTAGGGCGGGGCGGACCTGGAGCCCGAGCTGCGCGTAGCTCTGCGCGCGGCCGGCGACCGCCTCCGCTCCGCGCACCTCTAGCACGGTGCCGGGCGCGGTCTCGGCGCGCAGGACGACGTCGGGGTCTAACACCGCGACGAGCGCCTCGAAGTCGCCGTCGCGTGCGGCGGCGAGGAAGGCAGCCACGACCTTCCGCTGCGCGGCGGGGTCGGGATCGGGTCCGGGGCTCGTGCCGCGCACGCGGCGGCGTCCGCGACTGGCGAGCTGCCGCGTCGCCGCCGGCGAGCGGTCGAGGATCGCCCCGATCTCCTCGAACGGCATCGCGAACATGTCATGGAGGACGAACGCGAGCCGCTCGGCCGGGCTAAGCGTCTCGAGCACGACGAGCAGCGCAAGGCCGACCGAGTCGACGAGCACGGCCTCGTCCTGGGGCTCGGCCGCGCCCGCAGCGACCGGCTCCGTCGCCTCCAGATCGAGCGGCTCCTCGGCTCGCGTCCGCCGCGAGCGCAGCATGTTCAATGAGACGCGCGCCACCACGGTGGTCAGCCAGGCGTCGAGGTTCTCAATCGCGGTGGCGTCCGAGCGGGCGAGTCGCAGCCACGATTCCTGCACGGCGTCGTCCGCCTCGCTCAGCGAGCCGAGCATCCGGTGAGCGACGGCTCGCAGCCGGGGCCGCTGCTCCTCGAATCGCTCCGCCAGCCAATTGCGCTCTTTCATCGCACTGGAACGACCCGCGCGCCCGCACCGATGTGACAGCGCGTTGTCACGTTTCCGTCCGTCGGCGGGTCGAGGGAACAGACGACATGACGAGAGGAGACTTACCCATGACGCCCTACCTCGCTCCGATCGAGAAGCCCAAGAGCCTGTCGATGCGGCTCGTGTTCTTCTTCACGCGCCGCAAGTTCGGCAAGGTGCTGACCCCGCTGACCGTGTTCTCGGCGCGGATGCCGCTCGCGTTCGGCTCGTTCTACGGCAAGGTCGCGAAGCTAGACAAGAAGCTCGAGCTGCCGGCCGCGACGGCCGTGCTCGTCCGCCAGCGCGTCTCCAACGTCAATACGTGCCACTTCTGCATCGACATCGCGCACTGGTTCGCCGTGCAGGAGCACCCCGAACTACTGGAGCGCCTCGAGGCCCTCGACGACTACCGCACGAGCCCGCTCTTCAGCGAGGCCGAGCGGGCGGCGCTCGACTACGCGACCGAACTGGCCGGGGAGAAGGCGGTCTCGCCGAAGACCTTCGACCGGCTCGCTCGCCACTACGAGGAGCGCGAAATCTGCGACATCGTTTGGCTCGTCGCGAGCGAGCACCTCTACAACATCTCGAACCTCGGGCTCAACATCGGCTCCGACGGGCTCTGCCAGGTTCCGAGCCGCCGCGAGTCCGCGGCCGCCGCCTGAGTTCGGGTGCCTAGATATAGCTCCTAACCACGTCGGTTCATCCGGGCCTCCCGGGAGGTTCAGCTAGCTCGGATCCTGCTCACGGCGATCACTAATGCGGACGCCCTCTGGCGGACTCGAACCGCCGTCGCCTCCCACCGACTAGCTAGAAGAGGTCGCTGAGCGCTGCAGCGTGACCTCGCCGCGACCACCTGTCGAGCTGGTGGGAGGTCGCGCGAACTCGGGCCCGCGAGGGTCGTAGACCCCTTCTCCGGAACCTCCATGTCGACGCAGGCGAGAGCCGTCGTCGAGCCGAGCGCCTCACAAGTCCTCGCCCCGGAGCCGCTCGGCGAGCGAGGAGTGGCGTGTTCGTCCTCCTGCCCGCGCGAGTGCGGTAAGGAGCGCCCGCTGTTCGCCGGCGAGTAC
>DASXKE010000167.1:0-4751 GCA_036496985.1 Gaiellaceae bacterium | reverse complement strand
CTGGACGACGGCTTCGAAGGCCGCCGCCCACTTCGGCTCGACTGAGTACTGAGGATTTCGCCGGTTCGCCGCGAAATCCGGGCGGGGGATGAGCGAGTTCTGGAAGCACATCGTCATCGCCGCGGCCATCTTCGCCGTGGTCGTACTGTTTGCCCGCGGCATCGACTGGCTGCTGCGGCGCCGCACGTTGACGCCGGAGTCGGCGACGCGCTATCGCATCTTCCGGCGGATGATCATCGTGGTCATCCTCGTCGTCGGCCTCTTCTCGGCACTGCTCGCGATACCCGAGGTGCGCGCCGTCGCCGGCGGACTGCTCGCCTCGACGGCGATTCTCGGGATCATCCTCGGCTTCGCTGCACAGAAGACGCTCGGGAACTTCATCGCCGGGCTCTTGATCGCGCTCGCGCAGCCGGTGCGGATCGGTGACAGGGTCGAGTACGAGGGCTCGCCCGGAGTGGTCGAAGAGATCGGCCTCACCTACACCTTCATCCGGGCCGGCGACCGGCGCCGGATCGTCGTGCCGAACGAGAAGCTCGCCTCCGACACGATCGTCAACGCGTCGATCCGGAGCCGCGAGACGTTCGCCGAGATCTCCGTCACCGTGCCGCTCGCCGCCGATCTCGACGCCGCGCTCGACGCTCTGCGCGAGGACGTCGCAGACGAACGCGACGCGTCCGTTTATGTCAGTGCGCTCGCCGATCCCGCGACCGTGACCTTGCGGGCGGCGGCGTCGGACGATCTCGCGGCCGAGCGGCTCGAGCACGACCTCCGCCTGCGCGCCCACCGCCGGCTCCGCGCGCTCGGCGTCTGGGCGTGAGCCCAAAGCGGAAGACGAAGCCGAAGACGAAGACTCGGCGGCCGCGGCGGAAGCGCAGGCTTCTCGTCTTCCTGGCGATCGCGATTCCGCTCGCTCTGCTCGCGCTCACGGCGGCGGGCGGAGCGGTCTACTTCGGCGCCAGCTGCGACCTGAGCGCACTGCAGCCCGTGCAGCAGGCCGACAGCTCGCTCGTCTACGGCGCGAACGGCAGCCTGATCGGCGTCCTGCCGGCCGTCGAGAACCGGACGGCGGTCGTGCAAAAGGCGATCAGCCCGTGGATGCCGAAGGCGACCGTGGCCATCGAGGATCGACGCTTCTATCAGCACGGCGGCATCGATCCGGAGGGGATTCTCCGCGCATTCGTTGCCGACGTGAGCGCCGGCCACATCGTGCAGGGCGGCTCGACGATCACGCAGGAGCTCGTCCGCAACCTCTACCTCTCGCGCGACAAGACGGTGCAGCGGAAGGTCGTCGAGGCGTGCCTTGCCGTCAAGCTCGCCCGCGCCTGGCCGAGGGACAGGATCCTCACCGCCTATCTCAACGACGTCTACTACGGCAACCACGCATACGGGATCCAGGCGGCCGCCGAGACCTACTTCTCGGTTCCGGCGAGCCGGTTGTCCCTCGAGCAGGCCGCGCTTCTCGCGGGGCTTCCGCAGGCTCCGTCCTACTACGACCCGCTGCACAACCCGACGGCAGCGCTGAGCCGGCGCGACGCGGTTCTGCAGGCGTTACGGCGGAGCGGCGACATCACGGAGGCGCAGTACACGGCGTCCGCCCACGATCGCGGCCTGGACCTCCGTCCGAGCTCCGCGTATGCAAGCCGAGAGCCCTACTTCGTCGGCTACGTCGAGAATCTCCTCGAGCAGCAATACGGCGCCGCAACGGTCCGCGCCGGCGGGCTCAAGATCTACACGACGATCCAGCCTCGCCTGCAGCGGGCGGCGACCGGCGCGTTGTCGCACGTGCTCTACGCGCGCCACGATCCCTCCGGCGCGATCGTCTCGATCGATCCAGCGACCGGTGCAATTCGCGCGATGGCGGGCGTGAGCCCGGGAGCGAGCGACAGCGAGTTCAATCTCGCCACGACTGCCGAGCGACAGGCCGGTTCGACGTTCAAGCCCATCGTCCTGGCCGCCGCAGTCGCGCAAGGCATGAACCCCTGGGCTACGCGCTACCTCTCCGCGCCGTTCTACTACGCGCCGCTCCAGTGGCGCGTCCGGACGTACGACGGCGCGTACGCCGGAGCCGAGACGGTCGCGGCGGCGACGATCCAGTCCGACAACACCGTCTACGCGCGGCTCGCGCTCGACGTCGGTCCGGCTGCGATCGTGGCGATGGCGAAGGAGCTCGGAGTGCAGACGCAGCTGCAGCCGACGCCGTCCCTCGCGCTCGGAACCGATGCCGTGACCCCGCTCGACATGGCCTCCGTCTACGCCACACTCGCCGCCGGAGGTGTCTACTCCCGGCCGCTTGCGATCCTGCGGGTCGCGTTCGCGGACGGCAAGATCGACTCGAACTGGGGAGAGACGCAGCGGACGAGGGTCATCCCGGACTGGGTCGCGACGACGGTCACGCGCGTCCTCGAGGAGAACATGCTCTACGGAACCGGGGTGGGAGCTCACGTCCCGGGCAGTGTGGAGGCGGGCAAGACCGGGACGACCGACGACTACGCCGACGCCTGGTTCGCCGGGTACACGCCGTCGCTCGAGGCCACCGTCTGGATGGGGTACCCGCGCGGCGAGATCCCGATGCTCGATGTGCACGGCGCCGCCGTCTCGGGGCCGACGCTGCCGGCGACGGCGTGGCGGCTCTTCATGGAGCGCGCGCTCGAGGGCTCGGCGAGCACCGACTTCCCGTCGCAGCTCTCGCCGGCTCAGTTCTCGCCCTGGACCGGGCAGTACGCCTACCGGGCTACGGGGTAGTCGGCGTTCCGAGCCCGATCGTCGTCGACGTGGTGGTGGTCGGCGTGCTGATCGTCTGGATCGTGTTGGTTTCCGTCGTGGTCGGAATGGTGGGAATCGTGGTGGTCGTCCGCGGGGCCGTCGTCGAGGTCGCCGGCGCCGTCGTCGAGGTCGCCGGCGCCGTCGTCGATGCCGTGGTCGTCGTGGGCTGAGTCTGCGTGGTCTGCGTCGTCGGTCCGGATGTCGTGGCCGGCTGGGTCGTAGTGCTGGGATGACTGTGGGTGTGCACGCTGGTGGTGTCCGGCGGCGCCGATCCAGGCCGGGTCACGGCCCACGCGAGGATTCCGCCCGCGGCCGCAAGGAGGACGATTGCCGCCGCCACGATGGCCCACTTCCGGCGCCGGTCGGCCACCGGTGGAGGCGGTGGCGGAACCGGAACGGGCGCGGCCGCGGGAGCTCCGAGCACCCGCGTCGCCTCCGTGTCCGCCGGAATGACGACGGTCGAATCCGTCGTCCCGAGCGCGGCCAGGAGCGCCGCTCCGTCGGCGGGCCGCTGGGCCGGATCCTTGCGCAGCGTCGCCGCTGTGAGCGCGGCGAGATCTCCGGGCGCGTTCGGTTGGAGCGACTCGACGGCGGGCGGCGGCGTACGTCTGTGCATGTCGACGAGGGCGATGGCGTTGTCGGCGACGAACGGCAGCACGCCCGTCAGCATCCGGAAGAGGATGACGCCGAACGAGTAGACGTCACTCGCTGCCCCGGCCGGTTCTCCCGCGGCTTGCTCGGGCGAGATGTAGGCGGCTGTGCCGAGCACTGTCCCTGCCTCGGTCAGCGTGCCGGCGCCTGCCGCGCTTCGCGCCAGGCCGAAGTCCGCGAGCTTCGGCCGGTCTTCCTCGTCGAACATGACATTGGCGGGCTTGAGATCGCGATGGACGAGACCGCGGGCGTGGAGATGCGCGAGCCCCGCCGCGACGCCCTGCGCCACGCGCCGCGTCTCGTCGGGCGGCAACGGCTCCGACCCGAGGCGATCCTCGAGCGACCCGCCCGGCAGCCATTCGAGCGCGATGAATGGTCCGGCCTCGCCCTCGCCGTAGTCGTAGACGCGGGTCACGTTCTCGTGCGCCAGCGTCGCGGCGGCCTTCGCCTCGCGTCGGAAGCGGCCGAGGTCGGCCGTCGGGGCGAGGATCTTCAGCGCGACGGTGCGATCGAGTGTGCTGTCGTACGCGCGCCAGACCTCTGACATCGGCCCGCGGCCCTGCAGCTCTTCGAGCCGGTAGCGGCCGGCGACCTCGTCTCCCCGATTCACGACTACTACGGTATGCCCGATGGCTCCACTGCTCACCCTTCAGGAGGCGCAGGAGCTGGTGCTGGCTCATGTGCGGCCGCTTCCGCCCGAGCTCGTGTCGATCGCAGATGCGAGCGGCCGGATCACCGCGGAGGACGTGCGCGCAAGGGTCGACCTTCCGCCGTTTGCGAGCTCGGCCATGGACGGCTTCGCGGTTCGGGTGGCTGACGTGCCCGGGACACTCGCGATCGTCGGCGAGTCGGCCGCCGGACGTCCCTACGAGGCAGTAGTCGAGCCCGGCCAGGCTGTCGCCATCTCGACGGGCGCAGTCGTGCCGGAGGGCGCAGACGCAGTCGTTCCCATCGAATCTGTTGTCAGAAAAGAAAACAACGTGGAGCTTGCTCTCGAGGCGGCTCCCGGAGCGCACATCCGCCCCCAGGGCGGGGACATCGCGGCCGGCGACCTCGCCGTAGCGGCGGGAACGAGGCTCACTCCGGCTCGTTTGGCAGCCGCTGCGGCCTCCGGCATCGGCGAGCTTTCATGCCGGCGGCGGCCACGGGTCGCGGTGCTCGCGACCGGAAGCGAGCTCGTCGCCCCGGGGGAGCCGCTCGCGCCGGGCCAGATCTACGAGACGAACACGCTGATGCTCGCCTCGGTGTTCGCGGCGACGGGCGCAGAGGTGCTGGTGCAGCCTCCTGCTGCCGACGAGGAGTCGGCGCTCCGCCGCGCGCTCGAGCTCGGTCTCGAG
>DASXKE010000166.1:0-2423 GCA_036496985.1 Gaiellaceae bacterium | reverse complement strand
TGTTCGGGCCGACAGACCGCCCGTTCCGTCGTGGCGTCCGCTCGTCAGCAGCTCCGCATAGAGCGCATTCAACTGTTGCGGACGAACGTCGCCAAGGACAGTCTCACGCAGCGGACTTGGGACGTAGAGGTCGAGGACTCTGCGGTATCCCTCGACCGTCGTTTGGCGCAGGCCGCGAACGCAGCAAAGCGCTAGCCACTTGTCGAGCCACTCACCGAGTGTGGGCTGATCTTCGCTCAGACCGCCTTCCCCATCTATCCAGATCGTTGTCATTTCAGGCATCAAACTCCACATCTTGACCCACAGATACTACCTGATTTTTGGCTTAACCATGCGGTTGAACCGGTGTTTTTGCACAAACGGGTTGACATCTGATCAAGTGTGCTTCACTCTCGATCCCGTGAAGCCCAGCGTGGAGTCGACGCTGTCGCGGGACGGCACGTTGTCAGGGGATGGCGCGCAGCGACACCCGACGATGGCCGAGGCGGCGCTCGAGCGACTGCGCGAGGCGATCATCCTCGGCGAGCTGACGCCGGGCACGCCGTTGCGGCTGGAGGATCTCGGCCGCTCGCTCGGGATGAGCATCTCGCCGATTCGCGAGGCGGTGCGCCAGCTCGAAGCGCTCGGCCTCGCAGAGCACGTCCCGCATCACGGCGCCAAGGTCGTGGCGCTCGAGATCGAGGAGCTGCGCGAGCTCTTCTCGATCCGGCTCTCGCTCGAGACGATGGCCGTCAGGCGCGCGGCCGAGCTCTTCGACGCGAAGGACGAGCGAGCCGCCCGCGGACATCTCGCCGAGCTCGACGATGCCCGCGGAGCACGAGACGCGCGCGCGGCCGTGCGAGCGCACACTTCCTTCCACTTCGCCCTCTACGGGGCGGCGCGCTCGGGCTGGCTGCTCCGCACGATTCGCCCGGCCTGGGACAGCTGCGAGCGGTACCGGCCCGTCCTGCTCGGCGCGGGATCCCCGCAGGACCGGCACGCGGAGCTCGACCGCGAGCTCCTCGACGCGTGCGGAGCCCGCGACCCCGGGCGCGCCGCCTCCGCGCTGCACGCCCACCTCGAGCTCGCCAGCGACATCTACGAGGTCGAGCTCGCCGGCCGCAGCATCTTCGCGTTCTAGATCAGCGCTGGAGAAGCCCGCGGGCTCGCGCGACCGCCCGCTGGCTGAGGGGCGGCTCGAGGAGCTTCTTCGCGACGATCGTCCCGGAGCCGGCGCCGAGGCCGGGGCCGGGCCAGGTGCTCGCGCCGATCTGCCACAACCGCTCGACCGGCGTCGAGTGTCCGGGGTTCCGTCCGAACGGTCGCCAGAGGAAGTTCTGGTCGAGCGCGAGCGAGCCGCCGTACGGGTCGCCGTGCCGGAGGTTGACGTTCGCGCGCTGCAGGTCGTGCGGGCCCAACGCCACCCGCTTCAGGATCGAGGACTCGAGGTTCGGGATGTGCCGCGCGAGCCGTGCCTGGATCTGGTCGGCGTACCGCTCGCGGAGCTCGTCCGTCCACTCGCCGCTACCGACGTACGGCATGCCGGAAGCGTGACCCTTGATCTGCCACGGCAGCTCCTGCAGCTGGATCCAGAGCAGCCCGCGACCCTCGGGTGCGCGCGACGGGTCGATCGTCAGTGGCTGGCCGACGACGATCGTCGCCTCGGCGGGAAGCAGCCCGCGCTCCGCCTCGTTCACCGCGCGCGAGACGCCGTCGAGGCCCGGTGTGACGTGGACGATCGCCGTGCGGCCGAGGCGCTCGTCTCCATCCCAGCGCGGCGGCTCCGAAAGCGCGTAGTGGATCTGCATCTCCGACCGTCCGTAGCGGAAGCGACGTGCACCCTCCCGGACCGGCTCGGGCACGTCGGCATCGGCGAGGAGGCGCTCGTGGAGCTGGGTCGGGGTCACGCTCGCGACGACGGCCTGCGTCGCCTCGATCGTCTCGCCGTCGGTCAGCCGCACGCCGACCGCGCGGCCGGAGCGCACGAGCACGCGCTCCACGTCGCGGTCCGTCTCGCAGACTCCGCCGTGGTCGCGGATCAGCTGCACGAGCGCGTCGGCGAGCTTCGCGCCGCCGCCGCGCGGAATGGGCATCCCGCCTTCCTGCAACGCGACTGCGATCACCTGCGTCATGAAGCCGGACGTGGCCTGATCCGGGCCGAGGCCGGTGTGGAGCACCCACGGCGCGAGCACCCCGTGAGCGCGCTCCGACGCGAATGTCGTCTCGAGCCAGTCGCGGCTCGACTGCAGGACCTCGCCCGCGAACGCGACGGCGCCGGCGCGGCCGAGCCGACGCACCGCTTTCGCCCCTAGGCCGAATCCCGTGGACGACCACAGCTCGGTGCCGAGGACGCCGAACGCAAGGTCGGCGTTCGGGAAGAAGCGCTCGAGCACGCCCGGCCACTCGGGGCCGAGCTCCTGCGTATTGCCTTCCGCGGTGCGCAG
>DASXKE010000165.1:0-2569 GCA_036496985.1 Gaiellaceae bacterium | reverse complement strand
GTTCGTATTCGCTCGTGGCCGGCCGCCCGAGCCGGCGAAGCAGGTCGGCTCGGGTCGAGTGGTAGAGGTAGTAGCCGTCGAGCCCGTCGATTCCATCCAGAAGCTCGAGTGCCGCGGCGGGGCCGTCGGCGAAGGAGACCGCGGCTGCCCGGTTCAGCGCGACGACCGGCGATGGACTGAGCTCGGCCAACCGGCCGTACAGCAGCGCGATCTGCGCCCAGTCGGTCTCCTCCTCGAAGTGCAGCGAAGCGATTGCGGCCTGCAGCTGGTATGGACCGGGCAAGCGGAGCGAGAGTGCTCGCTCGAGCGCTTGAGCTCCCTGCGCGATCTCGTCGACGTCCCACAGCTCGCGGTTCTGTTCGGAGAGCAGGATGAGCTCGCCGGCCGGAGAGAGTCGTGCGTCGCGGCGAGCGTCCTGAAAGAGGAGGAGCGCGTGCAGGCCGTGTGCCTCCGCCTCGTCAGGCATCAGAGTCGCGAGGACCGCCGCGAGTCGGATCGCCTCGCCGCACAGCTCGCGTCGGATCGGCGGGCCGTAGCCGGCGTTGAAGACGAGGTAGATCGTCGCGAGCACGATCCGCAGGCGGTCCGGCAGCAGATGCTCCGCGGGCACCCGCAGCGGGATGCCGGCGTCTCGGATCTTCCGCTTCGCGCGCACGAGCCGCTGCGCGAGGGTCGCCTCGGGGACGAGGAAGGCACGAGCGATCTCGGGCGTCTCGAGACCGCCGACGAGGCTCAGTGTCAGTGCCACCTGAGCCTCCGGCGCGAGCGCAGGGTGGCAGCAGGCGAAGATCAGCTCGAGCCGCTCGTCGGGAATCGTCGTCTCCTCATCGTCGGGAAGCTCGCCGGCGCGCGCGAGCAGCTCCGTCTTGCGCGCGAGCGTCTGTTCGCGACGGATCCGGTCGATCGCCGCGTTCCGTGCCGTCGTCACGATCCAGGCGCCGGGATTGCTGGGGACTCCTTCGCGCGGCCACCGCTCGGCTGCCCGCACGAAGGCGTCCTGCACCGCGTCCTCGGCGAGGTCGAGATCGCCGAGGACGCGGCCGAGGATCGCGATCGAGCGGGCGCGCTCGTCGCGGTAGGCCCGCTCAAGGCCAACAGAGTCGAGGTCCTCTACGAGGCGACCTCTGCCTCACGCATGACGATCGGGCGCACCTCGATGTGGCCGTAGCGGGCGGACGGGATCTTCGCGGCCCACTCGAGCGCCTCGTCGAGCGTGTCGACGTCGATCAGGTAGTAGCCGCCGAGCACTTCCTTCGTCTCCGCGAACGGGCCGTCGGTGGTGAGCGTCTCGCCATCCCGGACGTGGACGACGGTCGCCGTGTCGCCCGGCTGAAGCTGGTTCGCGCCGACGAGGATCCCGCGGCTCTGCAGCTCTTCGGTGTACTGCCCGTACTCGGCGTAGACGGCGTTGCGCTCGTCGTCGGGCATGGCGCCCCACTGGGACTCGTCGTCGTTGATCAGGAGCAGGTACTGCATGGTCGCCTCCTTCTGGCGTGTGTTGACGTCTCTACGACGAACGGGTCGTCGCGAAATCGACAGGAAGCGTGAGGCAGGTCGGTCCGCCGTCTCCAAGGCGGGAGATGTGGTCGCCTTCGTACTCGAGCACCTCGACGCCGGCCTCCTCCAGCCGCCGCTTGGTCTCGGCGTTGCCGGCGAGGGCGAGTGCGCGCCCGGCCGGGAGGCAGAGGACGTTCGGGCCCATCGTCTCGAACTCGTCGTCCGGCACTTCGACCATCTGCACGCCGCGCTCCGCGAGCAACTCGACGAGCGGGACCGGCATCAGTGGCAGATACGCAGCGACGATGCCGGGCGCGACGGGGTTCAGCAGCGAACGGAGGTGGAGCACCTCGGCGAGGCCGTGGAAGTGTGGAAGCGGAAACGCGAGCACGTCCACGCCAGGAAGCAGGCGGCGAAGCGCCTCGATGCCGGCTTCGTTTGTGCGATAGGTCCGACCGACGAGGAGCGTCGTCTGGTCGAGCCAGACGGTGTCGCCCCCCTCGGCGAGCTCGTTGCCTTCGAGTCGTCCGATCACCGGCAGCGGTAGGTCGGCGGCGAGCGCTGCCGGCTCGCCGCGCCTCGACCCCTTTCCCGGCTGGAGCAGGATCGCGCCGTGCGCCGTCACGAGCGTCGGGTCGTAGACGTAGATCGAGTCGAGGTTCCCTGGCTCTCCGCGCGCCTCGATCACGTCTGCGCCTGCGGCTGACAGCAGGCCGCGAAACCGCGCATGCTCGTCGGCCAGTCGCGCTGCGTCGGGCTCCGCGCGCCAGTTGAGCTCACGCCAGGAGGAGACGTCCTCGGCGGACGGCGCGCGAACGAGGATCCTCACGCGTCGAGCATACGGCGCAGCAGCTTCAGGGCTCCGGCCTTGTCGAGGTACTCGTTGAGGTTGCCGCACTTCGGGCTCTGGACACACGACGGGCAACCGCGCTCGCACGGGCATCCGGCCAGGAGCTCGGCCGTATCGGCGACCCAGCCCTCGAACTGGTCGAAGCCACGCGCCGCGATCCCCACTCCACCAGCGTGGCCGTCGTAGACGAAGATCGTCGGCGCGCCGGTATCGAGGTGGAGG
>DASXKE010000164.1:0-3486 GCA_036496985.1 Gaiellaceae bacterium | reverse complement strand
CCGAGCTCGCGATTCTCGCCTGCAAGAGCACCGACCTCGAACCACTCGCCGCGCAGCTGGAAGGGACGCTCGCGGACACGACCGTGATGACGATCCAGAACGGCCTCGGCGCCGAGGAGATCGTGGCGGCCCACGGCGACTGGCCGCTCCTCTCCGCCGTCACGTTCATGAGCGGCACGCGCCACGGCGACGCGCACGTGGAGTATGTCCTCGATACCGCGACCTGGATCGGCCCATATCGCGACACGACCGAGGCCGACGCCGGCAGGGTTGCGAAGCTGATCGAGGCAGGTGGGCTGAAGGCCGAAGCTTTCCCGGATCTGCGGCCGGCGCAGTGGTCGAAGCTGATCTTCAACGCGACCGTGAACGGGGTCGCCGCGCTGACGGGGCTCCCGCACGACTTCCACTTCGCCCAGACCGAGCAGCTGTCGGATCTCGGCAGTCTCGTCCGCGACCTCGTCGACGAGGGCAAGGCCGTTGCCGCCGCTGCCGGCGTCGAGCTGCACGACGACCCGTGGGAGATGAACGTCCTCGCGACCCGGCGCGGCCACCGCCACTTCCCTTCGATGCTCGAGGACGTCGAGGCTCGGCGGCCGACCGAGGTGGAGCTGATCAACGGAGCTCTCGTGCGCGAGGCCCAGCGGCGTGGGGTGCCGGTGCCGCTGCAGACCGCCGTCTATAGGCTCGTCAAGGCGAGGGAGGCGAGCTACTCAGAGTGAGGATTGCGGTGATCGGATGCGGGGCCGTGGGGTCGCTGTTCGCGGCGAACCTGTCGCTGCTCGACGACGTCGAGGTCTGGGCGTTCGACCTGAACGAGCTGCACGTGGCGGCTATCAACCGCGACGGCCTGCGGCTCACGGGCGCCGGCGACGTCGTGGGCTCCCCGCGCGCGACGAGCGACGCGAGCGACCTGCCGCCGTGCGACTTCGGGATCGTCGCGACGAAGGCGATGCACACCGAGCCGGCGATCGCTGCGACCGCAAACGCCTTCGCGGACGGGTGCGTCGCGACGGTCCAGAACGGCCTCGGCAACGAGGAGACGATCGCGCCGCACGTCGACCGCGTGATCCGCGGCACGACCTTCCCCGCCGGGAAGCTGCTCGGGCCCGGCCAGGTGCAGTGGGACGTGAAGGGCGACACGACGTTCGGCCCCTACGACGAGCGCACTCCGTTCGGCGAGGTGGAGCGTCTCGCCGACGCCTGCACGCGCGCCGGGATGCCGGCGACTGCGGTCGAGGACGCGCGGGGGCCGCAGTGGCGCAAGGTCATCTTCAACGCCTCGACGAACCCGATCGGCGCGCTCACCGGCCTCACCCACGGCCGCGTCTGCGAGCGCCCCGACTTGCGCGCGCTCGTCACAGGGCTCGTCGACGAAGGCAAGGCGGTCGCGGCCGCGCAGGGCATCGAGCTCGACGCCGACCCCGAGGAGCTGATCGACGACGCGGCGCGTCCCGACGTCGCCTACGACCACAAGGCCTCGATGCTGCAGGACGTCGAGGCGCGGCGGCCAACGGAGGTCGACTACCTCAATGGCGGCATCGTCCGCTTCGGCGAGGAGTACGGGGTCCCCACTCCGCTCAACGCCGCGATTCAGGCGCTCGTGAAGGGAGTGGAGGCTTCTTGGACGCAGAGCTGACGGCGCGGCACACGCGGGTGAAGGAGGCACTGGCGCGGGACGGGCTCGACGCCGCGCTCGTCTGCGGCTCCGAGTACACGGGCTTCGAGGGAGCGGTCACGTACCTCTCCGGCTTCCAGATCGTGCATCGCTATGCGTACGTGCTGCTCCCGGTCGAGGGTGAGCCGGCGATTGTCTTCCCGGCCGAGGCGCGCTACGTCGGCGAGCACGGCGACTCTCAAATCGAGGAGCAGGTCTTCGCCGACCGGCCGGGAGAATGGCTCGCCGAGCGGCTGCGCGGACAGCGGGTCGGCGTCTACGGGCTCGACTACGTGATGACGGTCCGCGACTACGCGCCGCTCGCGGACGCGGCCGAGCTCGTGCCGTGGGACGAGAAGTTCGACCTCGTGCGCGCCGTCAAGTCGGAGGCCGAGCTCGCATCCGTCCGCGAGAGCGTCGAGATCAACACCGCCGGCTTCCACGCCTTCCGGGAAGCGTGGGCGCCGGGCCGCAGCGCCGCGGAGGTGCTCGCGCCCGCCGAGCAGCTGTTCGTGGAGCGCGGCTGCGGGCGGCTGACGATGAACATGGTGCTCGTCGGCGCCGAGTTCGCAATCGCGCGCGACGACACCGTCTTCGAGGAGTTCACCGTCCCCTCGCTCGAGATCGCCGGCCCCGGCGGCCACTGGGTCGAGGTCTCGCGCGCGCTCGGCACGCCGAGCGACGAGGTGAAGCGCATGCTCCAGGCGTACGAGGAGTACTACGAGGTGGCGCCGAGCGCCCTCCGCGTGGGCGCGACCGCGCACGACGTCCACCGTGCCGTCTCGGCGGGATTCACGGAGCGCGGCTACCACCTCGGCCACGTGACGGGCCACTCGATCGGGATGACGATGATCGAGCACCCCAAGATCGGCGAGGGGATCGAGACGGAGCTCGCCGCGAACATGGTCTTCTCGATGCACCCACACGCGATCGCGGCCGATGGTCGAGAATGCCTCTATATGCAGGACACCTGGCTCGTGACAGAAGACGGGGGCGTTCCGCTCGCCGGCCTGGAGATGCGGATCTGGTGAGCGCCCCGAACGCAGACGAGTTCGCTCCGATCCTCGAGGGCGCAGGCGCGTCGGACTACGAGCGCTACCTCCGCACCGACGAGCTGCTCGCGCTCCAGAAGGGGCCCGACGAATGGGTGCACCGCGACGAGCTCCTCTTCCAGACCGTCCACCAGTCCTCCGAGCTCTTCCTCAAGCACGCATGGACGGAGGTCGAGGAGGCGACGCGGCTGATCGAGGCGCGCGACGTCGCCGCCGCGTTGCGCTTGCTCGGCCGCGCGAACCACGCGATCCGGTACGTCATCTCGTTCCTCGAGCATCTCGAGCTGATGTCGCCGTGGGAGTACCAGGAGGTGCGCCGTGTGCTCGGCCACGGCTCGGGCTTCGACTCGCCAGGCTTCCGTGCGATCCGGCAGGTCTCGCCCGACCTCTACGCCGCGTTCGACGAGCTGCGTCGCGAGCGGGGGCTCTCGCTGCTCGAGGTCTACACGCAGGGGCGCGAGCACGAGGATCTGTACCAGCTCGCCGAGGCGCTGACCGACTGGGACGAACAGATCGGCGTCTGGCGCTTCCGGCACGTGAAGATGGTCGGCCGCGTGATCGGCGAGGACGTGGTCGGCACGCAGGGCACGCCGGTCGAGCTGCTCGCCGGGCTGATCAAGCACAAGATGTTCCCCGAGCTCTGGCTCAAGCACGCGTGGATTGAGGTGGAAGAGGCGACGCGCCTGATTGAGGCGCGTGAGCTCTCCGCTGCGATCCGCCTGTTGCGGCGCGCCTGCGCGGCGCTGAAGTACGTCGAGGGGTTCCTCGACCACCTCGAGC
>DASXKE010000163.1:0-2664 GCA_036496985.1 Gaiellaceae bacterium | reverse complement strand
CTCGTGCTCGACTCGGCGCAGGACGTCGTACTTCGCAAACGACCCCCCGAGCTCGACGGCGTCGAATTCGAGACTAGGCGGATCATCGTCTGCGCGCTCGAGCCGTCCCTTGCCGCCCACGAACGATCTGCAGTGAAGGTGGAGGACGTCGTGGCCGCGCGCGGCGAGCGCCCGCGCCAGCTGCGCCGGAAATGCGTGACCGAAGTAGTCGTGGACGACGACGCGCACGGCGTCGCCTACACGTAATGCTCTTCGGTCTGGCGGCGCTCGCGGTCATGGTCGACCATCATTCGCACGAGCTCCGGGAAGCGTACGGTCGGCTCCCAACCGAGCCTCTCGCGGGCCTTCGAAGCGTCACCGAGCAGCAGATCGACCTCCGCGGGACGGAAGTAGCGCTCGTCGATCTGTACGTACTCGCTCCAGTCGAGGCCGGCGTAGCTGAACGCCTCGTCGAGGAACTCACGCACGGAGTGCGTCTCGCCCGTCGCGAGAACGTAGTCATCGGGCTTGTCCGCCTGGAGCATTCGCCATGCACCCTCCATGTAGTCGCGGGCGTACCCCCAGTCGCGCTTCGCGTCGAGGTTGCCGAGCCGCAGCTCGTCCTGCTCGCCGCGCAGGATGCCGCCGATCGCCCGCGTCACCTTCCGCGTGACGAAGGTCGGCCCGCGCCGCGGCGACTCGTGGTTGAAGAGGATCCCGTTCACCGCGTACATCCCGTACGCCTCACGGTAGTTCCGCGTGATCCAGTAGCCGAACACCTTCGAGACGCCGTACGGGCTCCGTGGGTGGAACGGCGTGGTCTCCCGCTGCGGCGTCTCCGAGACCTCGCCGAACATCTCGCTCGAGCCCGCTTCGTAGAAGCGGCACCGCACGCCCTCCTCGCGGATCGCGTCGAGCAGTCGCAACGTGCCCATGCCTGTCGTGTCCGCGGTGAACTCGGGGATGTCGAAGCTCACCCGGACGTGGCTCTGCGCGCCGAGGTTGTAGACCTCGTCCGGCTGGATTGTGTGCATCAGCCGGTTGAGAACGGAGCCGTCGCCGAGGTCGCCATAGACGAGCTCGATGTCCCCGAAGATGTGATCGATCCGCGCCGTGTTGAACGAGCTCGACCTGCGGACCATCCCGTACACGTCGTAATCCTTTTCGAGGAGGATCTCCGCGAGGTAGGAGCCGTCCTGGCCGGTAATACCGGTGATGAACGCCTTGCGCTTGGCCACGGCGCCTTACCGTAGCGGCGCGGGCGTCTACCCTTGCGGGCATGCGTGCGCTCGTCACCGGCGGAGGCGGCTTCCTCGGCTCGCATCTCGTCGAACGACTGCGCGCCGACGGGGTCGATCCGTTCGTCGCCCGCCGACGCGACTACGACCTGACACGCGAGCTGGACACGGCACGACTCTTCGACGACGCCCGGCCGGAGCTCGTCTTCCACCTCGCCGCCGAGGTCGGTGGCATCGGTGCCAACCGAGCCAACCCGGGTCGCTACTGGTACGCGAACCTCATGATGGGCGCGCACGTGCTCGAGCAGGCCCGCGAACACCGCGTGGGCAAGGTCGTGGTCGTCGGCACCGTGTGCGCCTATCCGAAGGTCACGCCGGTGCCCTTCAGCGAGGACGACCTCTGGAACGGCTATCCCGAGGAGACCAACGCGCCGTACGGCGTTGCGAAGAAGTCGATCCTTGTCGGCGCGCAGGCCTACCGCGACCAGTACGGGCTCGACGCGATCTTCCTACTGCCCGCGAACCTGTACGGACCGCGCGACAACTTCCACTCGACGAACGCACACGTCATCCCCGACCTGATCCGCAAGATGGTCGAGGCGCCGGACGAGGTTGTTCTGTGGGGCGACGGCTCGCCGACACGCGAGTTTCTCTACGTGGACGACGCCGCCGCGGGCTTGCTGCTCGCAGCGAAGCACTACGACGGGGCGGAGCCGATCAACCTTGGAACGGGATCGGAGATCTCCATCCGCGAGCTCGCGGAGCTGATCGCAGAGCTGACGGGCTTCGAAGGCGAGATCGTCTGGGACACAGCGATGCCGAACGGGCAGCCGCGCCGCTCGCTCGACACGTCCCGCGCGCGAGAGCAGTTCGGCTTCGAGGCGCACACGCCGCTGCGCGAAGGACTCGAGCAGACGATCGCCTGGTACCGCGAAGCCGCCCCTCAGGCCTCGAGCACCCGCCGGTAGCCGGCGCCTAGCCCGGCTCGCCGCGTGCCCGTCTCCCGAAGACGACAGGCAGCGCGAGGCAGAAGGCCAGGAACGCGTAGAAGTAATAGAACTGCATCGTCAGGTAGAAGAAGTTGGCGGCGATCGTCCCGACCAGCGCCGCCGTCATCCCGTAGGCGAGCGGGCGCACGCGCGAGCCTTCCGCGTCGCCCATCCGATCGAGCAGCCGCCCCAGCCGCCGCGCGGCCAGCAGCCGCACGAAGACATAGCGGAGAAAGATGATCCAGAGCGCGAGGCCGAGGAGGCCCGACTCGACGATGACCGCGACCCAGTAGGAGTGGGCGCCGAAGTTCGACTGGCCCGTCACGAACTCGTAGTAGACGGCGAAGTTGTTGTTGCCCAGCCCGAGCAGCGGGTGCATGTGCAGGATCTGGCCGATGAACCCGTAGACGGCGAAGTGGGCATTTGACGAGCTTCCGCTCGTCGAGACGCGTTCTCGC
>DASXKE010000162.1:0-15807 GCA_036496985.1 Gaiellaceae bacterium | reverse complement strand
TCAGGTAGGCGGATCCCGCCCCGGTACACTCGCGGCCGAGATGGATCTGGAGCGCCTCGTCTCAGCGCTCGAGCCGGTGGAGGTGCTCGGACGCCCCGCGGTCGAGGTCCTGGATCTCGCCTACGACGCCCGTGCCGTGGCGCCGGGAGCGCTGTTCTTTGCTGTCCCGGGCGAGCGCGCCGACGGCCACGACTTTGCGGCGGACGCAGTCGAGCGAGGTGCCGCGGCGGTCGTCGTCGAGCGCAGGCTCGAGCTTTCCGTGCCCCAGCTCGTCGTCCGCGACTCACGGGCGGCAATGGCTGTCGCGGCGGACACGTTCTTCGGCGAGCCGACCCGGGAGCTCGAGGTGGTTGGCGTGACGGGAACGAGCGGCAAGACGACGACGAGCCATCTGCTCTTCGCGATCCTCGCCGCCGCCGGCCGGCGTCCGGGGCTTCTGGGGACGGTGGAGGCACGCGTCGGCGGCGAGCGCCGTGGCGTCGTGCGGACCACCCCGGAGGCGATCGACATGCAGCGCCTGTTTCGCGAGATGCTCGATGCCGACGACCGGTCGTGCGCGATGGAGGCCTCTTCGCATGCCTCCGTCCTCCACCGGCTCGACCGGGTGCGCTTCGCGGCCCTCGTGTTCACGAATCTCAGTCAAGACCACCTGGATTTCCACGGCGACATGGAGTCGTACTTCGAGGCGAAGCGGCGACTCTTCGTCGTCGAGCCGCGTCCGGTGGCGGTCGTCAACGTCGGCGACGACTACGGTCGGCGGCTGGCGGAAGAGCTTCCCGGCGCGATCACGTTCACGGCCGACGAACCGGGCGCGCTCGACGGGATTGAGTTGCGGCTCCGGGGGCGCTTCAACGTCGAGAACGCGCTCGGCGCGCTCCACGCCGCCCGCGCGCTCGGCATCGGAGACGACGCGATCAAGCGTGGGCTGGAGTCCGTGCGCGGGGTGCCGGGGCGCTTCGAGTCGGTCGACGCCGGGCAGCCGTTCCACGTGATCGTCGACTACGCGCACAAGCCGGACGCGCTCGAGAAGGTGCTGCGGGCCGCGAACGAGCTGGCCGACGGGAAGCGAGTGCTGTGCGTGGTCGGCGCGGGGGGCGACCGCGACCGGGGCAAGCGGCCCGTCATGGGACGGCTCGCGTCCGAGCTCGCCGACGTCGCGATCATCACCTCCGACAACCCCCGCAGCGAGGATCCCGAGGCGATCGCAGCAGAGATCGCGTCAGGCGCGCAAGGACGGGTCGAGGTCGAGCTCGACCGGGACGCGGCGATCCGCCACGCGATCGGGCTCGCCGGCCCCGGCGACGTCGTCCTCATCGCCGGCAAGGGAGCCGAGCAGGGGCAGGAGTTCGCCGACCGAACTATCCCCTTCGACGACCGCGAGGCCGCGAAGGAGGCGCTGAACGCGTTGGAGGCGAAGACCTGATCCCATTTCCGCTCGCGGAGGTGCGGGCGCTCGGGCTGGGCCGGCTCGAGGGCGAGGCGGACGTCGTGACGGGCGTTCGCGTCGACTCGCGTCTGGTCGAGCCGGGCGATCTGTTCGTCACGGTCGCGGGAGGCGATGCGTTCCTCGCCGACGCCCGTGCGCGGGGTGCCGCCGCAACGCTCGTGCCGGACGACGCTCACGCCGCTCTCGCCGCGCTGGGGAGTGCCGTCCGCGCCCGCAGCGATGCTCGCGTCGTGGCGATCACCGGCTCGGTCGGCAAGACGTCGACGAAGGACATTCTCGCGGCGCTCGTCCGTCCGCACCTGCACACCGTTGCGGCTCCTCGCGGCTTCAACAACGAGATCGGCCTGCCGCTGACCCTCTGCCTAATCGAGCCCGAGACCGAGGTGGTCGTGACCGAGATGGCGATGCGCGGCTCCGGCCAGATCCGCGACCTCGCCCGAACCGCACGGCCCGATCTCGGTGTGATCACCTCGATCGCCCCCGTCCACCTCGAGCAGCTGGGCAGCCTCGAGAACATCGCGCGCGCCAAGGCCGAGCTGCTCGACGAGCTTCCGGCCGGCGCGGTCGCGATCCTGCCGGAGGACGCACCGGAGCTCGAGCCGTTCGTTCCCGACGGGCTCGATGTACGGCGTTTCAGCCGGCCCGAGGCGGAGATCCGCGACGGCCGCACGCACGTGCGCTGGCGCGGGCAAGACGTCGTCTTCGGCTTCACAGCCCGACATCAGGCGGCGAACGCCGCCGCCGCGTTGACCGCGGCCGAGGCTCTGGGCGTCGAGCCGCCACGAGGACCGGTCGAGGTCGAGTTCTCGCTCTGGCGCTCGCACGAGACGGAGCTGCCCGGCGGCGGTCTTCTGATCAACGACGCGTGGAACGCGAATCCGGTCGCGATGCGCGCGGCGCTCGCCCATCTCGCGGAGCGCGCGCACGACCGCCGCACCGTCGCGATCCTCGGCGAGATGGCCGAGCTCGGGCCGGATGCTCCGCGGTACCACGACGAGATCGCGCAGGAGACCGAGAGCCTCGACGTCGTGCTCGGGGTCGGCGAGCTCGCTCGCCGCTACGAGCCAGACGAGTGGGCGGCGACCGCGGACCAGGCGATCCCGCTTGCGCTCGACATCGTCCAGCCGGGCGACGCGATTCTAGTCAAGGGCTCGCGGTCGGTCGGGCTCGAGGTTGTGGCGAACGCTCTGCTGGGAGCCGGAGCATGATCCGCGTCCTGATGGCGGCGGCGATCGCGCTCGGTATCTCGCTGGCGATCGGGCCGCGGTTCATCGAGTTCCTTCGCAGCCACGAGTTCGGCCAGCACATCCGCGAGGAAGGCCCGCAGCACCACATCGCCAAGCAGGGCACGCCGACGATGGGCGGGCTGCTGATTCTTTTCGCGGCGACGATCGCCTTTCTGCCGGTGAGCCACCTCCGGCTCCAGGCTCTGACCGTCATCTTCACCGCGCTCGCCTGCGGTGCGATCGGCTTTCTCGACGACTTCATCAAGCTCACCCACAAGCGGTCGCTCGGTTTGTCCGGCCGCTGGAAGCTCGTTCTGCTCGCGGGCGTCACGGTCGTCGTCGCGATCGTCGCGCGGCACCTCCACCTGAGCACGGACGTCTACATCCCGGTGATCGACGTCACGGTGCCCCTGTCGTATGGCTGGTACGTGTTCCTCTTCTTCGTGATCGCGGGTTCCGCGAACGGCACCAATCTCGCGGACGGCGTCGACGGCCTCCTCGCCGGCACGGCGATCATCGCCCTCTTCACGTTCATGGCGATGAACGTCGTCTCATACGTGCGGTCCGGCCATGTCGGTCACCGCAACCTGACGAAGCTCGACCTCGCGATCGTCGGTGCCGCACTGATCGGAGCGGCGGTCGGCTTCCTGTGGTTCAACGCTTTTCCGGCCGAGGTGATCATGGGCGACACGGGCTCGATGGCGTTCGGTGGGGCGCTTGCGGCGTTCGCGATCATGATGAAGGTAGAGGTGCTCCTTCTCCTCATCGGCGGCATCTTCGTGATCGAGGCCCTGTCCGTGATGATCCAGGTCTTCTCGTTCAAACGCTTCGGGCGACGCGTCTTCCTGATGGCGCCGATTCACCACCACTTCGAGATGAAGGCATGGTCCGAGACGAAGATCACGATCCGGTTCTGGATCATTGCTGCGCTGCTGTGTGCCATGGGATTCGCGCTCTACTACCGCTACTACTTCCCCTTCGCCCGCCGACGATGAGCAGCACCGAGATCGAGGCGGCGGTGCTCGACGCGGCGAGGCTGGAGCCGGATCAGGATGTGCTCGTGCTCGGCGGCGGGTCGCTTGCGCTCGGAGCGCACGGCTTGATCGGCGACGGCTGGGTCTACGTCGTGCGGTCGGAGGTCGACGAGCTCGAGGAGCTCCTCGGCGAAGCGCACGCTGTAGGCGCGAGTGGGGTGGCGTATCTGATGGGTGAGGCACCGGTCCTGCCGCTTCCAGACGGCGCGGTGGGTGCGGTGCTCGGCCGGATCGCGACCGACGACGGGGCGCTCGTGGCGACGGCCCAGGAGCTCGTTCGGGTCCTGTCGGCCGGCGGTCGCGTCTCCTTCGGGGAGCCCGATTCGGCGGCCGGCGAGGAGCTTGCGCGCTCGCTGAGGGAAGCGGGCTTCGAGGACGTCGAGGTCGCGGGGGTCGGCGCGGAGGCCGTCGTGAGCGGCCGGCTCGCCTGAGGAGGCGGGAGCCGGACGGCGAACCCGTACCGCATCCTCGAGAAAACCGACACATTCCTGGCACCACCGGGCGCGTACGCTGACCTCAGGGGACTCGCGCCCCCCATTGGGGGGGAACGTTTGCCGTGAGCGGGCCACGTCCCGCCGAGGCGGCGCCGGATGAGACCTGGCTCCCGGGTCGCGCGCTCGTAGTCGGGCTCGCGCGGTCCGGCATCGCAGCCGCGGGCGCGCTCGCGCGGCGCGGCGTTCACGTCGTTGCTACCGACCGGTCGCCTGACGTCGGCACCGGCAGGCTCGCCGACCTTGGCGTCGAACTCCGACTCGGAACGGAGGAGGAGCTGTTGCTCGAAGGGATGGAACTCGTCGTCAAGAGCCCAGGCGTACCAGGCGAGTCGCCGCTCGTTGCCGCTGCGCGCTCGCGCGGAGTCCCGATCTGGAGCGAGGTCGAGCTCGGCTACCGGCTGCTGCCCGCCGGTTCCCGGCTGATCGGCGTCACCGGCACGAACGGGAAGACGACTACGACGGAGCTGCTCGGCGCGATCATGCGCGCAGCCGGCCGCCCCGTCGAGGTCGCAGGCAACGTCGGGCGAGCGCTGACCGACGCCGCAGAGCAAGCAGCCGCGGACACCTGGATCGTGTGCGAGCTGTCGAGCTTCCAGCTCGAGGACGTCCACGCGCTCGCCTGCGACGTCGCCGTCCTCCTCAACCTCGAACCGGATCATCTCGACCGACACGGCAGCTTCGAGGCGTACCGCGACGCAAAGCTCCGCATCTTCGAGCGCGCGCACACGAAAGTCGTGCCGCGCGGCTTCGGGATCGACGGGATCGAGTTCTCGGCCGACGATCCGCTGCCGGCGGAGCCGCTGATCCCCGGGCGGCACAACCGGGAGAACGCAGCCGCCGCGACGGCCGCGGCACGTGCGGCCGGCGTGACCGACGACGCGATCGCCCAGGCGCTCCACACCTTCCCCGGCGTTCCGCACCGGCTCGAGCTCGTCCGAGAGCTCCGTGGCGTCCGCTGGGTCAATGACTCGAAGGCGACGAACACGGCGGCGGCCAGTCGTGGCGTCGCCGCGTACGACGCGCCTATGCGCCTCATTCTCGGCGGCTCGCTCAAGGGGGAGGACTTCGGCCCCTTCATTCGGGAGCTCCCCGCGAGCGTCAGCTCGATCTACCTCGTCGGCGCCGCAACCGATGAGCTGGCATCCGCCCTCGATGCCGCCGGCCGCACATACGTCCGCGCCGGCGACCTCCCGACCGCCGTCGCGCACGCCGCTGCCGACGCCGAAGCCGGCGACGTCGTCCTCCTCTCGCCGGCGACAGCCAGCTACGACCAGTTCGCGAACTTCGAGGAACGCGGCGACACGTTCCGGCGCCTCGTGGAGGAGCTCACGTGAGCGGGCCGGCCAAACGGCTCCAGTTCGAGTGGAACGTGCTCGTGCTCGTCACCACGGCGCTCGTCCTCTTCGGGCTCGTCATGGTCTACAGCGCGAGCTCCGGATCTGCGGCGCTCGGCAACGCCAACCCGCTCGGAATCGTCGAGAAGCAGGCGATGTACGCCCTCGTCGGCGTGGTGCTGCTCGTCGTGGTATCGCGGCTCGAGCTCGACCGTCTCCGTGCGCTTGCGCCGACCCTCGTCGTCACGGCGCTTGTCCTCTGCCTCGCCGTGCTCGCGGTCGGCCCGCGGATCAACGGTGCGCGCCGCTGGCTCACTGTCGGGCCGCTCGTCTTCCAGCCGTCGGAGCTCGCGAAGCTCGCCGTCGTCGTCTGGACCGCCGCCTATCTCTCGCGCCGCAAGCCGCCGCGCACGCTGAAGGAGCTCGGACGGCCGATCGGGCTGCTCGTTCTCCTCTTTGCGCTGCTCGTGCTCGTCGAGCCGGACCTCGGGACGGCGCTCACGCTCCTGCTCGTCGTGGGCGCGATCCTGCTCGTCTCGGGGACGCGGGTCTCCGTGCTCGCCTCGGCGTACGGGATCGTCTTCGGTCTCGCCGCGATCGCCGCCTGGACGTCGCCGTACCGGCGAGACCGGCTGCTCACCTTCATGGATCCGTGGAAAGACCCGACCGGCGCGGGGCTCCAGAACGTGCAGGCGCTGATCAGCCTCGGGTCGGGCGGGATCTTCGGGCGCGGGCTCGGATCCGGCATCGAGCCGCTCGGCTACCTGCCCGAGGCGCACACCGACATGATGTTCGCCGTCGTCGGGGAGGAGCTCGGCCTCGTCGGCATCACGCTCGTGATCATGGCCTTCTGCGCCTTCGGGTATGCGGGCGTTCGCCTGGCGATTGCCTGTCGCGACCCGTTCGCGAAACGCCTTGCCGCCGGTATCACCGCGCTCGTCTGCGGCCAGGCCGCAATCAACATGGCCGCCGCGCTGGGCCTCGCTCCGCTGACGGGAATCCCGCTTCCGTTCGTGTCGTACGGCGGCTCGAGCCTCGTGATGATGCTCGCCGGAGTCGGCGTGCTCCTTAACATCGCCCGTGATGGCGGACGAGCGGCAGTTGCGGTTCCTGATCGCGGCCGGCGGGACGGTCGGACACGTCGCGCCGGCGCTCGCGGTCGCGGAGGCGCTGCGGCGGCGGGGCGGACTGGTGACGTTCGCCGGGTCGCCGGATCGCGTCGAAGCGCGGCTCGTTCCTGAACGAGGCTACGAGTTCGACGCCTTCGCCGTCTCGGGGCTGCCTCGGCGGCCCAGCCTCGACCTCGTGCGCGCAGCTGGGAAGGCGCTCGCCGCGCCTGCCGCCTGCCGCAGCATCCTTCGTCGCCGCAAGCCCGACGCGGTGCTCGGCGCCGGCGGCTACGTCGCCGGGCCGATGGCGCTCGCGGCGCGCGTCGAAGGGATCCCGTGCGCGCTCAGCGAGGCCGATGCGCATCTCGGCCTGGCGAACCGGCTTGCCGCGCCACTGGTTCAACGCGTCTTCCTTGCGCTGCCGGTCGGCCGGGACGGGGACAAATACCGCGCCGTCGGCCGCCCGATCCCTGCCGCGTCGAGGCCGGTGGCCCGCGACGAGGCGCGTAGCCGGCTCGGGCTCGCGGCTGACGCGCGCGTCGCGCTGGTCTTCGGCGGCTCTCTCGGCGCGCGGCTCCTCAACGACCTCGCGCTCGACGCCTGGGCCGAGAGCGGCCCCGCCGTCGTCCATCTCTGCGGCGAGCGCGACTACCCCGAGCTGCGCGGCCGCGCGACCCGTCCCGACTACATCCTCCAGCCGTTCATGGACGAGATAGGCGTCGCCTACGGCGCGGCGGACGTCGCGCTGGCGCGAGCCGGCGGCTCGGTCTGGGAGCTCGCGGCTGCGGGGCTCCCGGCCGTGCTGGTTCCGGGCGCGTTCGCCACCGGCGACCATCAGGAGAAGAACGCGCGCTGGTTCGCCGACGCGGGCGGTGCGATCGTCGTTCCCGAAGCGGAGGCCGCACACGCGCCGCGCACCGTCGAGGAGCTGCTCGAGGACACCGGACGGCTCGAAGCGATGGCCGCGGCGATGCGCGCGATCGCGAAACCCGACGCAGCAGAGGAGATCGCGGATGGGCTCGTCTCCCTCGCAACCGCTCACCGGTAGGCGAATCTGGCTCGCCGGCATCGGCGGCGCCGGCATGAGCGGCTACGCGCTTCTCGCGCGCGCTTGGGGGGCCGAGGTCGCGGGCTGGGATCGCGTCGAGACGCCGTACCTGCGCCATCTCGACGGCGTCGAGGTCGAGATCTCGCCGGAGCCTCCGCCACCTCCCTCTGGCTGGGAGGCATATGTCTCCACGGCATTTGCCGGCCGCGTCGACGGCCGTCCGCGCGCCGAGCTTCTCGCTGAGCTCGTCTCGCACCGCCGCACGATTGTCGTTGCCGGGGCGCACGGGAAGACGACGACGAGCGCGATGATCGCGTTCTGTCTCGACCGGCTCGGGCTCGACCCGAGCTTCCTGATCGGCGGCGACGTCCAGCAGCTCGGCGGCAACGCGCGAGCCGGGTCGGGCTGGCTCGTGGTCGAGGGCGACGAGTCCGATCGGTCGGTCGGCACGCTGCGGCCCGAGATCGCCGTGCTCCTCAACATCGACCTCGACCATCACACGGTTTTCGCCTCCCGGGGCGAGCTGGAGTCGTTCTTCGAGGACTGGCTCGCCCAGGTGCCGCACGTCGTCCGGGCCGAAGAGCTCGATCCCGTGGCTCTCGAGCTCGCCGTCCCCGGAGACCACAACCGCCGGAATGCAGCCGCGGCTCTCGCTGCTCTCGACCTTGCCGGCTTTGCCCGGGCCGATGCGGAGGCGGTAATCGTCGAGTTCCGCGGCGCCGGACGCCGGCTCGAGGCCAAGGGAGAGGCGCGCGGTGTGAGGGTCATCGACAGCTACGCGCACCATCCCGCCGAGCTTGCGGCCGATCTCGCCGCGCTCCGCAACGGCGGCCGGCTCGTCGTGCTCTTCCAGCCGCATCTCTACTCGCGAACGCTGCATCTCGCGCACGGCTTCGCGCAGGCGCTCGCGGGCGCGGACGCGGCGTGCGTGACCGAGATCTATCCCGCGCGTGAGGAACCCGTTCAGGGAGTCAGCGGGCGGTTGATCGTCGCCGAGCTCGCCGAAATTCGTCCCGGGATGCGCATCGGCTGGGCGCCGGCGCTCGAGGATGCGGCCCACGTCGTCGCGGGGTGGGCGCGTCCGGGCGACACGGTCCTCACTCTCGGAGCGGGAGACGTGGATCGCGCCGCTCCGTTGATCCTCGAGGCGCTTGCATGAGGATCGAAGACGGCGTCGAGCTTGCGCGGTTCACGACTCTCGGGACAGGGGGGCCGGCCAAGGCCTTTGCGCGTCCGGAGTCCGAAGCCGAGGTCGAGGAGCTCCTGCGCTGGGCACGGCAGCGCTCCCTCCGCGTCGCCGTCGTCGGCCTCGGCTCCAACCTGCTCGCGGCGGACGACGGTGTCGACGCGCTCGTGCTCAAGCTCGGCGGGCAGCTTGCGGCGGTCGAGGCCGGAGACGAGTTACTGAGCGCGGGCGGAGGAGCCGCGAACGCCGTCGTCCTCCACCGTGCGCGCGCAGCCGGGCTCGGCGGCTTCGAGTTCGCCTGCGCAATCCCCGGCACGATCGGGGGCGGCGTCTGGATGAACGGCGGCGCGTACGGCGGCGACTTCGCCGGCGTGCTCGAGCGAGCGCTGGTCGCGACGGCCGAAGGCAGCGGCTGGCTGACTCCCGCGGAGCTCGGGCTGAGCTACCGCCACTCCGAGCTTCACCACGGGCAGGTCGTCCTGCGCGCCGAGCTGCGACTGCAGACAAGATCATCGGAAGAGATCAAGGCCGAGGTGCGCGAGCTGAACACACGTCGGAAAGCCGCACAGCCGACCAACCGGCGCACCTTCGGGAGTGTCTTCAAGAATCCCGACCACGAGCTGAGCGCCGGCAGGATGCTCGAGGCCTGCGGACTCAAGAGCCACCGGATCGGCGGCGCCCAGATCTCGCCCAAGCACGCGAATTTCATCGAGAACGCCGACGGCGCGACTACGGCCGACGCGCTCGCCCTCATGGCCGAGGCCCGCCGTCGCGCACGCGAGCAGTTCGGCGTCCGACTCGAGCACGAGGTCGAGTTGCTCGGCGAGCTCGAGCTGCCCGACCTGTAGGAAGGCCAGCACCCGCGCCGAACTTCGAAGCGATGCCTGCCAAGGTCCGTTTCCCCCGGTCCCTCGCGCGCGTGGAGATCCTCGCGCCCGCCTGGCAGGGCGTCTGGCCCGACGTGCATCCTCGGGCCTGGCTCGCCCGCCTCGTCCCGACCCGGCACTCGGTCGCCGTGGGTCTCGCGATCCTGGCCTTGGCGCTCGGCGGCTACCTGCTCGCGCGCGAGACGTCCCTCTTCGCGATCGACACGATCGAGGTTCAGGGAGGGTCAGCGCCGATCGCGCGGCAAGTCCGCGAAGCGCTCGCACCCTTCGCCGGAAAGCCTCTGGTCGGGCTCGACGGGTCGGCGGTCGTCGCGAGACTCGAGGCGCTTCCGACGGTCGTCAGCGCAAGGTACGACCGGGACTTTCCGCACACGCTCCGCATCGCCATCGTCCCGGAGCGCCCCGCCGCCGTCCTGCGCCGTGGGCCCCAGAGCTGGCTCGTCTCTACTCGCGGTCGTGTGATGGAGCGCCTGGCGTTGAGCGCCGTGCCGCGGCTGCCGCGGATCTGGATCTCCACCAAGACGCAGGTCAGGACCGGGGCGCGGGTCACCGGCCCGGGCGCCGCCGCGGTCGCACGTGCCGCCGGATTCGCGGGTGCGTTCGCCCCTCGCATCGTCTCGGCCTCCTACACGGGCGGCTCGCTCGTGTTCCACCTCCGGTCGGGAGTCGAATTGCTGCTCGGTGCTGCGAGCGACGTCAAGCTGAAGCTCGCCGTCGCCGAGCGGGTGCTCCCGCTGCTGCCGGCCGGCGCGACCTTCCTCGACGTCAGCACTCCCGGCCGGCCGGTCTCGGGGACGGGGTCGCCGTCGTCATTAGGAGGCGCAACCTCTAGTAGAGGTTGAGTGTATGAAGCTCCGGCTCCAGTTGACATCGAGCGTTCACGCACGTACCCTGCGGCGCGTTGATGCCGAAGCTCGCCCCAATCCTCTAGTAAAGGTTCAGGTTCGAGGCTCATGAGCAGTAAGGAATCGACCGGGAACTACCTAGCAGTGATCAAAGTCGTCGGTGTCGGCGGCGGCGGCACGAACGCCGTCAACCGGATGGTCGATGCCGGGCTGTCGGGTGTCGAGTTCATCGCGGTGAACACGGACGCCCAGGCACTGATGATCTGCGACGCCGACGTGAAGATCCACATCGGCTCGGCCGCGACCCGCGGCCTGGGCGCAGGTGCCGATCCGGCGGTCGGGCTGGCGGCAGCGCAGGAGAGCCGCGACGAACTGAAGGAGGCGCTCAAGGGCGCGGACATGATCTTCGTGACCGCGGGCGAGGGAGGCGGCACCGGAACCGGTGCAGCACCGGTCGTCGCCGAACTCGGCCGCGAGCTCAACGCGCTGACGGTCGGCGTCGTCACCAAGCCGTTCGGCTTCGAGGGCCGCAGGCGCTCGCAGCAGGCGGAGCAGGGGATCGACGCGCTGCGTGAGCGGCTCGAGACTCTGATCGTGATCGAGAACGACCGGCTGCTTCAGGTGGTCGAAAAGCAGACTTCGGTCGTCGACGCTTTCCGGATGGCCGACGACGTCCTCCGTCAGGGAGTCCAGGGCATCACCGACCTGATCACCGTCCCCGGCCTCGTCAATCTCGACTTCGCAGATGTGCGCACGATCATGCGTGAGGCCGGCTCGGCGCTGATGGGCATCGGCGAGGCGAGCGGAGACAATCGCGCGGCAGAAGCTGCACGGGCGGCAGTGTCGTCGCCGCTCCTCGAGTCGTCGATCGAGGGTGCGACGGGAATCTTGCTCAACATCACCGGCGGGCCCGACATCGGCCTGTTCGAGGTCAACGAGGCGGCCGAGGTCGTGACGAGCGCTGCCGACGTCAACGCGAACGTCATCTTCGGTGCCGTCATCGACGAGTCGATGGGAGAGCAGGTGCGTGTCACCGTCATCGCCACCGGCTTTGGCGCAGGCCGTCGCCGCCGTCGCAGCACGAGCGCCGAGCCGCAGCTCGCCGCTCCGACGAACACTGCCGATCAGCCCGAGAACGGGCTGGACGTGCCGTCTTTCCTGCGCGGCGAATAGCTCGCTCGAAGAGTTTTCGTCGCCGGAGGTTTCGGTCCGCCGAAACAGGGCACACGATGGGTGCCCTCAACAGGGTTGACCCACATCAGAGTCAACCCCACGACCCGGTCCGCCGCCCTGGCTTGTTTCTAAGGAATGAGCCGGGGCGGCTCCGTTCTGGGGACGTTTTTCGACTGAGCCAGGGCCTGGCGTCCATCACTAGGATCGGCCTGCCGATGTCCACGACGCTTCTGCACACGCCGCTGCATGACCGGCACGTCGAGCTCGGCGCGCGGATGGTGCCGTTCGCCGGCTGGGAGATGCCCGTCCAGTACACGGGCGTCATCGCCGAGCACCGCGCCGTGCGCACCGACGCGGGGGTCTTCGACGTCTCGCACATGGGTGAGCTCGAGGTCGAGGGGCCGCACGCGCACGAGCTGCTGCAGGGCGCGCTCTCGAACGAGCTCGACCGGATCTCGGTCGGTCAGGCGCAGTACACATTGCTCACGAACGAGGACGGCGGGATCATCGACGACCTCATCGTCTATCGCGTCGGCGAGTGCACGTATCTCCTCGTCGTCAACGCCGCAAATCGCGAGACCGACTATGCGTGGCTGAAGGAGCGAGAGATTCGCGGCTCCGACGTGCGCGACGTCTCCGACGACTTTGCGCTGCTCGCGGTGCAGGGACCGCGTGCGATCGAGCGGCTCGGTTTGCCGCCTGCTCCGGCGTTCACGTTCGCCGAGACGGCGATCGACGGCGTCGAGGTGATGGTGAACCGGACCGGCTACACCGGCGAGGACGGCTGCGAGCTGATGTGCATGACCGAGGACGCGGTGCGGCTGTGGGATGCAGTGCTCGCCCGCGGCGTGGTGCCATGCGGGCTGGGCGCGCGCGACACGCTGCGGCTCGAGGTCTGCTACCCGCTGCACGGCAACGACATCGGGCCGGACACGGATCCGATCTCAGCCGGCCTCGGCTGGCTCTGCGCCCTCGGCAAGGAGTTCGTGGGCGTCGACGTCCTGCGGAGGATCAAGGCAGACGGGCCCGAGCGCCGGCTCGTCGCGTTCGTGATGGAAGAGAAGGCCGTCCCGCGTCAGGGCATGTCGATCAGCGTCACCGAGGGTGGGGGCGGCGGCGAGGTGACGTCGGGCACGCATTCGCCGATGCTCGACGTCGGAATCGGCATGGGCTACGTCGCTGCGGACACGGCGAAGGCGGGAACCGAGTTGACGATTGACGTCCGCGGCCGTCCGCGCCGTGCTCGAATCGTCAAGAAGCCGATTTACGAGAAGGAGGACTGAGTGGCAGCCGCCGAGAGCTATCCCGACGACCTGCGTTACCACTCCGAACACGACTGGGCCCGCATCGAGGGCGACGAGGCCACGCTCGGGATCACGTGGTTCGCGGTCGACGCGCTCGGCGAGCTTGTCCACTTCGAGCCGCCCGAGGTGGGATCCACGGTGACGAAGGATCAGTCCTACGGCGAGGTCGAGTCGGTGAAGGCCGTCTCCGACGTGATCGCGCCGCTCTCCGGTGAGGTGCTCGCCGTGAACGAGCAGGTGACCGGCGCGCCCGAGACGGTGAACGAGGATCCGTACGGGAACGGCTGGCTCGTTCGGATCCACCTCGCGGACTCCGGCGAGGTCGACGCTCTGCTCGACGCCGGCGCCTACCGCCAGGTTCTCGCGGACCAGTGACGCAGCCGCATCCGTTTCTCGCGCTCACCGACTCGGACCGGGAGCAGATGCTCGGGACGATCGGCGTCGCGACCGTCGACGAGCTGTTCCGCGACCTGCCGGACGCAGTTCGACTCGGGCGTGAGCTCGATCTCGAGCCGGCGCTGTCCGAGCAGGAGGTGTTCGCGCACGTCGCGGCCCTGGCCGAGCGGAACGCCGACGCGAGTCGCGAGCTCTCCTTCCTCGGTGCCGGCATGTACGACCACTACGTCCCGGCTGTGGTCGACGCGATGCTGCAGCGCGGCGAGCTGCTGACCGCGTACACGCCGTATCAGCCCGAGATGAGCCAGGGCGTGCTGCAGGCGATCTTCGAGTACCAGACCGCGATCTGCGAGCTGACCGGGATGGACGTCTCCAACGCATCCGGCTACGACGGGACGAGCGTGGCCGCAGATGCCTGTTACGTCGCGAAGCATGCGACCGGCCGCAGCAAGATCGTCGTGACCGAGGCGACGAATCCACAAGTGCGCCAGGTGGTGAAGACGTACTCAGCCGGCTTCGGGCTGGAGGTCGTAGAGGTGCCGCATCGCGACGGGACGACCGACCCCGACGAGCTGGAGCGGACCGCGGTCGACGCAGCGGCGGTCATCTTCCAGCAGCCGAACTTCTTCGGCTGCCTTGAGGCGGCGCCGGACCTCGTTGCCGCCGCGATCGAGGCCGGTGCGCTGCCGGTCGTGCACGTCGACCCTCTTTCGCTCGGCGTGCTCGAGGCGCCGGGCAGATACGGCGCCGCGCTCGCGATCGGCGAAGGGCAGGCTGCCGGGAACTTCCCGTCCTTCGGCGGTCCGCACTACGGCTTCCTCGCTGCGCGCCAGGACTTCATCCGGCGCATGCCCGGGCGCATCGTCGGCGAGACGGTGGACACCGCGGGTGAGCGCGGCTATGTCCTCACCCTGCAGACCCGGGAGCAGCACATCCGGCGCGAGAAGGCCACCTCCAACATCACGACGAACCAGACCTTGCTCGCGCTGGGCGGGCTCGTCTATCTCACATGGCTTGGCCCGCAGGGATTGCGAGAGCTGGGGGAGACCTGCCTGTCGCTGGCCGCCTACGCGAAACAGCGCCTGGCGGAGCGAGCGGGGCTCGAGCCGGTGTTTGCGGCACAGACAACGTTCAAGGAGTTTGGAGTCCGCGTCGGACGGAACGCGCGGGACGTGGTCGCGGCGGCACGCGAGCGCGGCGTCCATCCCGGCTACGCGCTCGGCCGTGACTACGAGGGGATGGACGACGTCCTGCTCGTCGCGGTGACCGAGCGCCGCACGCCGGACGAGATCGACCGCCTCGCCGACGTCCTTGCCGAGGTGGCCGGATGAAGCTGATCTACGAGCGTTCGCAGGCCGGCCGTCGCGCCTCGGCGCTGCCGCGCTACGAGAACCTGCCGGCGCCGCCCGAGCTTCCCGAAGAGTTGCGCCGTAGCGAGCCGCCGCGCCTGCCCGAGGTGCCGGAGTTCGAGCTCGTCCGTCACTTCACCGAGCTCTCGACGCGGAACTTCGGAGTCGACACGGGCTTCTATCCGCTCGGCTCGTGCACGATGAAGTACAACCCGCGGATCAACGAGCGGCTCGCGGCGCTGCCGGGGTTCGCCCGGCTCCATCCGCTGCAGGAAGAGGACGGAGCGCAGGGCGCGCTCGAGCTTATGTGGCGGCTGCAGGAGATCCTCGCGGAGGTGACGGGTCTCGACGCAGTTTCGCTCCAGCCCGCGGCCGGCTCTCAGGGCGAGCTCACGGGGCTGCTGCTGGCGCGCGCGTACTTCGCCGCACGAGGCGAGGGCGAGCAGCGCCGCAAGGTCGTCATCCCCGACACGGCGCACGGGACGAATCCGGCGTCGGTCACGATGGCCGGTTACGAGCTGACGCCGGTCCGAACGGACGCGCGCGGGAACATCGACGTCGACGACCTCCGCGGCAAGGTCGACGGCGAGACAGCGGCGCTGATGCTCACGAACCCGTCGACGCTCGGCCTCTTCGACGAGAACATCGAGGAGATCGAGCGGATCTTCCACGGCGCAGGCGCGCTCATGTACTACGACGGCGCGAACCTCAACGCGGTCTGCGGGATCTCCCGGCCCGGCGACATGGGCTTCGACATCGTCCACATCAACCTGCACAAGACGTTCTCGCAGCCGCATGGCGGCGGCGGCCCGGGCGGCGGCCCGGTCGCGGTGCGCGAGCTGCTCGAGCCGTTCCTGCCGGTGCCTGCGGTAGTGCGCCGGGAAGACGGCGGCTTCGGGCTCGACTTTGACCGGCCGCAGACGATCGGCAAGGTGCGGGGCTTCACCGGCCCGTTCGGGGTCTTCGTCCGCTCCT
>DASXKE010000161.1:0-4429 GCA_036496985.1 Gaiellaceae bacterium | reverse complement strand
GGGATGTTCGGCCTCGAGGTCGCTTTCGTGCACCCTGACTCCGTCCACGGTGTGCTGTCGGAAGTAGTCTGCGCGAGTGGCTGACGAGCGCGTTCGCATCGAACTCGGCTTCGCCGGCGGCCAGATCGTCGGCAGCTTCGTCGACGTGCGCTCGGCAGACGAGCTGGAATCCGCGCTTGGCTCGACCGGCGCCGGCAGGCCGGTGGTCACGCTCGAGACCGAGGACGGCCCGCTCCAGGTGGTCGTCGCGCAAGTCGCGTACTACAAGCGGATCGTCCGCGCGGGCCGTGTCGGGTTCGGCTCCGGGTAGTCGTTGACCCGCGGCGCGAGTTAGCTCCGATGGAGTCCAGGGGAAACGAAGGTGGGATGAGTTCTCCCACCGAGAATGCGCCTGCCCGTGAGTCGACCGAGCACGTTCGGGAGCTCGTCGCACGCGGCCAGCAGGGCGATCGCGACGCGCTCGAGGAGCTGTACCTCATCCACTTCGACCGGATCTACAGCTACCTCCACGTCACCGTCGGCAACCGCCACGACGCCGAGGACCTCACGACGCAGACGTTTCTGAAGATGCTGGAGAAGATCGGCAGCTTCAAGTGGCAATCGGCGCCGTTCTCGGCGTGGCTGTTCCGCATTGCGCACAACTTGGCGATGGATCACTTCCGGGCCGGTCGCCGCTGGCAGCCCGAGGAGGAGGTTCCCGAGCCGCCGGGCGAGGAGGAGCCGGCCGCCGAGTTCGTCGCGATGCAGACCATCGGCCGAGAGTCGATGCTGAAGCTCATCGACCACCTCTCGCCCGAGCAGCAGCAGGTGCTGACGCTGAAGTTTGTCTTCAACCTCCCGAACGCGGAGGTGGCGTCGATCCTCGACAAGACCGAGGGGGCGATCAAGTCGCTCCAGCACCGTGCGCTCGTCTCGCTCCAGAAGCAGATCGCCCAGTCGCCCGGCTAGCCTCCGCGCGTGGCGCTCGAGGTTGGAATCGTCGGGCTGGCGAGCTCGGGAAAGACGACGCTCTTTCGCGCGCTGACGCGAGCGGAGACGCACGGCTCCGGCAAGGAGCACGTCGGCATGGCTCAGATCCCCGACGAGCGGCTCGACCGGCTGGCCGAAACGGTGGGGGCGCGCAAGATCACGCCCGCCGCGGTGCGGGTCGTGGACGTCCCCGGAACCGGCCCGCAGCTGCTGGGCAACCTGCGACAGGTCGATGCGCTGCTCGTCGTGCTCGACGGATTCTCCGGCACCCGCGTTCCCGCCGACGACCTCGAGACGTTGAAGCTCGAGCTTCTCGTCGCCGACCGGGATCATGTCGAGCGGCGCCTCGAGCGGCTCGCAAAGCAGGCGAAGTCGGGGGATGCGCGCCTCAAGGTCGAGGTAGCCGACCTCGAGCGGCTCCTGGCGCACCTCGACGCCGGTCAGACGCTGGCGGAGTGGGAGGGCGAGCTGCCGCCCGAGCTCGACCCGCTGACGACGAAACCGCTGCTCGAGCTCGTCAACGGCGCCGACGGCATCGATCTGCAGCTCGAGGCCGAGCTTGCAGAGCTGTCGCCTGAGGAAGCGGTGGAGTTCCGGGGCGGCGGCGAGTCGGCGCTGGGCGAGGTCGTGCGGCGGCTCGCGGAGACGCTCGACTTGATCACGTTCTTCACCGCGGGCGAGAAGGAGACGCGCGCGTGGACGCTCGCGCGCGGAGAGACCGCACTCGACGCTGCGGAGACGATCCACTCCGACATCGCGCGCGGTTTCATCCGCTGCGAGGTGGTGCGCTGGGACGATCTCGTGGAGGCAGGCGGCCACGCGGAGGCTGCGCGGGCGGGCAAGCAGCGCCTCGAGGGCAAGACCTACGTGATCGAGGACGGCGACGTCCTCAATATCCGCTTCAACGTCTAGGAAGCGCTTCAGCGTATGGTCAAGCGGCCCGCCGGGACCGCTCTGCGCGTTCGAGATCCGCGTCTGCCTTGACCGCGTCCTTGACAGTCTCGGCGATCTCGCTCTCCGAATAGCCGGCCCGCTGCGCCGACTCCACCACGAGCAGCATGTGCTGCCGATCCGAATCCGTGTCCCGTGCTGACATGGGCTTCCCCTTTGTCGCCATGAGTATCTGCACGGTAAGGAAAGGGGCGTTGCGCTGCAGTAAAGGTTCTGTGACGGAACGGCGACCTCGGAGAAGGTTCTAGCCTCCAGCTGTGATCAGGACGACGCCGACGAGCACCACCGCTACTCCGACGTCCTGTGTCCTCTGCACCCGCTCGCCGAGCAGCAACCGGGCGAGCAGCACCGTCAGCACCGGGTAGAGCGACGCGAGCACCGAGACGACGCTGATCAGGCCGTGCGCCGCCGAGGCGGCGGCGAAGAGCGCGTTCCCTCCCGTGTCGAGGAAACCGATCGCGATGAGCGCGAGCCAGTGGCCGCGGAGACCGTTGGGGCGGGCGCGCGACACGAGGACGACCGACCAGACGAGCGTCACCGACGTGCAGCGGAAGAGGAACGCGGGCCAGAGCCAGTCCTGGGTCGACGCCGCGTGCATCGGGACGTAGTAGGCGCCGAAGCACAGCATCGCGAGCACGGCCCAGCCGACTCCGGCTGCGATCTGCGTGCGCTCGGGTCGCAGCTCGAGTGAGGCGGCGACGCTGCCGCCGATCGCCGCGACGAAGCCGATCGCCTGGAGGCCGCTGATGTGATTCCCCGAGACTGCGACTCCCCAGATCACCGGGATCGCGGCCGCGACCGCGGCGATCGGCGTCACGACGCTCATGGCTCCGATTGCCATGCCGCGGTAGAACGCGAAAAGGCCCACGGTGCCGAACAGCGCCGCGAGCGCAGCCCAGGCCACCTCGTTGCCGGGAATCCCCGTTCCCCGGATTGCGACCGCGATGCCGAGCGCGGCGAGACCGAACGGCTGCGACGCGGCGAGCACCGTGAGGCTCGGCAGCACCCGGGCCTTGACTCCGCCGAGGAAGTCCGCGACGCCCCAGCTGAGGCTGGCGGTGAGCGCGAGGAGCGCGGCCAAGCTCGGCGGCCTAGTCCGGCACCGGCCGCGTTGCGGCGACGGCGTCGAGCTGGTTCGCGTGGTAGAGGACGGCCGCCTCGGCCGTACGGGCGGCGCGGGCGTCGTGGTGGCAGGCCACCGCATGCAGCAGCTCGGCCGGCGCCCCGAGATCCTCGAGCATGCGGAGTCCGAGGTGGACATGGCCGAGCAGGCGTCCCTCGTCGGTCGGCGCGAAGACGGGCGGCCGGCCGAGCTCGCGCGTCCGGCCGACGTCGTGGACAAGGGCGGCCGCCAGCAGCAGGTCGGCACGTAGCCGAGGGTGGATCTGCGCGAGCTCGCGGCAGAGAGTCGCGACCCCGACGGTGTGCTCGAGCAGGCCCCCGGCGTACGAGTGATGACCGTCCGGCGTCGCCGGGTACTCCCGCAGAGGCGCCTCCGCCAGCGCGCGCGTGACGATGCCGCGCAGCGCGTCATCGTGGACCTCGCCGACCAGGAACTCGAGGAATCCGTCGAGCTCGTTGGCATCTCGGCGCAACCCCGGCGTCAGTCCCGCCGGATCGACACCCTCGGCGGGCTCGAGCGTTCGCACTTCCACCTGCAGCTTGTCGCGGAATCGCTCGACACGGCCGAGCACCCGGACCGCGTCGCCGGCGGCGAACCGCCCATCGAGCAGATCCACGTCGTTCCAGACACGCGCACCGATCCGTCCGCTCGTGTCCACGAGCTCCAGCGCGAGATAGCTCGAGCCGCCTCGCGTCCGCAGGCGCTCCTTGCGCGCAACCGCGTAGACGCCTTCCACGGTGCGGTTTTCCTCCAGTTCTGCGATCGCGGTCACAGGCGGGAGTTTCGCATGGCGGGGTAGCGGGGACTCGGTGCCTGGATGGCGGTTGCATTGCGCCAGAGCCGGCGCTTCGACGCGTCGAGCCCCGTTACGCGCTACTGGCTCGCCAACTGTGTCGGTTTCACGCTCTCGGGCGGAGGACGCGGCACGGTGGTGCGGATCCTCGCGGACATAAGCCCGCACGATCCGTCGATGCTCGAGGTGCGAACGGGCCGCCATCGCGTGCGGCGCGTACCAACGTCGGCCGTCGTCGCGGTCGTGCCGTCGGAGCAGGTGCTCGTCGTCGATCGCCGACGCCACCTGATGCCCGACCGGAGACGAAACCTCTCCCTGCGCGTGCGCTGGAGCGGTCGGGTCGTCGGGCGCGTTCTCGTCGTGGGGACGGGGCTCCTCGCGTCGTTCGCGGTCGAGCTGCTGCAGCTGAGCAGGCAGGCGTGGACGCACGGATCTCCCGTCGTCGCGCGCACGAGCCGCCGCGGCGGTACAGAGGCAGCGCGGTTGGTACGGTCAGTGCCGTGGCAGTCGTACGGCCGTTCCGCGCGCTCCGCTACGACCCGGCTGTCGCAGGCGGGCTCGAGTCGCTCGTCGCGCCGCCCTACGACGTCATC
>DASXKE010000160.1:0-3977 GCA_036496985.1 Gaiellaceae bacterium | reverse complement strand
CGGCCGAGACGAAGACCTCGCCGCCCGCCTCGACGGCCGTGATCTGTTGCGGGTTGAGCTCGTAGCTGCTCATGCGCGCTCGATCCTGCACACGGTCCAGAGGTCGCACCACGCGGGGCATTCGCCGCCGAGCGGGTCGTGATGGACATCTCCCTCGCCGATCCGCTCGGCGAGCGTGGTCGCGGTGCTGCGCGCCGACTCGACGACGCCCCAGAACGCCTCCTCGTCGAGGTAGTCGTAAGAGACGTAGCCGGGCAGCGTCTCCTCCTCGGAGCTGCGGACGAGGCCGCGCGGCTTGCGCGCGCCGGCGAGCGGCCGGTAGAGGCCGCCGAGCGGCTCGAGCCCGACGAGGTCGCGCAGCACCAGCATGTAGAGGGGGATCTGAAGGCGCAGCTCGCTCTCGATCTGCCTGGCCGAGTGCGCGCTCTTGCCCGATTTGTAGTCCTGGACGACTCCGCGAGCGCCGAATGGGTCCACGTCGATGCGGTCGATCTTCCCCGAAAGCGTCAACCTGTCGCCGAGCTCGAGCCCGCGCTGCAACTCCGGTGCGGCGCGCTCGCTGCCGAACGAGACCTCGAAGCGCCGCGGCACGAGCGGCGACGTCGACTCGCACTCCTCCTCGACGAACGCAGCAAGATCGCGCCAGAGCGTCTGGTCGAGCTCCCGCTCCTGCATCTCGGTGAGATCCATCCGCACTCCGGCGAGCGCGTCGTCGAGACAACGGCGCATGAGCCCGGTCGCCGCTTCGACGTGCTGCGGCTCGAGCTTCTCGACACCGAGCTCGGCCGGGATGCGCGAGAAGAAGCGGTAGAGAGCCTGATGGGCGACGCTGCCGCGCTGCTTCGCGTCGGGCTCGGCGTCGATCGTCTTCGGGTCGAGGAACCGCTCGACGAACCAGGCCGACGAGCAATCGGCGAAGCGCTCGAGCTCCGTCACTCCAAACGACCTGCGCGAGCCGAGCTGCTCGAGCACCAGCGGATGCGTGATCCGGGTCGGGCGCTGGAAGGCGGTGACTGCCCGCTCGAGCCGCCGTTCCCAGCCGTTCGCGCGAGCGAGCGCCTCGGCGTCTGCACGATCGTGCGATGCAAGCTCCGCAAGTGCGCGCAGCCGCTCGCGCTCGGTCGGCGCCTCCTCGAGCGGCCACGTCAGCGCCGAGAGCGGACGCCGGCGAGTCCAGCGGCCCACGTCGTCGGCGCCGAAGACCGCTTCCACGTCGTGCCAGAACGGGCTCGCCTCGCGCGGGCTGCCGTCGTCGTCCGCCGCCTCACGCACGAGGTAGAGCCGCTCCGACGCGCGCGTGCAAGCGGTGTAGAAGAGATAGCGGTCGCGCTCGACGCGGTCGGGCTTGGTCAGCCGCGCGCCGCGCTCGTCGAGCCCGCGCTTCGTCTCCTCGTCGAGGAACGGCGAGCCGGCGTCGCGCCGCGGCAGGCTGCCCTCCTCGAGGCCGAGCACGAAGACCGCGTCGAAACGACGCGTGCGCGCCCGCAGGAGGTCGACGACGGCGACGCGGCCCGTGTCATCGCCCGTCCGACGGGGAAGCTGTCCCCGCTCGACGGCCGCGAGCACGTCCTCGCGGCTCAGCTCACCGGTCAGGTCGTGCCAGCTCGCGAGCTCGGCCAGCAGCTTGCGCAGCGTCTCGTAGGCACGGAGATCGACGCGGCTCGCGGCGTCGGCCGGCGGCCGTTCGAGACTATAAGCGTTGCGCAGCATCTTTTCCGCGAGCTCCCGCACCGCCTCGATCGGATCAAGTGCTTCCTGCAGCTCGGCCAGCGCCGGTAGCGCGGCGCCGTCGCGCATGCGCTCGGCCTCCTCGACCACACGCCCGGGCGCTTGAACCGCGCGCCCGCGCAGCCGACCCTCGACGAAGTCCACCGAGCGGCGCTCCAGCCCTGAGAACGGCGAGCGGAGGAACCGGAAGAGATCGGTTCGCGTTCCCCCTCCCCACGCGAAACGCAGCAACGCGGCGAGCGCGTTGACGAGCGGGGTCTGCGTGAGGCGGAGCTCGCCGTCGATGGAGTACGGAATCCCGAACGAGCCGAGCACAGTCTCGAGCGCGCCGCGAATTCGGTCGTAGCCCGGCACGACGAGCCCGATCCGTTCGGGAGACATCCCTTCCCGGACCAGCGCGAGCACTTCTTCGCCGACGAGCTCGAGCGTGCCACGGCCGCCGGCGCCTTCGAAGAAACGGATCACACCGTCCAGCGGCGGCGCGTCGCGCGTCTCGTCGGCGAACAGCGTCCGCTCGAGGTGCGCGAGCGCCGGCGGGGCGACCGCGCCGTAGTTCGGAAGAAGCTCCTCGACGCCTTCGGCGAGACCGGCCAGGTCTTCGGCCGTCCGCCGCAGTGCCGCGAACGCCGGTCGCCCCGGTTCGTACGGGAGCGAGACCGTCACCTCGGTCCGCGCGGTCAGGGCCTCCAGCAGCGACCACTCCGCACCGGTCAGATCCTCGAAGCCGTACGCGAAGACGGGCTCGCCGTGCCATGCGTCGAGGTCGGCCCGGAGCCGCTCGACGGAGTGATTGCGGAGCAGGCCGCGGTCCCAGCGCTCGAGCCGGTCGAGCTCGTCGCGGTAGCCGGCGTACAGCACGCCGAGCTCGCCGCCGATCGCCGCGGGAGCGAGAAGTCCCTCCTCGAGCTCGTCGAGCGCCCGCTCGAGCGACTCGACGAAGCCGGCATGTGCCGCGGAGCGGGAGTAGCCATGGAGCTCGGCCGTGGCCACCACCCGGCGCACGAGCAGCGCGCGCTCCGCGCGCCGGAGCGGCCGCCGGACCTCGCCCGAGCCGAAGGCGATCCGCTCGAACACGTCGTCGAAGGTGCCGATCGAGCCGCCCAGCAGCGCCTGACGCCGCCCGAGCAGCTCGCGCTCGACGCGGTCGACGTCCGCCCGGTTCGGCACGATGAGCAGCGGCTCGGGGCCTTCGCGGGCATCGAGCGCAGCGAGATACCGGCCGAGCAGGAGCTCGACTTTGCCCGCGTTGGCGGGCCCCACGATCAGCCGGAGCGGCACCCGCCTACGCTAGCGCGCGTGCGGGACGTGCTCTAGATCGCGCTCAGGCGAGCGCGGCGTTCTTCGGCTTGCGGCCGCGGCGGGCGGCGGCGCGACCGGGCATATTCCCCGCGCAGTCGTCGCAGAGGTCGGCTTGCTTGGCTCCGCGGCGCGCGTCGGTGTACGTCACGCGCATCACTGCACCCTTGCTTTCGTCGACCTCATTGCCACATTTGTCGCACACGAGCACCGTTTTCCGAGCCACCGATCTCCTCCTTCGCGTGAGAGTCCGCGAGGAAAACTACAGAAAACACCCAGCGGACTATGCGGCCTCGCGTGCCCGCCGAATTCGCCACGAACGCAACAAGCTGAGCATGGCTTGTTCTTCCGGCGATAGAGCTACGTCGCGCGCACTTACGACACGCAAATGCCGGGGCCGAAAGTCGTCGATCGTTCGCCCGTCGAGGTACTGCTCGACGACTGCCGGGGAGACGTACGACTCGCGCGTCACCGCGGGTGTATTTCCGAGTCGCTGCGCAACACGCCGCATTGCAGCGCTGACCGATCGCTTCTGCTCGTGTTCCGATTCCGGAAGCCCCTCCTTTGCAACCCGCTCCGCCAGGTAGATCGACGCGAGCAGCGTGCCGCCCCAGGTACGGAAGTCCTTCGCGCTGAACTCGTCCCCGAGGTAGATCTTCACGTAGTCGTTCAACCTCTTGCTGGTGAGGTTGTAGGTGTCGTCCTCCCACTGGTATTTGAAGACGCGCGGCCCTCGTAGTTGCAGCAAACTCCGGATCGAGGTCGCGAGATCGGAGTCGACGATCTCGCTGCGGACCCTGATCCCGTGCTTCGCCGGAAACGACAGGCACACCCGACGCCCGCGAACCGTGACGTGCCGCCGCAGGAGTGTCGTCACACCGTAGGTTCCGTCGCGCACGTATCGCTCGGAGCCGACCCTAAACCAGCCCAACTCGATCAGGCGCAAGGCGATT
>DASXKE010000159.1:0-2917 GCA_036496985.1 Gaiellaceae bacterium | reverse complement strand
CGAGCGCGTGGTCGAAAGGCTGACCGGCGCCGGCTATCGCTGGTACGAGACGGCGAACTTCTGTCGAGTCGACCCGGACGGGCGAGATCTCCGTGCGCGGCACAACCTCGCCTACTGGCTCGGTCGCGATTACCTCGGGCTTGGGATCGGCGCGGTCAGCACAATCGAGAACCGGCGCTGGCGGAACGCTCCGCGGCTCGGGCGCTACCTGGAGGCGCTCGAAGCTGGGACGCCTCCCGAGCGGGAGATCGAGCAGCTCGACGCAGGCATTCGCGCGCGCGAGCGCGTGATGCTCGGCCTTCGGCTCGACGAGCCGTTGGCCGTCGACGGGCTGCGCTCCGCGGTCGACGCCGCAGGCCTCGCGCGCGTCGAGGAGCTCGGCCTCGCGGTCGACCGCGGCGACACGCTCGCGCTCACCCGGCGCGGCCGCTTCCTCGGCGGCGGAGTCACGGCCGAGATCCTGGCGTGAGCTAAGGCTAAAATCTCCTGCAAATGCAGGCAACGGTGCAGCTGAGCGAGCGGCAGCAGGCGGTTTTGCGCCGCGTCGTCGAGGAGTTCGTCGGAACCGGCGAGCCGGTCGGCTCGAAAACGCTCGTCGAGCGTTCCGACCTGCGCGTCTCGCCGTCGACCGTTCGCGCCGAGCTCGCAGAGCTCGAAAACCTCGGGCTACTCACGCATCCCCACACTTCCGCCGGACGCGTGCCGACCGAGCGCGGCTATCGCCTCTACGCGGACGAGCTGCTGGGGCGGCTCGAGCCGCAGCCGGCCGCCTTCCCACTCGACCTGACTACCACGAGCACCGAGGTCGAGTCGGCGTTGCAGGCCACGACCGAGATGCTCTCTCAGGTGACGCGCCTGCTCGCGCTCGTCTCGGCGCCGCCGCTCGAGGCGACGCATGTGCGGCACGTGGAGGTGCTTCTCCTGCAGCCGCAGCTCGTGATGGTCGTCGTCATCACGTCCGCCGGTGGTGTCTCGAAGCGGCTCTTCCACTTCGAAGAGCCGGTCGACGCCGGACTTGCGCAGTGGGCGAACGACTACCTCAACGAGTCCGTTGCGGGGCTGCAACTCGGAACCGGGCTCCTGCGCCGGCGCTTCGAGGAGGCAGGGCTCAGCCCGGGCGAGCGTGCGTTCCTCGCCGCGCTCTGGCCTGCGTTCACGGAGCTCGTCTCGGCCGAGCAGCGTCTCTACGTAGGGGGCGCGGCCGACCTGCTGGGCGAGGTTCGCGCCGACGAGCTCGACGCCTATCGCAGCCTGTTCGAGCTCGTCGAGCGCCGGGCCGACCTGATCGGTGTGCTCGGAGAGCCGAGCGCATCGCGACGTCCCTTTGTCCGCGTCGGGCACGAGCTCGCGCATCCGGCCCTCGCGGAGATCGCCCTCGTCGGAGCGTGCTACGGCCTCGTCCATCGCGCCCTTGGCGCCGTCAGCCTCGTCGGGCCCGTCCGGATGGACTACGAGAAGGCACTTGGCGCCGTTCGCTCGGCCGCGCTCGAGCTGTCGCGCTTCGTCGAGTCGATCTACGACGAAGCCTGAGCCTGAGACGGCAGACGCCGCCGCTACATTCCGGCGATGGCGACCACCGACCGCGACTACTACGAGCTCCTCGGAGTCGGACGGGACGCGAGCGAGGCGGAGATCAAGCGCGCCTTCCGGCAACTCGCGCGCGAGCTTCATCCCGACGTGTCCGACGCGCCCGACGCGCAGGAGCGCTTTCGCGAAGTGGTCGAGGCGTACGAGGTGCTCTCGAAGAGCGAGACGCGCGATCTCTACGATCGGTACGGGCACGCGGGGTTGCGAAGCGGCGGCTTCCAGGCCGGACACGTCGACTTCGGCAATCTCGCCGACCTCTTCTCGGCGTTCTTCGGAGAGGACGTTCTCTTCGGCGGGCGAAGCGGCAGCGGCCGCGCGCACGGGGCCGACCTCGGCGCGACGGTCGAGATCGACCTCGTCGAGGCAGCGCACGGCGTCACCCGCGAGGTGCCGTATGACGTGGCCGTCACGTGCGCGCACTGCGAAGGCGAAGGAGCCGAGCCGGGCAGCGCAGTCACCACGTGTGCGACCTGCGGCGGCGCCGGTCGGCTTCAGCAGGTCTCACGAAGCGTCTTCGGCGAGTTCGTGCGTACTCAGACGTGCCCGACCTGCTCGGGCTCCGGTCGACAGATCGAGCAGCCGTGCGTCGAGTGTCGCGGCGCGGGCCGCGTCGTCGAAACACGGACGCTCGCGGTCGAGATCCCGCCTGGAATCCATCACGGCCAGCAGATCCGCCACAGCGGAGAAGGCCACGCCGGCGTGATCGGAGGCCGCGCAGGCGATGTCTACGTCGAGGTACACATCCGCCCTGACGAGCGATTCGTGCGCGAAGGAGACGACGTCTACACGAGCGTCGACGTCACGTTCACCCAGGCCGCGCTCGGCGCGACTGTTGCGATTCCGACCCTCGACGGAGACGAGGAGCTCGAGATCTCGCCCGGGACGCAACCCGGCGAGATCGTCGTCCTGCGCGGGCGCGGGATGCCCGTGCTCCAGCGCCGCGGCCACGGCGACCAGCGGGTCCTCGTCAACGTGCTCGTGCCGCGGCGCCTGAGCGACGAGCAGCGCCGGCTCCTGCAGGAGTTCGACGAGCACGCCGACGAAGGCACGTACGGCAAGGGCGACGGCGGGCTCTTCGACAAGCTCAAGAGCGCGTTCCGCTAGTGCTCAAGCGTTACGTCGTCGTCGGCGGCGAACCCGAGCTCGCGCTCCTCCTCCACATCTTTCCCGAGGGCGTCGAGGAGCTCGATGGTGCGTTTGCGGTCTACGCCGACGGGCCGCCGCTCGGCTTCGACGTCGTCGCCACGGATGAGATCGACGACGACTGGCCGGATCGCTGGCGCGAATTCCACCACGGCGTCCGCATCGGCCGGCTCTGGGTCGGCCCACC
>DASXKE010000158.1:0-14489 GCA_036496985.1 Gaiellaceae bacterium | reverse complement strand
ACCACAACCGACCGGAACCCTCTCCCCCGCGCGCCCCGGCCCTCCCTCAATCGCCCGGCGGATACTAGTCAGGACCGCGCAATTCGTAAAGAACTTGTCAACGCACGGTGACGACTTCGCCCACGCGCTCGCCGCGCGTGTTGAGGACCGGCCGCTCTACGAGCTCGGCTAGGTCGACGCCGAGCCTTCCGAAGAAGGCCGCGAGCGCCGGCGCGTGGGCTCGCGCGGCGCCGTCCTCCGCCTTCAGAGCGACCCCGATGCCGTCTGGCCCGGCTGCGCAGATGAGCCCCTCGGCGCCGCCTTTCGCGAGCCAGCCCGGTGCGCCCTCCATGAGCAGGAAGTCGGCGCCGTCCGGGCCGCCGACGAGATCCGGCCGCGCGCGCATCGCCGCTGCGACCAACGCGCCGCCGGGCAGCGACTCGAGACGCGAGAACGCGTGCGCCATGCGCTCGAGCTTGAGCTTGAAGGTGACGATGCCGCAGCCGTCGGTGCCGGTCCCGAGCGAGTCCGGCCCGACCTCGGCGGCCTCCGCATGGACGGCGAGACAGGCGACCTGGACGGGATGGTCGGGCAGCCGGTAGCCCTCGGTGGGCCAGCCACGCGCGCGGCAGAGAGCGAGCATCCCGGCGTGGTTGCCTGCGCAGTTGTTGTGGACGCGCTCCGGCGGCCGGCCCTCCTGCACGCCGAGCTCGAGGTCGTCTTCCGTCGCCTCAGCCCGGGCGAGCAGTGCTCGGACGGCCGCCACCTGGTCCGGCGTGTCGTGATGCGAGGCGCAGGCGATCGCGAGCTCGTCGTCGGGGAGGTCGTCTCGGGCTCGCACGAGCGGCAGCGCCTGCAGCGGCTTCGAGGACGAGCGCATGAAGCACGAAAGATCGGGATCGCCCGCCGCAGCCACGATCTCGCCCGAGCGGACGGCGACCGCGTGGACCCGGTGCACCGCCTCCACGATCCCGTGCCGGCGCACCTCGACGACGATCGGCTCGCTCACGGGCGCGAACCATACGCAGATTTGCGAATGGTCGACTTTTTTCGTATGGTCGGGATATGCCGACCATTGACGGACACGACTACGAAGCCGAGGACACGCTGCTCGTGTCCGACCCCGCGAAGCTGCGTGCGATGGCCGATCCGTTCCGCGTGCAGCTCGTCCAGCTGCTGCGCGACCAGGCCCGGTCCACCCAGGAGATCTCCGAGAAGCTCGGGATCCCGAAAGGAACCGTAGGCCACCACCTCAAGGTGCTCGAGTCCGCCGGCCTGATCCGGGTCGTCCGCACCCGCAAGGTGCGTGCGGTGACCGAGAAGTTCTACGGCCGCACGGCCCGGCTCTTCCTCTACCAGACCGAAGACCCCGCCGACGGCCGGGCGATCTCTGCCGTCACCCTCCGGCAAGCCGCGAACGAGGTCGACCTCGCGCCACTCGTGGCCGGGTTCGGCCTCGTTCGCGCTCGGTTGACGCAGCAGGAGATCGATCGCTTCGAGCGGCGTGTGAAGAAGCTGATGGACGACTTCCGGGGGGCGGACAAAGCCGGAGGCATCCCGAGCTCGCTGACGGCCGGCATCTGGGGCGCGGAGAGCGACGGTGCGTAGGCCGAGCGGCGGGCTCTGGTCGCATCCCGACTTCCTCAAGCTCTGGACCGGACAGTCGATCTCGGAGCTCGGCTCCCAGGTGTCGCAGCTCGCGATCCCCTGGGTCGCCGCCGTCGACCTCCACGCGAGCCCCATCGCATTCTCGGTCCTCGGGACGCTCGAGTTCCTCCCATTCGTCCTCTTCGCGCTCCCAGCCGGCGTCTGGGTCGACCGGCTCCGCCGCCGCCGGATCCTCATCGTCGGGGACGCCGCGCGCGCCGTGCTCCTTGCATCGATCCCGATCCTCTGGGCGCTGGGTGTCCTGCAGATCTGGCAGTTGCTCGTGCTCGGATTCGTGACCGGCGTCTTCACGGTCTTCTTCGACGTCGCGTACCAGTCGTACCTGCCGGCACTGATCGAGCGCGAGCACCTGATCGACGGCAACTCGAAGCTTCAACTCACCGTCTCGATCGCGCAGATCGGCGGCCCGAGCCTTTCCGGCGGCCTGATCGCCGCGATCACGGCGCCCTACGCGATCCTCGCCGACGCCGTGAGCTACGTGATCTCCACCGCCTTCATGATCTCGATGAAGCACCGCGAGAACCTGCCGCGCCAGGACACCGCGGAGCCGCGGCCGCAGATGTGGCCGCAGGTGAAGGAGGGCCTCGCCTGGGTCGTCGGCAACCCGAATCTCCGCGCGGTTGCGGGCTGCACAGGAACCTCCAACTTCTGCAGCAGTCTCATGTTCTCGATCCTGATCCTCTACATGGTTCGCGTCCTGGACTTTTCGTCGATCGAGGCCGGAGCGGTGTTCGCGGTCGGATCGGCCGGGTCGATCGTCGGAGCGCTGCAGGCGAACCGGCTCGGAGAGCGGCTCGGCGTCGGCAGCGCCATCGTGTCGATGGCGGTGATCTTCTCGTTCGCCGGGCTGGCCTACCCGCTGGCTCCGCGGTCGTTCCCGCTCCCTGTCCTCATGGCCGGCCAGATGCTTTTCGGGTTCAGCGCGGTTGCCTACAACATCCTCCAGGTCAGCTACCGCCAGGCGATCACGCCCGAGCGGCTGCAGGGGCGGATGAACGCCGCGATGCGCTGGATCGTCTGGGGAACGATCCCGCTCGGGACGCTAGCGGGCGGCGCAATCGCCCAGGCGACATCGCTGCACACAGCCGTCTGGGTGGGCGCGATCCTCGGCACGCCGACGTTCCTCTGGGTGCTCCTCTCTCCGCTCCGCGCGATCCGGGAGATGCCCGAGCCGGTCGCGGGCCTCACCCCTGCCGAGGCCGAGCTCGAGGGCGGACTGCTCGAGCCGCAGCCCCTTCCCGGCCCAGCGGCAGCCGATGCGTAAGCCCGGCGGCGCCCTCTGGTCGCACCGCGACTTCCTGAAGCTCTGGACGGGTCAGACGATCAGCGAGTTCGGCTCGCAGATCTCTCAGCTCGCGATCCCGACCGTCGCCGTTCTGACCCTGAAGGCGAGCGCGTTCCAGGTGGCGGCGCTCGAGACGGTCGTGTTCCTGCCCTTCTTGCTCTTCACGCTGCCTGCCGGCGTCTGGGTCGATCGCTGGAGGCGCCGCTGGATCCTGATTGCAGGCGACCTCCTCCGCGCCCTGCTGCTCGCGTCGATCCCGTTCGCGTACCTGATCGGGCACCTGACGCTCACGCAGCTCTACATCGTCGGCTTCCTCGTCGGGATCAACACCGTCTTCTTCGACGTCGCGTACCAGTCGTACCTGCCGCAGATCGTCGACAGAGAGACGCTCGTGGAGGGGAACTCGAAGCTGCAGATGACGGTCTCGGGAGCGGCAATCGCCGGGCCGGGTCTCTCCGGCGTGCTGATCGCAGCCTTCACCGCCCCGTACGCGATTCTCGTGGACGCGACGAGCTTCCTGGTCTCGGGCGGTTTCACGGCCGCCATCCGCAAAGCCGAGGATCCTCCGCCGGCGACCGAGCGGCGCAGCCTGTTGGCCGAGCTATGGGAAGGCCTCCGCTATGTGACCGGACACCGCCTGCTCTTCCCGCAGGCGCTCGCCACCGGGAGCTCGAACTTCGCCACGAACGTCGTCTTCGCCGTCTACTTCGTCTGGGCGTACCGGTTTCTCCATCTGACTCCGGCCCTGATGGGCCTGGTGGGCGCGCTCGGGGCGACGGGCTGGTTGATCGGCTCGGCCTCGGCCGACTGGCTGCGCCGGAAGCTCGGGGTGAACGGCGCCACGATCCTCGGCATGGCGGTCGGTGCACCTGCCGCCTTGCTGATCCCGTTCGCACCCGAAGGCCACGCGGCGATCCCGTTTCTCGCGTTGAGCGGCATGCTCGGCGGCTTCGGAGCCGTGGTCTACAACATCCAGCAGGTCAGCCTGCGGCAGGCGATCACGCCCGAGCGGCTGCAGGGGCGGATGAACGCGTCGATGCGCTTCTTCGTCTGGGGGACGATCCCGCTCGGCTCGCTGGTCGGCGGTGCGCTTGCGTCGGTGTTCGGTGTGCGCACGGCGCTCATCGCCGGCGCGTGCCTCGGCTTTGTCTCACTGCTCCCTGTTCTCCTCTCGCCCCTTCGGACTCTGCGTGAGTTCCCGGAGCAGGAGGAGGTTCCGCTCCTGCACGAGCCGGGGCTCATGGGCGGCCCCGCTGCCGTCGACGCCTAGCGCGGTACCTTCACCCCATGCCGGAGCTCCCGGAGATGGAGGCATGGCGGCGCCAGCTCGACGCGCCCGTTTCGGCCGCGCCGATCGCGCACGCCGGGCCTGCGCATATCGCCACGCTGAAGACGTTCGATCCGGCGCTCGACACGCTCGAGGGCCGTCGCTTCCGGGGCGCCGAGCGGCGCGGCAAACGTCTTCTCTTCGCCACCGACGACGGCGAGCTCGTGCTGCTCATCCATCTGATGACGGCGGGAAGGCTCAAGTTCCTCGAGGCCGGCGAGAAGGGCCCGAAGACGCCCGCGTTCAGGCTCGAATTTGCCGACGAGTCGAAGCTCGTCCTGACCGAGAACGCACGCAAGAAACGCGCCGGAGTCTGGCTGCTGACACCCGAAGCCGCGAAGGCGGAGCTCGCGCATCTCGGGCCGGAGGCGCTCGGTCTCGGCCCGGAGCGGCTCGGTGAGATCGTCCACGCCGAGTCACGGCGGCTACACGCGCTGCTGCGTGACCAGCGGCTGGTCGCCGGCATCGGCCGCGCATGGGCGAACGAGATCCTTCACACGGCGAAGCTCTCCCCGTACGCGCTCTCAGGCGACCTCGACGAAGAGGAGGTCGCGCGGCTCGCGACGGCGATCGACAGCGAGCTCGAGCGCGGCCTCGAGTTGCGCGAGTCGGGAGCTTCCGACGAGAAGACCTACCGCGTCCACCGGAAGCTCGGAGAGCCCTGCTTCGTCTGCGGCACGCCGATCGCGCAGGTCGACTTCGAGGAGCACACGATCTTCTACTGCCCGACCTGCCAGACCGGCGGCCGCGTGCTCAAGGACCGGCGGCTTTCCCGGCTGTTGCGCTGACCTGCGTTAGGCTCTCGCCATGGCCACGGTCGCGGAAGTGATGAACAAGAACGTCCTCTCGGTCGACCCGACCGCGTCGATCGGCGAAGCCGCCGAGAAGATGATGGACGGGGGCGTCGGCGCCGTGGTCGTGATGGAGGACATGGTGCGGATGGTCGGGATCATCACCGAGCGCGACCTGCTCCGCGCGGTCGCACAGCGGGCGCGCGCCGCCGAGGCCCGGGTGCGGCAGTGGATGACGGAGAGCGTCATCACGATCGAGCCCGAGACGACCGTGAGCGAGGCCGCGAAGATGATGTTCGACCGCAACTTCCGCCATCTGCCGGTGTCGAAGGACGGTCGCCTGCTGGGAATCGTCAGCCTCCGCCGCCTCTCGCAGTACGAGTTCGAGCACGGGAAGGAGTCCGTCGGGTCCGCCGAGTAGGGTCGGCGCGTGATCCGGCTCTTCCCCAACCGCGGCGGCTGGCTCGAAGTCGTGTGCGGCCCGATGTTCAGCGGCAAGAGCGAGGAGCTCATCCGCCGCCTGCGCCGCGCCGAGATCGCCGGCCAGCGCGCGCTCATCGTCAAGCCGCGCATCGACAACCGGTACGACATCGCCCACGTCGTCAGCCATGCGGGCGCCACGATGCGCGCCGTGGCAGTCGACGATCCGGCCGACATTCCCGGTCTCGTCGACGGCTACGACGTCGTGGGCGTCGACGAAGTCCAGTTCTTCCCGCCCGAGATCGTGCTCATCCTCGACGGGCTCGTCGAGTCGGGGCTGCGGATCGTCGCGTGCGGCCTCGACCAGGACTTCCGCGGCTTCCCGTTCGCGGCGATGCCCGAGCTCCTCTGTCGCGCCGAGCTCGTCGACAAGCTCCAGGCCGTGTGTCATCGCTGTGGTGGGCCGGCGACGATGACGCAACGCCTCGTCGACGGTGCGCCCGCGGCGGCGGACGGCGCGACGATCGTGGTCGGCGCGCTCGAGCAGTACGAGGCCCGCTGCCGCTCATGCCACCAGCTCGCGGCACCCGCGCTCGCCGTCAGCTGACGCTCAGGCGAGCCGGATCTCGAGCGTCTCGCCGTCGATCTCGACCGAGCCGCCGAGCCGTCTGACGAGCCGCACCGCCACCGCAGCCCCGAGATCGCGCAGATCCTCGCCGAGCACGACAGGCGCGGAAGCCGCCGTGACCCGCGTGAGACGGATCTCGGCGCCGTTCACCTCCACGTCCACGCTGTCGAGCCCGCCGTGCCGTAGCGCCGACTGGAACAAGGCGGCGAGGCCGCGCTCGACGGCATCCGTGTCTGTCTCGAGGGACGCGCCCGTGCCTGCAACGCGCACGCGATCCTCGCCGAGCCGCGTGGCGGCCGCTTGCGCGAGCTCGAGCGTGTCGGCCTCGCGCGGAGTGGGGTCGTAGCGGCCCGACTCGATCCGCGCAGCGAGCGCCAACTCGTCGACCAGCTCCGCGAGCTGCGCGGAAGCGGCGTCGATCATCTCGACGTACCGGTCGGCCGGCGATTCCAGGTTGCCGGCGCGCGCCAGCGTCGTCGCGAAACCGTGCACCGTCGCGAGCGGTGTGCGCAGGTCGTGGCACGCGAGTGATACAAGACGGGCGAAGTCGTTGTCCTCGGCCACGGGTCTAACCTAACCGGATGGAACGTACCGACGCCCCCGATCTCCAGGCCGCGGAGCCGGAAGTGGCGCTGGGCCTCTCGAGCGTCGGCGTGACCGGCGTCCAAAAGGCCGTCCGCGTCGGGGACGGCCGAGGCGAGAAGCTCATCGCAGCGACGATCGACTGCACCGTCGATCTCGATCCGCGCCGGAAAGGCGTCCACATGTCGCGCTTCCCCGAGCTCTTCGAGGAGGCGGTGGAGGGCGTGGTCGGCGACGACGCGTTCCTCGTCGAGGATCTCGCCGAGCGTGTCGCGCGTCGCGTCGTCGACCGGCATGACGCACTGCTCGCGAAAGTGCGGATCGTTGCGCGCTACCCGTACGAGCGGCGCACGCCCGTCACCAAGCTCGCCACGCAGGAGATGGTCTCGCTGATCGGGATTGCCGCCGCCTCACGCGAGCGCGTGCGGCGCGTCGTGGGAGTCGAGGCAACGGGGATCAACGCGTGCCCGTGCGCCCAGGGTCTCGTGCGGGGCGCCGCCTCCGACCGCCTGCTCGACGCGGGCTTCGACGACGGAGACGTCGAGCGGATCCTCGAGCTCGTCCCGCTCGCGACGCACAACCAGCGCGGCCGCGGCACGCTGCTCGTCGGCACCGCGGAAGGCCTCAACGCCGAGCGGCTCGTCGAGATCGTCGAGGGCTCCATGAGCTCGCCGATCTACGAGCTGCTGAAGCGCCCTGACGAGCTTTTCGTCGTCGAGCACGCGCACCTCCAGCCGCGTTTCGTCGAGGACTCGGTGCGCGTCGCGCTCAAGACCGTCCTCGACGAACTGCCGCGACTCGCGGACAGCGACTTCGTCTCCTCGCGCCAGGTCAACTTCGAGACGATCCACGCCCACGAAGTCGTCGCGGAGAGACACGGCACGATCGGGGAACTGCGCGCCGAGCTCGAGGGCGCAGGCCACGGGCCTGCCGCGCACACCGAACTCGAAGGCTGGCTGCGGGCCTAGAAAAAGTCGCTAGAACTAGGCTACTATCCCACGCGGCGCGCGGGCTAAAGGGGGCCTGTCTGCAGGTTTCGTCGGTGTGCCGGTTCGATGTCACAATCGAAACCGGATCGGGCTCGGTCACGAGCTCGCCGGCCGGGATCGACTGCGGCTCGACGTGCTCGGCGTCGTTCGCCAGCGGCACCTCAGTGACGCTCACGGCCGCGGCCGACTCCGGCTCGACGTTCGCCGGCTGGTCGGGCGGAGGCTGCTCGGGAACGGGCACCTGCCAGGTGATGCTGAGCGCGGCGACTTCGGTCACCGCCAGCTTCACCAAGAACAAGAAGCAGGACACGACGAAGCCGAAGGTGACGAGCGTCAAGGTCAAGGTGAACCACGGCGCGAAGTCGGCCAAGGTCACGTTCCACGGAACCGACCCGGGCAACGGCTCGAAGGGCTTGAAGTTCACGTGCAAGCTCGACGGCAAGTCCTTCAAGAGCTGCAAGTCGCCGAAGACCTACAAGAACCTGAAGTCAGGCAAGCACACGGTTCAGGTCAAGGCGATCGACAAGGCTGGAAACGTCTCGAAGACCGCGAAGAAGAAGTTCACGGTCTAGGACGAGGGCTCGGCGGCGGGACCGCGCTTTGCGCGGCCCGCCGCCGCAGCTCGATCCGGCTCTCCTCTCCCCGCCAGAGCCGTTCGATGTTCGCGCGGTGGAGGAAGATGACGCCCGCGCCGGCTGCGCCGGCGAAGACGATCACGGGCCACGGATAGCCGTAGAGCCAGGCCCAGAACGGGAGCGACACCGCGGCCGTGATCGAGGCGACCGAGGCGTAGCGCGTGAGCGCGAAGACGAGGATCCAGACGCCCGCACTCGTCACTCCCACGAGCGGCGCGACGCCGAGGAAGGCGCCGCACGCCGTGGCGACCATCTTGCCGCCCTTCTGGAACCCGAGGAAGATCGGCCGCCAGTGCCCCAGCATCGCGGCTGCGCCGGCCAGGACGCCTGCGCCATGCCCCACGACCACGGTCGCCGCGAATGCGGGCACGAAGCCCTTGGCGACATCGAGGATGGCCGCCGGCAGCCCGAGGCGCGGGCCGTAGACGCGCCAGACGTTCGTCGCGCCGACGTTGCCGCTTCCCTTCGTTCGGATGTCGTCGCCGCGGAAGATCCGCACGAGCCAGTAGCCCCACGTCAGCGACCCGCACAGGTAGCCGGCTGCGACGAACGCGGCGGTGTCCAAAGAGCTCCTCCCCGTCTAGGACGGAATGCCGTACTGCTCGACCCAGCCGTTCACGACGTCCCAGTCGAGATTCGTGAAGAACGCGTCGATGTACGAGGCGCGGTCGGTCTGGTAGTCGAGGAAGTACGCGTGCTCGTAGACGTCGAGCGCGACGAGCGGCGTCGCGTTCCAGACCGGGAACGTGTTCTGCGCGTCGCCCACGTAGTTGAAGAGGCGACCCTCGTCCCAGTCGTACGCCGTCCAGGCCCAGCCGCGGCCGGCCATCCCCGTCGCCTTGAGATCGGCGCGCCAGGCGTCGGCCGAGCCGAAATGGCGATCGACGAGATCGCCGAACGCGCCCTCGGGAGCGCCGCCGCCTCCGCCGAGATGGCCGAAGTAGAGCTCGTGGTTCTTGATCCCGCCGATCGCGAAGCTGAGGTCGACCTTCAGCGCGCGCAGCTCGGAGTAGACCTGGTTCGCCGCGCCGAGGTCGACGTCGGCGAGCCGGCCGAGGATCTCGTTCCGCTTCCCGACGTAGCCCTCGTACAGCTTGTAGTGGGCCTCGACCGAGGCTCGCGAGATTCCGTCCAGCTCCAGCACCTCGGGCCGTAGCGGCCGCGGCGCGATCTCCTCGAACCTGTAGACAAGCGTGGACACGAGCGCGGAGCATATCCTCCGACGGAGAAGCGCGAGCAGCCGAAAGGAGCCCCCTGAATGGCCTTTGCAGTCCCCGACCTGCCGTACGCGTACGACGCGCTCGAGCCGCACATCGATGCCGAGACGATGCGTATCCACCACGACCTCCACCACGGCGCCTACGTGACGAACGCGAACGCGGCGCTCGAGGGAACCGGTCTGGCGGACGCGTCGGTCGAGAGCGTGCTGACGAACCTCGATTCGCTGCCCGAGGACAAGCAGACCGCCGTCCGCAACAACGCCGGCGGCCACGCCAACCACTCGCTGTTCTGGCAGATCATGAGCCCGGACGGCGGTGGCGGGCCGGGCGGCGCCCTCCGCTCGGCGATCGAGGACTCGTTCGGCTCGTTCGACGAGCTGAAGACCGCGATCAACGACGGCGGCGTCAAGCGGTTCGGCAGCGGCTGGAGCTGGCTCGTCTGGGACGGGACCGGTCTCGCGGTCTACTCCACGGCGAACCAGGACTCGCCGATCCTGCAGTCGCACGTCCCGCTGCTCGGCATCGACGTCTGGGAGCACGCCTACTACCTCAAGTATCAGAACAAGCGCCCGGCCTACCTCGAAGCCTGGTGGAACGTTGTCAACTGGCCCGACGTCGAACGGCGTTTCGCGGAGGCGCAGAACTAGCGCAGTACTAGGTTTAGTGCTGCAATCCGGCGCGAGGGCGAATGCGTAAGAACAGAGGCGATATGGAACTTGCAATCGAGGTGCCTCAGCCCCGTCTGCGCGCCGTCCCCGTGGATCCCGCGCCTTCCCCGTCCGACGTCGCCGACCCGTCCGACGCCGAGCTACTGGCACGCGTCGGAAAACGCGATCGCGAGGCCTTTGAGGTCCTTTACGGCCGGTACGTGCGGCCGGTCTTCAGCCTCGCCCTCCGCAGGCTCGGAGACCGCGGCCACGCCGAGGACGCCGTCCAGGAGGCGTTCGCGGCGATCTGGCGCTCCGCGTCGACATACCGGCCGGAACGCGGCGCGGCCGGCGGCTGGCTGTACACCGTCGCGCGGAACGCCATCGTCGACCGGCTGCGCCGCAACGGACCTTCTGTCGATGCCGAGCTGCCCGAGCTCGCCTCTGCCGAAGCGGGACCCGCCCAGAGTGCCGAGGACTCCTACGTCTCCTGGCGCGTGCATCGAGCCCTCGAAGAGCTCCAGCCGCGCGAGCGCGAGGTCATCGAGCTCGCCTACTGGAGCGGGATGTCGCAGAGCGAGGTGGCCGCGTATCTGAACCTGCCGCTCGGAACGGTGAAGACGCGGACGCGCAGCGGCCTCGCGCGGCTTGCGACGGTGCTGGAAGGTGAGCTCGAGTGAATCGCCGGCCAACCTTCGACGATTTGATCGACGCCGACACGACCGGCGCCGAGCGGGAGCAGTTGCAGCAGGTTCACGAGCTGCTCCTCCGGGCAGGCCCGCCGCCCGAGCTGCCTCCGGAGCTCGAGGCGGGACCGAACCTCCAGATCACGCTCGCGCGGCGGCGACACCACGCAAAGAGGCGGGGCATGCTGTTGCTCGCAGCCGCACTCGTCGCGTTTCTCCTCTTCGTCGGCGGCTACGCGATCGGCAACGGCAACAGCGGGAGCAGTGGCGCGAAGCCTGTCGTCACGCTCAACCTGAAGGGCACCTCGGAGGCGCCGAGCGCACAGGCGAGCCTCGAGGTCTGGCATCGCAGGGATGGCAACTGGCCGATGACCCTCAGCGTCGTGGGACTGCAAACGCTTCCGCCGCGCCGATACTACGAGGTCTATGTCGTCCGCGGCGGGAAGATCCTGGGCTCGTGCGGCGTGTTCCGGGTCAAGCAGACGAGAAATCCGGTGGTCGTGACGCTCAACGCGCCGTATCCGCTGCAGAAGGGCGACAGCTGGGTCGTGACGCGCCAGGGCGCAGGCGGAGCCGAGCCGGGCCAGACCGTGCTCAAGCCGGTCAACGCGTAGTAGGGGTCTTCGAAAAGCAGGCCGAGTCGCCGACGCGCGGTTTTCCGCGAAAGACCCCTAGCTACTCGACGACGGCTCCGAGCGAGCGCGCGAGCTGAACCGCGCCCGCGAGGTCGAGGCGCGCCTCCGCGACGCGAGCGGCCGAGAGACCGACGCCGTCGAGCTGTGTATCCCGCAGGTCGGCCCCGGCGAGCACAGCGTTGTGCAGCCGCGCGCGGGTCAGGTCGGCGCCGCGCAGGTCGGCGTCCGTGAGGTCGGCTTCGGAGAGATCCGCTTCGCGTAACCGGAGCCCTTGCAGGTCGAAGCCCTTGAGGTCGTGCCCTCGGAGCAGGACATAGGACCAGTCGCCGCCCGCGACCGTGACGCCCGTCAACGTCGCCCCGGCGAAGCTCGCCCCGACGAGCCTGCACTCCTCGAAATGCGCGCCGAACAGGTTCGCGCCCTCGAAGATCGAGTTCGCGAAATCGGTGCCGAAGTGCTCCGACGCGTTGAGCTGGGTGAACGAGAAGTCACAGGCCCGGAACGTGCACCGGGTGGTGCGGAGCCCGGAGAGATCCTGCCCGCGGAAGCTCTCGTTCTCGCAGACCTCGAGCTCGAGCTCAGCGTCCCGCTCGAGCCTCATTGCGCATCTCGGAGAGCAGCCGCTCGAGCCGGGGCTCGGTCGAATCGTCGACGAAGGCCATGGCCGCGGCGACGCTCGGATGGACGGCGGCGATTGCGTCCCGCATCTGGAGCGCGACGGCGCGGTAGGAGGGATGGCCCTCGCGGCCCGATCGAAGCTCGATCAGGTGAAGCGCCTCGCGCGCGTCGAGCTCGAGCACGTAGCGGATGCGATAGGCGAGGCACAGCGCGTACGGCGCCTCGTCGGCGAGCCCCGCTGCGCGCAGCCGCTCGTACTCGGCGCGCGAGATGTCGAGGGCGCGTGCGTAGTCGGCCCCGAGGCCCGACTCCTCGACCTCGTGCGGCACGTCGGCGCCGAGGTCCGGCGAAAGCCGCTGCCACTGGCATGTGAGCAGGCGGTGCCGCTGCAGGTCGCGGAAGGCGCCGTAGTCGGAGACGATCTCGAAGCGATAGGTGAGCGTCTCGAAGCCGCGGCCCGGGCGGTGCCGGCGGTTCTCGCGCGTGGCGACGAGGTCGCGGACGAGGGCGGTGCGCTCACCCGCGCTCAGCCGCCCGACTGCGGCGAGCGCCTGCTCCTCGCCGACCGAGGACGCCTCGTAGAGAAGCGCGGCCAGCAGCTCCTCTTCGCTGCCGTGCGCACGGAGGAGACGCACGGACGGAGCCGCGACCTCTTCGGTTGCTTCGCCGAGTCCGAGCCTCGCTGCGACAGCGGTGGCGGCGTCTCCACGCTCGCGGAGGTACTCGATCCAGCGCCCGCCGCGATCGGGTCGCGGGACGCGCGCGACGAAGCTCGGCATCACCGTCTCGAGCTCGTCGAGCAGCATCTCGCCGTAGGAACGCGCCTCGGCTAGCGGGTGCGCCAGCAGGTGGAGGACGAGCTGCTCGTACGTCTGGCCCGTCGCGTAGATCCCGACATGCGAGAGCGACGCCGCCGGCAGGATGCCACGGACGAGATCGAGCGCCTTTGCCCGCACGGCGCGCCGGTGCGCCGCCGGCGATTCCCCCTCCGCGGCCGGGAACTTCTCGTCGACCCAAGCCGACACGCCCTCGAGCAGGGTCGAGTACGAGCGGAAGAGCTCGTCCATCGCCGCCTCGTACGCAGGCCCGAATCGCGGGTCTCGGTGGTAGCGGTAGCCGAAGCCGTCGACCTGGGAGTCGTAGGCGATGTAGCGCGTCGACTGCTCGAGGTAGGCGGCAAGCCGCGGCCGCTGCAGGATCTTCGTGAGCAGGTTCGACGTCCATTCGCACGCGATGTGCGCGCCGCCGAGCTGGGCCACGGAGTCGTCGCCGTAGCCGAGGAAGATCGTCTCGTAGAGCTTCGCGGCGCGCTCGCCCTCCGAGAGCTCGACGACGGGAACATCCGGCAGGGACTCGGCGAACTCGTCGAGGAAGAGCCGGCGCAGAGTGCCCGCGTAGCGCGAGTAGCGGGCGAAGAGCGCACCCTTGACCGTCTCGGGCAGATTGACGAGCGCGAAGACCGGCCGGTCGAGGTTGGTGAAGTGCGGAGCGAGCCGCGCCTGCTCCTCCTCCGTGAACTGCTCGAGCGGGTATGTCACGGTCTCCACTGTGGCCAAAGGATCGCCCACAGTAAACCGCGTGTCGGTCGGAACCTCTGGCTGGTCATATCCGAGCTGGCAGCCGGGCTTCTATCCGGCCGGGCTGGATCCGTCCGGCTTCCTCGCCTTCTACGCCGAGCGCTTCCCGACGGTCGAGCTGAACACGACCGGCTACCGGCTGCCCGCCGAGGAGCAGTTCCGCCGCTGGGCCGAGCAGGTGCCCGACGGGTTCGAGTTCGCACCGAAGCTGCCGGGCGAGCGGCCGCGCACGGTCGCCGAGTTCGAGACCCGCGTCCGCCACCTCGGCGACCGGCTCGGGCCGGTGCGGATCTCGCTGAAGTCGAAGCGCGACGAGGGAATGCTCGAGCTGTTGCTCGGCTCACTCGACCCCTCGCTGCGGCTCGCGTTCGATCTCGAGCATTCGTCGTGGGACGGGATCGAACCGCGACTCGCCGAAGCCGGCGCCGTCCGGGTCGGCGACCTGGAGCATCCCGCGCCGTTTCGCTACCTCCGCCGCCGAGAGGCTCCCGACGCGGCGTTCGCCGCCCTCGTCGCCGCCGCGGAGGAGCCGATCTACATCTACTTCCGCCACGACGACGAGCCTGCGGCACCCGCCAACGCTGCGCAGCTCCTCGAGCTGCTCTAGGACGCGGCGGCCGGTTGCTCCACGTAGTTCGGGGGCCGTTTTCTCATCCACTCTTAACTGTCGCGATCTAGCGTCGTTCCGTCGTGGCCCCCAAACGGCACTTTTCGCCTGCACCGAGCGACTGAGATGTCCTTCCGGGAAGGACATCGGTTCGTCTTCGTCGCAGGTCTGCACCGGAGCGGCACGACACTGCTC
>DASXKE010000157.1:0-32837 GCA_036496985.1 Gaiellaceae bacterium | reverse complement strand
CAAGGAGAATCCCCCGACCGAGACGAAACTCTGGACCCCCGACCAGCCGCCCCCCGACCAGCACCACACTGAAGGAGCCCGCTCATGAACCCGCCGTCGTCGCCCTCGAATCTCGTCATTCCGTCCGTCATCGAGCAGACCTCGCGCGGCGAGCGCTTCTTCGACATCTACTCGCGCCTGCTCAACGAGCGGATCATCTTTCTCGGCACGCCGATCGACGACCAGGTCGCGAATCTCGTCGTCGCGCAGATGATCCATCTCGAGTCCGAGGACCCGGACAAGGACATCAACATCTACATCAACTCGCCGGGCGGCTCGGTCTACGCCGGGCTCGCGATCTACGACACGATTCAGTTCATCAAGCCGGACGTCGCGACCACGTGCGTCGGCATCGCGATGTCGATGGGCGCGCTGCTTCTTGCGTCGGGCACGGAGGGAAAGCGCACCGCCTTGCCGAATGCCAAGATCCTGATCCACCAGGTCTCGGGCGGCTTCCAGGGCCAGGGCACCGACATCGAGATCCAGGCCAAGGAAACGATCAATCTGAAGCGGAGCCTGGAGGAGATCATCGCCCGGCACACAAATCAGCCCGTCGACAAGGTCTCGAAGGACATGGAGCGCGACTACTACATGACGTCCGGGGAAGCCGAGCAGTACGGCATCGTCGACCAGGTGATCGCGCACCGCTAAGCCGTCGGGGCATAGACGAAATCCCCAAATCGAGGTAGAAGAAGAGAAATGGCGCGCGCAACGGACGGCAACGAGCAGCTCCTCTGCAGCTTTTGCGGCAAGAGCCAGCGGCAGGTCAAGAAGCTGATCGCCGGCCCCGGCGTCTACATCTGCGACGAGTGCATCGATCTCTGCAACGAGATCATCGACGAGGAGCTGACCACTCCGGCGCAGCTCGACCTCGACAACCTGCCTCGCCCGCGCGACATCTACGCGGTCCTCAACGACTACGTCGTCTCGCAGGAAGAAGCCAAGCGCACCCTCTCGGTCGCGGTCTACAACCACTACAAGCGCGTCCAGATGGGCACCGAGGACGACGAGGTCGAGCTCCAGAAGTCGAACATCCTGCTGCTCGGCCCCACCGGCTGCGGCAAGACGCTGCTCGCGCAGACGCTCGCGCGGATCCTCAACGTCCCGTTCGCGATCGCGGATGCCACGGCGCTGACCGAGGCGGGCTACGTCGGCGAGGACGTCGAGAACATCCTCCTCAAGCTGATCCAGGCCGCCGACTTCGACATCAAGAAGGCCGAGACCGGGATCATCTACATCGACGAGGTCGACAAGATCGCGCGCAAGGCGGACAACCCGTCGATCACACGCGACGTCTCGGGCGAGGGCGTGCAGCAGGCGCTCCTGAAGATCCTCGAGGGGACGGTGGCCTCGGTGCCGCCGCAGGGTGGGCGCAAGCATCCGCACCAGGAGTTCCTCTCGATCGACACGACCAACATCCTCTTCATCTGCGGCGGCGCGTTCGCCGGGGTGGACAAGATCATCGCGCGCCGGGTGGGCAAGAACGCCGTCGGCTTCGGCGCCGACATCCGCTCGAAGCACGACGTCGAATCGTCGGAGCTCCTCGCCGACGTCATGCCGGAGGACCTCCTCAACTTCGGCCTGATCCCCGAGTTCATCGGCCGGCTCCCCGTCGTCTCCGCGGTGCACCAGCTGCGGCGCGAGGACCTCGTCCAGATCCTCGACGAGCCGAAGAACGCGCTCATCAAGCAGTACCAGCGCTTCTTCGGCTACGACAACATCGAGCTCGTCTTCACCGACGACGCCATGTGGGAGATCGCCGACAAGGCGCTCGAGCGCGAGACCGGCGCCCGCGGTCTGCGCTCGATCATCGAGGGCGCGCTGCTCGACGTGATGTTCGAGCTGCCCTCGCGTCGTGACGTGACGAAGTGCGTGATCACGAAGGAGACGATCTCGCAGGGCATCCGCCCGACGCTCGTCACGAGCGCCGAGGCCGCCGACGAGCCGGACGAGCCCGTCGAGCAAACTGCCTGAAGAGCTTCGCTCTCCAGGCAGAGTGACCGAACTCCGCGCGCCCGAGAGCGCGCCGGGGAGCGGGGAAGCCTGCGGCTAAGTCGCCGCTGCGCGGTTGTCTTAGCCTCCGGCCGGAAAGCGCCAATCGCGTAGCGTTACGTCCATGAGTGCGATCGAGGTTGGCGCGGAGTTCGGGCCGTCGTCGTGGATCGATGTCCCGCAGGAGAAGATCCAAGCGTTCGCCGACACGACTGGCGACCACAACTTCATCCACGTCGATCCCGAGATGGCGGCGCAGACGCCGTTCGGAGGCACGGTCGCGCACGGCTATCTGACGCTGTCGCTCCTGCCGCAGATGTCGTACGAGGTGCTGCCCCACGACGAGCCGGGCGCCGGCATGGCGCTCAACTACGGGCTCAACAAGGTTCGGTTCCCGGCGCCCGTGCCTTCCGGGTCGCGCGTACGCGGCTCTTTCGTCGTCGGAGCGGTCGACGAGCAGGACTGGGGGCGGCAGGTGACGATGACGGCGACCATCGAGCGCGAAGATGGCGACAAGCCCGTCTGCGTCGCCGAGGTCGTCTACCGCTACTACCTGCTCTCGGGCGCGGCATGAGCCTCGATTCCACCAAGGCCGACGACATCGCGCTCGTGATCGAGGAGGCGATCGTCTCGGGAGAGCTCGCGCCCGGGACCGTGCTGCGCCAGGAGCACCTCTCCGAGCAGTTCGAGGTTTCGCGCACGCCGATCCGCGAGGCGCTGCGTCGGCTCGCGGCGCTCGGGCTCGTCTCCTTCGTCCCGAATCGCGGTGTGCGGGTGCGCACGATCTCGCGGGAGGAGCTGCACGAGGCGTTCATGGTGCGCGCCGAGCTCGAGGGCCTCGCCACCGAGGTCGCCGCGGCGAAGATCACGTCGGACGATCTCGCGGAGCTCGAGGCGGCTGAGCTGCACTTCGCGGGCATCTCCAGGGAGCTTCGGTCGCGCGAGCCCGGCGAGGCGCGCCGCTCGATCATGGGCGACTGGATTCGCGCCAACCACGCCTTTCACGACGTGATCTACCGCGTCGCCGACCTGCCGCTCGTCGAGCAGCTCGCGAAGAGCGCGCGCCGCTCCTTCTCCGGACCGGCAGTCTGGGCGCCGGGTGACCACTCGACGGACGGCCTCTACGCGAAGAACGCCGAGCAGCACCGCGCGATTCGCCAGGCACTCACGGCGGGCAGCGGCGAGGGAGCGCGGGCGCTGGCTCGCGAGCACGTCCTCTCGTCGTTCCATCTGCTCGAGGTCGTGCTCGAGCAGGTCGGAGGCTCCTGGCCACAGTCGAAGCACGCCACCGCTAAGCTCCCGGCATAGTCGCTGCCTGACGACATTTCGCGCATGGATCCGCTCTACAAACCGCAGGGCGTCGAACAGCACTGGCAGCAGACCTGGGAAGAGGAGGGGCTCTACGCGGCCGACGCCTCATCCGAAAAGCCTCCGTATGTGATCGCGGTGCCGCCGCCGAACGTGACGGGGGCGCTCCACATGGGTCACGCCTTGAACGGCTCGATCCAGGACGCCCTGATCCGCTGGCACCGGATGCGTGGTTTCAACGCCCTCTGGCAGCCGGGGTACGACCACGCCGGCATCGCGACCCAGGCGGTGGTGGAGAAGGAGCTGCGCAAGGAGGGGACGTCACGATTCGACCTCGGCCGCGAGGCCTTCGTCGAGCGCGTCTGGGAGTGGCTGCATGAGTACGGCGGCGTGATCATGGGCCAGTTCCGGAGCCTCGGCTGCTCGCTCGACTACGAGCGCGAGCGGTTCACGATGGACGACGCGTACGTCCGGGCCGTGACGCGGTTCTTCGTCCACCTCTACGAGCGCGGCTGGCTCTACCGCGATAACAGGATCGTCAACTGGTGCAGCGACTGCCGCACCTCGATCTCGGATCTCGAGGTCGAGCACGTCGAGGTAGACGACGCCATCGTCTACGCGCACTACCCGCTGGCCGACGGCGACGGTCACATCACAATCGCCACCGTCCGGCCGGCGACGATCCTCGCGGACGTCGCGGTCGCGGTGCATCCCGACGACGAGCGGTACCGCCGCTTCGTGGGGCGGGACGTGATCGTCCCTGTGGTCGGTCGGCGCGTGCCCGTGATCGCGGACGAGCGGGTGGAGCGCGAGTTCGGAACGGGCGCGCTCAAGATTACGCCCGGTCACGACCCGGTCGACTTCGAAATCGGACGCGAGCACGGCCTGCCCGAGCCGGCGGTGATCGGGCTCGACGGCCGCATGATCGGCGACATCCCGGAGAAGCTGATCGGCCTCACCGAGGACGAGGCCGCCGACTATGTGGTCACCTGGTTGCGCGAAGAAGGGCTGCTCGAGAAGCGCGAGAGTTACCGCCACTCCGTCGGACACTGCGAGCGCTCGGGCACTCGCATCCAGCCGCTCATCTCGCTGCAGTGGTGGTGCGCGATGGACGACCTTGCGCGGCCCGCGATCGAGGCGATCGAGTCCGGACGCGTGACGTTCCACCCACCCGTCCAGAACCGCGTGGCGCTCGACTGGCTCCATGCGATCCGCCCCTGGAACGTGTCCCGCCAGCTCTGGTGGGGCCATCAGCTTCCCATCTGGTACTGCCCCGACGGCCACGTCGTGTGCGCCGAGACGGAGCCGGATGCCTGCACCGAGTGCGGGTCGACCGAGCTCCGCCGCGACGACGACGTTCTCGACACCTGGTTCTCGGCGGACCTCTGGCCGTTCGCGACGCTCGGGTGGCCCGACGAAACTCCAGAGCTGCGCGCCTTCTACCCGGGAGACGTCAACTCGACTGCGCGAGAGATCATCTTCCTCTGGGAGGTTCGCATGGTGATGGCCGGCCTCGAACTGATGGGCGACATCCCGTTCAAGGACGTGATCATCCACACGACGATCCTTGCTCCCGACGGGCGGCGGATGTCGAAGTCGCTCGGCACCGGCATCGACCCCCTTGAGCTGATCGACGAGCACGGCGCCGATGCGACGCGCTACGGCCTGCTCAAGATGTCGTCGACCCAGGACGTCCGGTTCTCGGCCCAGCAGATCGAGGAGGGGCGGAAGCTCGCGAACAAGCTCTGGAACGCGAGCCGGCTCCTGCTGATGGCCGGTGCGGTCGAGCCGGACGCTCGCCCCTCGTCGGTCGAAGAGAGCTGGATCCTCGCGCGGATCGACGCAACGCGCGCCGAGCTCGAGGCCGACCTCGCGGCCTTCGACTTCGCGCACGCGGTCGAGAAGCTCTACCACCTCACGTTCGACGACTTCTGCGACTGGTATCTCGAGTCGATCAAGCCGCGGCTCGGCGAGGAGGACGTGCGCGCGACGGCGTTCGCGGCGCTCGAGCGCCTCCTCAAGCTGCTCCACCCTGTGATGCCGCACGTGACCGAGGAGATCTGGACGAACCTGGCCGCGCGCGAGTCGCGCCTCATCGTCGCGCCTTGGCCGGAGCCACAGACGTGGGAGGGCGAGTTCGAGGCGATCGAGAACGCGCAGACGGCCGCCCGCATCTACCGGCGCAGCGGCGTGCGGATCAGGCTCACTGACGATTCGGCGCGGATCTTCGAGGCCGTCGTGCGCCCGACCGACGATGGGCACGGTGACGTGGACGCCGAGCGTGCGCGCGTCCAGAAGGAGATCGACCGGGCCGAGCGGATGCTCGCGAACGAGAAGTTCGTCGCGAACGCCGCACCCGAAGCGGTCGCTGCCGAGCGCGAGAAGCTCGCCCAATACGTTGCCGAACGCGACGCGCTGGCTTGAGTCGCTCTCGCCGTGGCCGACCGACGGCTTCGGCACCGAGCGGATGCGGGCGCTGCTGCGCGAGCTCGGCGATCCGCAGGAGCGCTTCGAGGCGATCCACGTCGTCGGCACGAACGGGAAGTCGACGACGACGCGGCTGACGGAGGCCCTCCTCGCCGACGCAGGTCTCTCGGTCGGTTCGTATCTGTCGCCGCACGTGAGCGGCTGGAGCGAGCGGATCCGCGTGGGCGGACGCGAGGCCGACTTCGAAGCGGCGGTCGCAGTCGTGCGCCCTGCGGCGGAAGCGCTCGGCGCGACGCAGTTCGAGGTGCTCACTGCAGCCGCGCTGCTCGCCTTCGCGAACGCGGAGGTCGACGTCGCGGTCGTCGAGGCGGGCCTCGGCGGACGCCACGACGCCACGAACGTCCTCCGCAGCCGTGTCGTCGTCCTCACGAGCGTTGCGTTCGACCACATGGACGTGCTCGGCGACACGAGAGAGGCCATCGCCGCCGAGAAGCTCGCAGTCGTGCAGCCGGGCTGCACGGTCGTGCTCGCCGAGCCCGAGTGGTGCGAGCTCGCCGAGGAGAACGGCGCCGCCGAAGTTGTCGTCACCGCCCACAGCAACCTCGCGCTCGCGATCGCTGCTGCCGAGTCGTTCCTCGGCCGCTCCGTCGATCCGCATGCCGCCGACGATGTCTCGCTGCCCGGGCGGCTCGAACGCCGCGGCGAGCGGCCGCTCGAGATCTGGGACGGAGCCCATAACCTCGCCGGAATCGGCTGGCTGCTGCCGCGCCTTCCCTCGCCGCCGGCCGCCGGCTGGACGGTCGTCTGCTCGATCCTGCGCGACAAGCGCCCCGGGATGATGCTCGAGGCGCTCTCGGTTCTCGGCTCGACGCTCGTGGCAACCGAGAGTCGCAACGGCCGCGCGCTGGCGGCCGCGGAGCTCGTCGCGCTCGCCTCGGTCCACTTCGATCAGGTCGAAAGCGAGCCCGACCCCGGTGCTGCGCACGACCGCGCGCTCGAGCTCGCGGGGCCGGACGGCGCAGTGCTCGTAACCGGCTCCCTGTACCTTCTCGCCGAGCTCAGTGCCGATGACGGCGATCTATAGGCAGAATCCTCCTGTGACCCTCGCGAGCTTCATCAGCTCCGGCGCCCAGCACGCGATCATCAACGGCTTCGCGTTCTTCGCCTTCGTGCTCTGGCTCTGCCTCGGCTACTGGACGTACAAGGACGCGCGACGGCGGATCGAGGATCCGCTGTTCATCGGGCTCTCGGTGCTGCTCGCGCTCGTGATCCCGTTCGTCGGCCCGTTCATCTACATGCTTTTCCGCCCGCCCGAGTACCTCGAGGACGTTCGCGAGCGGGAGCTCGAGATCAAGGCGATGGAGGACCGCATCTCGGCCGGCGACCTCCGCTGCCCGGTCTGCCACGCCGAGGCAGACTCGAGCTATCTCGTCTGTCCGGTCTGCACGACGAAGCTCAAGCAGGCATGCGTGAGCTGCGGCGCGCCGCTCGAGCCGATCTGGCAGGTGTGTCCGTACTGCGAGACGTCGATCGAGGCTCCGGCGCCGGGAGCGCCACCTGCACTCGGCACGCGGCGGGCGCGGCGCACAAGCATCAGCTGACCGGGGTCGTCCGCCGCTAAAGTTGCGCCCGCCGTGGCCGTGGAGCGCACTCTCATCCTGATCAAGCCCGACGCCGTGCGCCGTCGGCTCGGCGGCGAGATTCTCGGCCGCATCGAGGCGCGTGGCTTCGAGATCCGCGAGGGGAAGCTCGTCACGGCCAGTCGCGAGCTCGGAGAGGAGCACTACGGCGAGCATCGCGAGAAGCCGTTCTTCGGCGAGCTCGTCGAGTTCATCACCTCGGGCCCGACCTGGGCTCTCGTCGTCGAGGGCGAAGGAGCGATTGCGACCATGCGCGCGACGATCGGCGCCACCGACCCCGCGAACGCGGCACCGGGGACGATCCGGGGCGACCTCGCTTCCTCGATGCCCGACAACCTCGTGCACGGGTCTGACTCCACGGAGTCTGCGGAGCGCGAGATCGCGCTCTGGTTCGGTGTCTGATCCGACCGTCGAAGCCTGGACGCGCGAGAACGAGCGGTACACCGACGACCGTGCCGAGCAGGCGTGGGCGGCCGACGAGATCACCTACGGCATCTGGCACGTTCCCGAGAGCGAGCTGCATGCGCTTCCGGATCTGGCGGGCAAGCACGTCGTCGAGCTCGGCTGCGGCACCGCGTACTTCGGCGCCTGGCTGAAGAAGGCGGGTGCGGCGCGGGTCGTCGGCGTCGACCCGACTCCCGCCCAGCTCGAGACGGCTCGTCGTTGCGAGGAGAAGTTCGGCCTCGGGCTCGAATTCCTGGAGGCGTTCGGGGAGGACGTACCGCTGCCGGACGACTCGTTCGACCTCGTGGTCTCGGAGTACGGAGCCTCGATCTGGGCCGACCCCTACAAGTGGATCCCCGAGGCGGCGCGTCTCTTGCGCCCCGGCGGCGATCTCGTCTTTCTCCGCAACTCGACCCTCGTCATCCTCTGCTCGCCCGACGAGGACGTCGCCGCGGTCGAGACCTTGCAGCGGCCGCAGTTCGGGATGCGCCGCTTCTCGTGGCCCGACGGCGAGGGAGCAGTCGAGTACCACCTCTCGCACGGAGACTGGATCCGGCTCCTGCACGCGAACGGCTTCGAGCTCCTCGATCTGATCGAGATCCAGGCTCCCGCCGACGCCGAGACGCACGAGCACTACGCCTACGTCACCGCCGACTGGGCCCGCAAGTGGCCCGCGGAAGAGATATGGCGAGCGCGCCTGCGCCCCCGCTCCTCCTAGCCTCGACGTCGCCGCGGCGGCGGCAGATCCTCGAGCAGCTGCGGATCCCGTTCGACGTCGTCGCTCCGCAGTACGAGGAGACGGAGGACGATCCCGTCGCACACGCGCTCGGCAAAGCGCGGTCGGTGCTCGCCGAGGCGGACGGCCGCCCGGTGCTCGGTTGCGACACCGAGGTCGTCTGCGGCGGGCGCGTCTACGGGAAGCCCGCCGGGCCTGAGGATGCCGAGCAGATGCTCGAGAGCCTGGCCGGACAGACCCACGAAGTGGTGTCCGGGCTCGTGCTGCTCACGCCGATGTGGGAAGAGGTGCGACACGAAGTGACACGGGTGACTTTCCGCGGGCTGACGCCGCGCGACATCGGCCGCTACATCGCGAGCGGCGAGTGGGAAGGACGCGCCGGCGGCTACGCGATCCAGGGCGAGGGAGCGGCTCTGGTCGAGCGAATCGAGGGCGACTACCTCAACGTCGTCGGCCTACCGGTATCGGTTCTCGTCCGGCTCCTGGCCGAGCGCTTTCCCGGCACGTACGGATTCGGATGAGCGAGAGCGCGGTCAGGGCAGCCGTCGAGGTGGCGGCGGAGCACGGGCTGTGCAGCGACGAGCCGCTGGTGCTGCGGGACGCGTGGCATGTGCTCGTCCACCTGCGCCCACTGCCGATCGTCGCGCGGGTCTCGAGCGGGCGCTCGTTTCCCGAAGGCCAGGACGAGGAGGACGTAGTCCGCGAGCTGGCGGTGGCATCCCATGCGTTCCGCGCCGGCGCCCAGGTCGTGCCGCCATCCGATCTCCTCGACCCCGGCCCCTACCGAAACGGCGGGCACGTCATTGCCTTCTGGCGCTACGCAGGCCAGCCGCGCGAAGTGGAGCCGGTGGCCGCAGGCGAAGCGCTCCGAGCGATCCACGAGGCGCTCGTCGACTACGACGGCGAGCTTTCGTCCCTCCACACCGACGACTGCGAGCGGATCATCGACAGCCTCGAGCCGTCTCCTGACGTCGACCTGCTGCGCGAGCTGGGATTGCGCACGCCGGACGGCCGCTCGCAGGCATTGCACGGCGACGCGCACCTTGCCAACTGCCTGCCGGGACCGCTCTGGCACGACTTCGAGACGGCATGCCGCGGCCCGCGCGAGTTCGACCTCGCGGCGCTCGCCCTGTCGGCGCGTGTGCGCGACGACGAGCCTTCCCGCATCGCGCTTGAGGCGTACGGCGATCACGACGAGAGCCTGCTGGAGGAGTGCCTGCCGGTCTATGCGGCCTGGATCTACGCCTCGTTCATGGTGGCTCTGCCACGCCGGCCGGAGCTCCGGCCCTTGCTCGACGAGCGCCTCGCCTGGCTGCGAGGCACGTACGGCTCCGGTTGAAAATCGGGGTGCCCAGATTCGAACTGGGGACCTCTCCGACCCGAACGGAGCGCGCTACCAGGCTGCGCCACACCCCGAAACCGGCCATAGGGTAGCGGGGATGTCCGAGGAGCTCGCCGCAGCCGTCGCCCGCGACTGGGATCTGCGGCTCGGTGAGCCGTACCCTCCGGGCGCCGCGTCGCTCTGCGTTCTCCGGGCGGAGCTGAACGACGGGACACCGGCCGCGCTGAAGCTGCAAGACCCGCATCGTGAGGACGAGCAGGAGGCGGCCGCGCTCGAGCGCTGGGACGGCGACGGGGCCGTGCGTCTACTCCGTCGCGACGACGAGCGACACGCGCTGCTCCTCGAGCGCTGCGAGCCCGGCACGTTCCTCTCGGCGGCAAGCAGCGATCCACTCGGCGTCTTGATCGGTCTCCTGCCGCGGCTCTGGAAGGACGCGACCGGCTTTCGTACGCTCTCGGAGGAGGTTGCGCACTGGGATCTCGACGGCGAGCTCGGTGAGCTCGCCCACGAGCTCGCCGCCACGCAAACAGACCTCGTGCTCGTCGATCAAGACCTGCACGGGGACAACGTCCTCGCCGCGCAGCGTGAGCCCTGGCTCGTGATCGACCCGAAGCCGCTTGCCGCGGAACGGGAGTTCGCGGTCGCGCCGATCGTCCGCTCGGCCGAGCTCGGCCACTCGCGCCGTGAGGTGCTCTCGCGGCTCGACCGGCTCTGCGCCGAGCTCGACCTCGACCGCGAGCGCGCCCGCGGCTGGACGATCGTGCAGACCGTCGCCTGGTCCGACGGCGCGTCGCAGCCACTCGGAGAGGTCGTGGAATGGCTGAGCTGACCGCCGTCCTCTTCGACGTCGACTTCACGCTTGCGCGGCCGGGCCCCGAGCTCGGGCCCGAGGGCTACGTCCGCGCGGGCGAGCGCCACGGGCTCACGCTCGAGCCCGCCCGCTACGAGGCGGCTCGCGACGCCGCACTCGTCGATCTCCGCCGCCATCCCGAGCTCGAGCACGACGACGAGATCTGGTTCCGCTTCACGGAGCGAATCGTGCGCGGCATGGGCGGCGACGCCGACCCGGCCTACGCCTGCGCGGTCGAGATCACGCGCGGCTGGGAGCGCCACGAGAACTTCGAGCTCTACGACGACGTGCCTGGCTCCCTGGCAGCGCTCCGCGACGCGGGGCTTCGCATCGGCCTGATCTCGAACTCGTCGCGGGACGTGAGGGAGTTCGCCCTTCATCACGGCCTCGAGGTGGACGCCGGCATCAGCTCGTTCCACCACGGCCGCACGAAACCGCACGCGTCGATCTTCCGCGCCGTGCTCGACCTGCTCGGCGTCGAGCCGGCTGACGCGGTGATGGTCGGGGACACGATCGCCGACGACATCGAGGGCGCGCTCGCGCTCGGAATGCGGGCGATCCTGCTCGACCGCGACGGGAAGCGGCCGGAGTTCGAGCCGCGGATCGACACGCTGAGCGAGCTACCGCCGCTACTCGGGCTTTAGCTCGCGCTTCTTTTCGGCGCTCTCGAGGAACGGCTTGATGATGTCGATCGGCGCGGGGAAGACGATCGTCGACGACGGCGTGCCGCTGATCTCGATCAGCGTCTGCAGATAGCGCAGCTGCAGCGCGACCGGGTGCTCTTCGAGCACGATCGCGGCGTCCTTCAGCTTCTCGGCCGCCTGGAACTCGCCCTCGGAGCTGATGATCTTTGCGCGGCGCTCGCGCTCGGCTTCCGCCTGCCGGGCCATCGCCTTCTGCATCCCGCCCGGGATCTCGACGTCCTTCACCTCGACGATCGTGACCTTGATCCCCCACGGGCCGGTGGCCTGGTCGATGATCTCCTGCAGGATCGTGTTGATCTTCTCGCGCTCGGAGAGGAGCTCGTCGAGGACGTGCTGGCCGAGCACCGCGCGGAGCGTCGTCTGCGAGATCTGGGACGTCGCGGACATGTAGTTCTCGATCTCGACGATCGCGTCCCGCGGGCTGATGATCTTGAAGTAGGCGACGGCGTTGACCCGGACCGGGACGTTGTCCTTCGTGATCACGTCCTGCGGCGGGACGTTGAGAGTGATGGTGCGGAGGTCGACCTTCACGAGCTGGTCGACGATCGGGATCTTCCAGACGAGGCCGGGGCCGCGCGGCGGGTCGAGCAGCCGGCCGAACCGGAAGAACACCGCCCGCTCGTACTCCCTCAACACCTTGACGAAGCCGAGCATGACCCGATCCTATCTCCGCACTGTCAGCCGCAGACCGTTGACGGCCTGCACCTCGACCTTCTCGCCCGGCACGAGGTCGGAGTTGTCCGCCGTGCGCGCCTGCCAGAGGGCGCCGTCGACGAACACGAGCCCCGGCGCGCGCACTTCGGCAATCCGGCCGATCATCGTCTGCACGCCGGTCGTCACCGGCAAGCGTCTGGCCGCGAGCGCCTTGCCGGTCGCGAAGGCCCAGAAGATGCCTATCGCCGCGCCGATGCCGATGATCAGCCAGAGGTTGACGCGATAGACGCCTGGTTCGTTCTGGAACAGGAGCGCGAGCCCGAAGAGCATGGCTATGAGGCCGCCGGTCGTCAAGACGCCGTGCGTCGGGGCGTGCAGGTCGATGACCAGCAGCGCGACTCCGAGCAGGATGAGCGCGAGCCCGCCCCAGCTCGGCGTGAGCACCGAGAACCCGTACAGCGCCAGCACGAGCGACACGGCGCCGAGCGCGCCGGGCAGCACGATCCCGGGATGGAGAACCTCGAAGATCAGCCCGATGATCCCGAGCAGGAAGAGGAGTGAGATCAGGTTCGGGTTGATGATCGTGTTGAGGAAGCGCGTGAAGAACCCGGGCTTGACCGTGTCGATCTCGGCGTTCGCCAGGTGCAGGGTGTACGGCCGCGCGGCGTCCTTCGTGTGGTAGCCGTCGAGCTTGTCGAGGAGCGCGGGCAGCGTCGGCGCGATGAAGTCGATCACGTGCATCTTCAGCGCCTGCTCCGCCGTGAGGTTCGACGCGACCTTCACGGCCTTCGCGGGCCACACCGTGTTGCGGTGATGCGTCGCGGCCAGCGCCGTCAGGCCTGCGGCGGCGTCGTTGATCGTCTTGTGCCGCTCGTCGGAGGCGAGGTTCTGGCCGCTGGAGTCGATCGGGGTCGACGAGCCGATGTTCGAGTCGGGCGACATGGCGAGCACGTCGCCGGCCTCCGCGACCCAGACCCCCGCGGAAGCAGCCCGGGCGCCTTCCGGCGACACGTAGACGATGACGGGGATCTTCGACGCCAGCTCCGCCTGGTAGATCGTCTTCATCGAGGTCGAGAGCCCGCCGGGCGTGTCGAGCAGGATCACGGCCGCGTCGTAGCCGTCGTTCGCCGCGTGCGAGAGCTCGTTCGTCAGGTAGCTCTGCGTGGGTGGGTTGATCGCGAGATCCGGCCCGAACGTGATCGCGAGCACGCGCGGCCGAGAGCTCGCCCCGGCGGAGCTGCCGACGACGACGAGCGACGCAAACGCTACGACGAGCAGGAGCAGCGTCCGCTTCATAGTGGGAGTCAGGATACGCGCGGCGTAGTCTTCCGGTATGGCCGATTGGGTCATCTGGGCCATCGTCGCCGTCCTCCTCGCAATCGGCGAGGTCTTCACGCCGGGCCTCTTCTTTCTCGGCCCGGTCGCGCTCGCCGCGGCGGCTGCCGCCGTTACTGCGGCGGTGGGCGGAGCCGTCTGGCTGCAGGTGGTCATCTTCGGGCTCGGCTCGGTCGCTGCCGTCGGCCTGCTACGCCCGATCGCGCGCGCGCACCTCACGATGCCGCGTGCGATCCGCACGGGCTCCGCCGCGCTCGAGGGTGCCAAGGCGGTCGTGCTTCAGCCCGTCGACAGCCGCGGCGGACGGGTGAAGATCGGCGGAGAGGAGTGGAGCGCGCGCTCCTACGTCCCCGATGAGGAGTTCGACGTCGGCACGGAGGTCGAGGTCGCACAGATCCAGGGCGCCACCGCCCTTGTCTACAGATAGGAGCTGAGCCCATGGCCCCCGTGATCGCCGCCATCGTCGTCTTCGTCCTCGTGCTCATCGTGCTGGCGCGGACGATCCGCGTCGTCCCGCAGGCGCGCGCCGGCGTCGTCGAGCGGCTCGGCCGCTACTCGCGCACGCTCTCGCCGGGGCTCACGCTGGTCGTCCCCTTCATCGACCGCGTCCGGTCGACCATCGACCTGCGCGAGCAAGTCGTCTCCTTCCCGCCGCAGCCGGTGATCACCGAGGACAACCTCGTGGTCAGCATCGACTCCGTCATCTACTTCCAGGTCACCGACGCAAAGGCCGCGACCTACGAGATCGCGAACTACATCCAGGCGATCGAGCAGCTCACCGTCACGACGCTGCGCAACGTGATCGGCGGCCTGGCGCTCGAGAAGACGCTCACCTCGCGCGACGAGATCAACGGCCAGCTGCGCGGCGTGCTCGACGAGGCGACCGGCAAGTGGGGCATCCGCGTCAACCGGGTCGAGTTGAAGGCCATCGACCCGCCCGCCTCCATCCAGGACTCGATGGAGAAGCAGATGCGCGCAGACCGCGACAAGCGCGCGGCGATCCTGCAGGCGGAGGGGGCGCGGCAGTCGGCGATCCTCTCGGCCGAGGGCGAGAAGCAGGCGGCGATCCTTTCGGCCGAGGGCGAGAAGCAGGCGGCCGTTCTGCGTGCCGAGGGGCAGGCGAAGGCGATCGAGACCGTCTTCGCGGCGATCCACGCGGGGAAACCCGACGCCGAGCTGCTCGCGTACCAGTACCTCCAGACGCTTCCGCAGATCGCGCAGGGCGAGGCAAACAAGGTCTGGATCATCCCGAGCGAGCTGCAGCAGATGGTCGGGAAGGTCGCGGGCACGATTCAGGATCTCGCCGCCACGCCGGCTCCGCCTGCCGCTCCGGTGACAGACGGGAAGAAGCCCGAGTAGTCTTCTGCCGCCGTGGCGGGACGTACGCAGGCGGTAGAGGACAAACGGCGGCAGCTCGTCGACGCAGCTGTGCGCGTCTTCGCGCGCAAGGGATTCCATGCGAGCCGCGTCGGCGACATCGCCGAGGAGGCCGGCGTCGCGCACGGGCTCCTCTATCACTACTTCCGCTCCAAGGACGAGGTCCTCGAGGCCGTGTTCCACGAGAACTGGAGCCTCCTCATCGCGCGGATCGAAAGCGTGGAGGAGACGGACGAACCGGCTGCCGACCAGCTCCGCCACATCTCGGCGATCATCCTCCGCACCTGGCTTCACCTCCCGGACGTCGTTCGCGTCGTGATCCAGGAGTTCGGCCGCAGCCCGGAGCTCGCCGAGCGGATCGGCGAGCTGACGCTGCCGATCGACGCAATCCAGCGAGTGATCGCGCGCGGGATCGAGCGCGGCGAGTTCCGCAAGGAGATCGATCCGCGCTTTGCCGCGACAGTCGTCTACGGCTCGATCGACGAGCTGCTGACGGGCTGGGTGCTCGGACGCCTACCGGCCGGAGAAGAAGACGTCGCCGCGGCGGAGCAGACGCTGATCGAGGTCAGCCTGCTCGGCTTGCAGAGCTCGTAGCGAGCAACTCGGCGAACCGGGCGGCGCCGACGTTGCCGCCCGAGAGGACGACGCCGACCGAGCGCCCGCGTGCGTCGAGCTTCCCGCTCATCAGTGCAGCGACGCCGACGGCGCCGCTCGGCTCGGCCACGAGCTTCAGCCGGTCGAAGAGGAAGGCCATGGCAGCGACGATCTCGTCGTCGGTGACCGTGACGATCTCGTCCACAAGCCGCAGGTTCACCTCGAACGTCAGTTCGCCGGGCTCGGTCGCCTGCAGCCCGTCGGCGATCGTGACCGGCACGTCGATGCGGACGCGTTCGCCTGCTGCGAGGGAGCGCCGCGTGTCGTCGCCGGCCTCCGGCTCGACCCCGACGATGTGGATGTCCGGCCGCAGCGCCTTCGCGGCGGTCGCGCAGCCCGCCATGAGCCCGCCGCCGCTTACCGGCGCGAGTAGCACGTCGAGATCCCCTGCTTCCTGGAGTAGCTCGAGCGCGACGGTTCCCTGACCGGCCATGACGCGCGGGTCGTCGTACGGCTTCACGAGCTCGAGCGCGCGCTCCTCCGCCAGTCGCGCGCCGATCTCCTCACGGCTCTCCGTCCACCGGTCGTACGGGACAACCTCGGCGCCGTAGCCCCGCGTCGCGTCGAGCTTCGCAGTCGGTGCGTCCTCGGGCATGACGATCGTGGCCCGCGAGCCGAGCAGCGCCGCGGCGAGGGCGACTGCCTGCGCGTGATTTCCGGAGGAGTAGGCGAGGACGCCGCGCTGCAGCGCGTCCTCGTCGAGTGACGAGATCTGGTTGAACGCGCCGCGGAACTTGAAGGCGCCGCCGCGCTGGAAGCATTCCGCCTTGACGTGGACGCGCGCGCCGACCCGCTCGTCGAGCGTCCGCGAGGTGACGACCGGCGTGCGATGCGCGACCCCGGCGAGCCTCGCGGCGGCGCGCTCGATGTCCTCGAGCTCGATGCTCATCTACACGGATTGCCGCCGCGGGCGAAGAGGCCGAATCCCCACAGCTTTCCGCCGTAGAGGTAGTACGCGGTGCGCGCGTGCGCGGAGTCGCTGACGAGCACCTCGTAGCCGCCGGGGCACACGACACGGCTACTCGCGCCGGTGAGCCGATGTACGGCGAGCACCGGAGCGCCAAGGACGAGCCTGTGTGGTCCATGCCAGCGCGCGGGCCGCCAGAGCGTGTAGACGGCGGAGACGCGCCCGCGCGCGAACTCCACTGCGAGCCCGCGCCGGCCGAACGGCCGGTAGGTGAAGTACCACGTCTGTCGCGCGCAGTCGCGGCACGCCCCGTAGAACGTGCCCAGCTCGGCGTGCACGGCTCGCGCCGGCTCGCGCAGGGAGATGCCGCCGAGCGAGCGCCCGGGAACGAGCGCGCCGGCCTGCGGCAGGCCCGCCGCGGCCGGCGCCGCGAGCGCGAGAGCCGCCACTGCGCTACCCAGAAGGCTGCGCCTCATATGCTCCGCTTCATATGGCGAGCAGTATGTCTCTCTGGGATTCGGTCGCGGAGCTGTCGGTCAAGGTCGACCACTACACGCTCCAGCGGCGCGAGTCGTCGACACCGTCCGGCTGGACGCGCGTGACGACGACGGTCGTCATGGAGGGGGACGGCGCGAAGGGCGAGGGCGAGGACGTCACGTACGAGGCCGAGCTGCACGACGGTGTTCCCGCCGAGCTGATGCTGGCCGGGACGTGGACGATCGACGACCTCTCACGCAAGCTCGACGAGGAGCCCGAGCTCGCCGAGGGCTTCCGACGCTGGGCGTTCGAGAGCGCGATCCTCGATCTCGCGCTGCGCCAGAACGAGCTCGCCCTCGGCGAGGCCTTCGGGCGCCAGGAGCTCCCTGTTCGCTTCGCCGTCTCGACGCGCGCCGCACCCGAGCGGTGGCTCGAGTTCGCGCCCGGTCTCGAGTTCAAGCTCGACGCGGAGAAGGACTGGGATCGCTCGCTGCTCCAGCGCCTGCATGAGCTCGACCGCGTCCGCGTCGTCGATCTCAAGGCGTACTACCACGGCACGGTGGTCGACCTCGCGCCCGATCCCGAGCTCTATCGCGCGATCGTCGAGGAGCTGCCCGACGTGATCATCGAGGACGCGTGGCTCGAGGACGGCTGCCGTGAGGCGCTCGCCGGCGCCGAGCATCGCCTCAGTTTCGACGCTCCCGTCCACTCGCTGGCAGATCTCGACGGGTTGCCGCTCGAGCCCCATTGGCTGAACATCAAGCCGTCGCGCTTCGGCAGCGTGCGCGAGCTGCTCCAGACCATCGAGGCGTGCGAGGAACGCGGAATCAAGATGTACGGCGGGGGCCAGTACGAGCTCGGGAGGGGCCGTCTGCAGGTGCAGCGGCTCGCGGGCGTCTTCTATCCCGAGGGGCCGAACGACGTCGCGCCCTCGGCATACAACGAGGGCGAGCCGCGCGACGGCCTGCCGCAGAGCCCGCTGCCTGCGTTCGAGGGAATCGGCTTCTGAATCTGTTCGACGACGAGCCGCGGCGCTTCCGCGACGAGTTGGGGGCGACGCTCTGGGGCGGGACGCTCTACGAGCTCGAGCCCGGGAAGTCCTCGCCGTACCACTGGCAATACGGCGAGGAGGAGTGCTGCGTCGTGATCGCGGGCACCCCGACGCTGCGGACGCCCGACGGCGAGCGTGAGCTCAAGCCGTGGGACATCGCCTGGTTCCCGCGTGGGCCTGCCGGCGAGCACGGGCTGCGGAACGACACCGACGAGACCGCCCGAGTCGTCTTCTTCTCGACCGTTTCCGACCCGGAAGTGGCGGTGTATCCGGACGACGGCAAGATCGGCGTGATCGCCGGCTTCACGAACCCGCATCTCGAGATCATCCGCGGTTGGGTCGAGCCGAAGTGAACCTCGCGGACGCGCCGATCCCGCCCGCGGACGAGACGCCGCTGGGCTTCGCGTTCAGGGAGGTGTCGGCGAGCGAGCGGACCGGGAACGAGCTGATCGGCGCGACGCTCTACGAGTTCGAGCCCGGCAACCAGCTCTGGCCGTACCACTTCCACGCCGGCAACGAGGAGTGGCTGATCGTCGTCTCCGGGACGCCGACGCTCCGCACGCCGGACGGCGAGCGGGAGCTGCGCGCGGGCGACGTCGTCGGCTTCCCGCAGGGCGAGGCGGGCGCGCACACGTTCTACAACCGCAGCTCCGAGCCCGCACGCATCGTCATCTTCTCGACGCTGCGCAGCGGGTACTGCACGTACCCCGACAGCGACAAGGTGACCGGCGGCGGGCGCGTGTTTCGCCGCAGCGACGCCGTCGGCTACTGGGACGGCGAGGAGTCGGGTGCCTGACCCCTTCTAGCGGAAGGCGTTCTCGCCGGTCAGCGCCTTGCCGACCGAAAGCGTGTGCACCTCGTGCGTGCCCTCGTAGGTGAGGACGGTCTCGAGGTTGTTCATGTGGCGGATCACCGGATACTCCAGCGTGATCCCGTTGCCGCCGAGGATCGAGCGTGCCGTGCGGGCCACGTCGAGCGCGCCGCGGACATTGCCCATCTTTCCCATCGAGACGTGCTCGGGCCGCAGCGTCCCCTCGTCCTTCATCCGGCCGAGATGGAGCGCGACGAGCGCGCCGCGGTTCACTTCGAGCGCCATTTCGGCGAGCTTCTGCTGGGTCAGCTGGTAGCCGGCGATCGGCTTCTCGAAGACGATCCGCTCCTTCGAGTAGTCGAGCGCCGTCTCGAGGCACGTGCGCGCCGAGCCGACCACGCCGAACACGATCCCGAAGCGCGCTTCGTTGAGGCACGAGAGCGGCCCGCGCAGCGAGTTGATCTCCGGGAAGCGGTTCTCCTCGGGCACGCGCACGTCGTGCAGGACGAGCTCGGAGGTGACGGACGCCCGCAGCGACATCTTGTGATGCATGAGCGGCGCCGCGAAGCCGGGCATGTCCTTCTCGACGAGGAAGCCGTTGATCTCGCCGCCCTCGGTGCGCGCCCAGACGACCGCGACGTCCGCGATCGAGCCGTTCGTGATCCACATCTTCGAGCCGTTGAGGATCCAGTCGGAGCCGTCGCGCTTCGCCGTCGTGCGCATCGCGCCGGGGTCGGACCCGGCGTCGGGCTCGGTCAACCCGAAGCAGCCGATCTTCTCGCCGGCGTGCATGGCGGGCAGCCAGCGCTGCTTCTGCTCCTCGGAACCCCAGCGCCAGATCGCGAACATCGAGAGCGAGCCCTGCACCGAGACGAGGCTGCGGATGCCGGCGTCGCCGGCCTCGAGCTCCTGGCAGACGAGGCCGTACATGACCGAGCTCGCCTCCGGCAGGCCGTAGCCCTCGAGATGCATCCCGAACAGGCCGAGCCGCGCGAGCTCCGGGATCAGCTCCAGGGGCAGCTCGCCGCGCTCGAACCACTCGCCGACGTACGGCTTGACCTGCTCCGAGACGAACTGCCGAACGGTGTCGCGAATCGCGCGCTCCTCGTCGGAGAGAAGTGAGTCGAGCGCGAGGAAGTCACGCGGGTCGAGCTCTGGCTTCTTAGCCGTCGTCGCCATGGCTCCATCCTACGGATCTAGCCGTCTGAGGCTCTTCCGAGTATCGTTGACTGAACAGTCAATCAGGCGGCGGTGGAGGCTCCGATGGTTGCAATCGATCAAGGAACAACGGCGGGAATCTCCTTCGCGCTGGCGGAGGAGCAGAAGGAGCTGCGGCGGCTCGCGCGCAGTTTCGCCGAGCGGGAGATCCGGCCGCGCGAGGCCGAGTGCGACGTCGAGATGCGGCACCCGGTGGAGCTGATCGCGCAGGCGCACGAGCTCGGCCTGATGAACCTCCACGTCCCGGCCGAGTACGGCGGCCTCGGTCTGCCGGCGTTCGAGGGGCTGCTGATCAGCGAGGAGCTCTATTGGGGCTGCTCCGGCATCGGCACCTCGATCACGGCGAACGGTCTCGGCGCCGGGCCGGTCATCGGCTTCGGCACGGACGAGCAAAAACGCCGCTGGCTGACGCCGCTGCTCGAACAGCCGATCCTCTGCTCGTTCGGGCTCTCGGAGCCGGGAGCGGGCTCGGACGTCGCGTCGCTCAAGACGACGGCCGTTCGCGAAGGCGACGAGTACGTCCTCAACGGCTCGAAGACGTTCATCACGAACGCCGGCTATGCGGAGTGGACCGTCGTGTTCGCAAAGACCGATCCGCGCGGCGGGAGCGCCGGCATGTCCGCGTTCATCGTCCCGATGGACACGCCCGGCGTGACGATCGAGAAACACCTCGACAAGATGGGGCAGCGCGCGACCGACACGTCGGCCTTCGCGCTGCAGGACGTCCGCATTCCGGTCGAGAACCGGATCGGCGAGGAGGGCGATGGCTTCAAGATCGCGATGGCCACGCTCGACGCGACACGTCCCGGAACGGCGATCGGCGCCGTCGGCGTGGCCCAGGCTGCGTACGAGCATTCGGTCGCCTACGCGAAGGAGCGTGTCACCTTCGACGTCCCGATCGCGCTGCACCAGGGAGTCAGCTTCATGATCGCCGACATGGCGACCGAGATCGAGGCTGCGCGTCTTCTGTGCTGGCAGGCGGCGTGGATGCTCGACCAGGGCTTCGGGCGCGACGCGACGCTCTACTCGTCCTTCGCGAAGCGGTTCGCCGCCGACGCGGCGATGAAGGTCGCCACCGACGCCGTCCAGGTCTTCGGCGGTTACGGCTACATCAAGGAGTATCCGGTCGAGAAGCTCATGCGCGACGCGAAGCTCTTCCAGATCTACGAGGGCACGTCGCAGATCCAGCGGCTCGTGATCGCGCGCGAGATCTTCACGCCGAAGAGCTAGCGGCCGCCTCGGCGCCGCGGATCGCGTCGGCCAGCCACTCCGGGATGCGTGTCGGCCGGAACGTCTGCGCGTCGACGCAGGCGTGCTCGGTGTGGCCGTCGGCCAGGAGCTCGTCTCCCCGCACGATCGCGTACTCGTACCGGAACCGGGCGCCGCGAGGCACCACGCAGCGTGTGTGGACGACGAGTTCGTCGTCGAACCGGGCCGGGATCCGGTAGCGGCAGAGCGACTCGAGGACGAGCGCCTCGATTCCCTGGTCGCGGAGCGCCTGGTAGCCGCCGGCGAACTCGCGCAGGTACTCGACGCGCGCGACCTCGAACCAGACGACGTACGCGGAGTTGTGCGCGACGCCCTGCGCGTCGGTGTCTGCGAAGCGCACCCGAACCGGAGTCGAGAAGGAGAAGCCGTCCACGGGTCGCGAGCCTAGCGATGGCGACTGGGCGGGGCGGCTAGTCTCGGCGTCGGGCGCGCCGGCAGCTGCGCTCGATATCGTCGGAGTCGACTTGACGAGGAGGAGCGATGGCTGACACGAAACAGCAGGATCTGCTCGGCCGGTTTGCGGACCTGAGCGAGGGAGCGTTGCAACGGCTCTCGGAGGCTCCGGGCGCCGACCGTGCCGTCCAGGCACTCAAGGGGCTTGCCGACAAGGTCGACGAGCTGCAGCGTCGGACGCGCGGCTTCGAGGAGCTCGAGAAGCGGCTGACGAAGCTCGAGAAGCGCGTCGACGGGCTCGCGAAGCCGTCCCGCGCGGCATCAGGCAGTCGTTCGCATCCGGCGAAGAGCGCGCCGCCGAAGAAGGCCTGACCGTTCGCACTCGATAGCGGCCGCCGCTGCGGCGGCCGCGAGGAGCAAGCCGCCGATGATGTCCGTCGGCGTGTGAAAGCCGGCGAGCTCGAGCAGCGCCATCACGGCCACGAGCCAGACGGCGAGGAGTGGCCGGAGCCGCGGCCAGGCGACGGCGAGTGCCGCCGCGGCGATGCCCGCGCGCAGGGTGTGCCCGCTCGGCCAGGAGTCGTCGAAGGCCACGATGTGCACGCCGTGGTGGTAGAGCGCCGGCCGCGTCAGTGCCTGGCGGAACACGATCTCGACCGCGACCGCCAGCAGCCATGCCGCCGGCCAGAGGACAGCCGCCTCGATCCGGCCGCGCTTCCAGAGGTGCCGGCCCGCGGCGGCGACGAGTAGGAACGAGACGACGAGCTGTCCCGGCAGGGTCACGATCTCGGCGACGGCGTGGCCGAGCGGATGGAACGAGACGTGGAGGAGCGGGACGATCGAGTCCGCCAGCGTCGGCGCCGGACTCGGCGCTCCGGCGAACGGCATCGCATGCCCGACCGCCCAGCGGTCGACTCCCGTTGCCGCTCCTGCGGCCACGAGGCCTGCGAGGGCGGTGAACGCCACGGCCGCCGCAATGCCGAGCCTACGCAGCCGGCACCCGCAACCGCAGCGCCGACGGCACGGCCTCGAAGCGCGCCGGCGTCGTCCCGATCGGCTCGCCGTCGACCTCGAGCGGCAGAGCCTCGGTGGAGTCGATCGACACCGCCGAAGATCGCAGGAGCTCCACTTTCGGATGCGAGAGATACCGGCCGCTGTACAGCTTCGGCGCGGTCGTGACGAAGTCGAGCTTCGAGACGTCGCCGATCGTGACCACGTCGAAGGCTCCGTCGTCCTGCCGGGCGTCTGGCGCGAGCTGCATGCCGCCCCCGTGGAAGCGGCCGTTGGCCACGATCACGTCGTGCATCGGGCCTTCGCGCCGGCTGCCATCCGCGAGCTCGACGACAACGCGCGTGTTCTGCCAGGCGAGGAACTCGCGCGTGAGTGCGTAGAAGAACGTCGCCCGGCCGCCGAACCGCTTCGTCATCGCGTTGGCCCGGCGCGCGACGGCCCCGCTCATTCCCGCCGAGCCGACGTTCGCGAAGTAGCGGCTCGTTCCGTCTCCGAGCTCGACCCGGCCGACGTCGATCGTGCGCGTCTCGCCGTCGAGCGCCACTCGAACGGCGTCGTCGAAGCTGCTCGGGATGCCGTGGGAGCGGCCGAAGTCCTGGCCCGTGCCGCAGGGCAGCACCGCTATTTCGGCTTCCGTCGCCGCAATCCCGTTGACCACCTCGTTGACGGTGCCGTCGCCGCCGATCACGACGAGCAGCGAGTCGCGTCTGTCGCCGGCGGCCTGCGCGAGATGCCCGGGGAACTCCGAGAGCACGGTCTCGCCACGCAGCCCCAGCTCTGCCGCCCTTCGCTCGAGCTCGGGCCAGCGCTTCCCGGTCGTGCCGTTCCCGGAAGCCGGGTTGACGAGAAAGACGATCCCGCGCTGCGCGCTAATCGGACGTGACGGTCATCAGCGCGACGCGCGTCATCCGATCGACCGCGGCACGCAGCTCGTCGTCCGAGATCCGCGTGAACTCGCCTTCGACCACGATGTCCGAAACGGTGAGGAGGCAGCCGCCGTGGATGCCCTGCACCTTGCCGATGCCGCCCAGCGCCGCGACGGTGAACAGCGCCGCCGCCTCCATCTCGACCGCGAGCACGCCCCGGCTCGACCAGCGCTCGTACTGCCCCGCGTCCGGGTTGTAGAACACGTCGCTCGAGACGATCGGGCCGACGTGCATGGGCTGCTCGAGCTTCTTCGCCGCGTGCACGGCTCCGTGAACGAGCTCCCACGACGCCGTCGGGCAGTGAGGCTCGTCGTTCACCAGGTGTTGCGCCGTCGCATCGGCCGGGACCGCGGTCAGCGCCACGACGAGATCGCCGAGCGCGTGGTGTGGCTGTAGGCCGCCGCAGGTGCCGATGCGCATGAGCTTGGTGCAGCCGAGCTGGATCAGCTCCTCGAAGACGATCGTCGCGCCCGGGCAGCCCATGCCGGTTCCCTGCACCGAGACGCGCTTCCCCTCCCAGGTTCCGGTGTAGCCGAGCAGACCGCGCTCCTCGTTGACTTGGGTCACGTCGTCGAAGTACGTCTCGGCGATGTACTTCGCGCGCAGCGGGTCGCCGGGGAGGAGGACGGCGTCTGCGTAGGCGCCGGGCTCGGCTCTCAGGTGGATCGGCACGAGGCGACTCTAACGGGATGGGATGATTCCGACGTGACCGAAACCGTCACGCCGACGCTCGACCAGGTGCTCGCGTTCTGCGCCGAGGAGCCGGTCGAGCGTGTCTTCCTCGAGGACATCGCACGGCGAGGACTCGGCCGCTTCTCCGCGGTCGTCGGCTCCGACGGGCAGCTCGAGGCGCTGTGCCACGTCGGCGCCAACGTGGTCCCTTCGGGAAGCGGCTGCTCGGTCTTCGCGGAGGCGGCAGGGCGCAGCGGCGCGCGCATGGTGATCGGCGAGGAGCAGGCCGTGAGCGAGCTGTGGGACGCAGCGCGGCGGCGGATGCCGCGACCGCGCGACGACCGTCCCGGGCAGCCGGTCTATGCACTGCGCGAAGCGCCCGAGCCGGGCGGGACCGGCCTCCGTCCCGCGCGCCCCTTCGATCTGGATCTGCTCGTGCCCGCGTGTGCCGCGGCGCATCGCGAGGAGATCGGAGTCGATCCCCTCAAGCGCGACGCCGAAGGCTTCCGCTGGCGAACGCGCCAGCAGATCGAGGAAGGGCGCTCGTGGATCTGGGTCGAGGAGGGCGTGATCCGGTTCAAGGCCGAGGCCTCGGCCTGGACGCCGGCGGCCGTGCAGCTGCAACAGGTCTGGGTCGACCCGCAGGCTCGCCGTCGCGGGTACGCGCGCAGGGCGCTCTCCGACCTTTGCCGGCTGCTGCTTGCGCGTGTCCCGGCCGTCTGTCTCTTCGTGCGGCCCGAGAACGCACCCGCGCTCGCCCTCTACGACTCGATCGGGATGACGCGCGAGCTCACCTATCGCAGTCTTGTCTTCTGAGCGGCACAATCGGCCGATGGAGGAGGTCCCCGGCCGGGTCGAGCGCTTCGTCCGCGAGCACGAGCTGATCCCGCCCGGAGGCGAGGTCACGTGCCTCGTCTCGGGCGGTGCCGACTCGACCTGCCTCTGGCACCTGCTCGGCTCGCTCGGCTACGGCGTCTCGGCGTTGCACGTGAACCACAAGCTGCGCGGCGCCGAGTCCGAGGAGGACGCACGCTTCTGCTCCGGGACGTTTGGCGCCGAAGTCGTGGAGCTCGACGGCCGTGGCCTCGCGGAAGCGGCACTGCGCGACCAGCGGCGCTCCCTCGCGGGCGACCGGCTCCGCGCCACCGGGCACACGGCCTCGGATCAGGTCGAGACGATCCTGTACCGCCTCGTCTCGCGTGGCGCGGCAACGGGCATCGCGCCGCGCAGCGAGGACGGAGTTGTGCATCCCCTCTTGCCGCTCTGGCGCGAGGAGACCGAGGAGTACTGCCGCGCGGCCGGGCTCGAGTTCCGCCTCGACTCCTCGAACGCCGAGACGAAGCGCGGCCTGATCCGTGAGGAGATCCTGCCGCTGCTGCGCCGGCTCCATCCGGCGGCGGACGAGAACCTTCTGCGTGCGCTCGACACCCGCGCCACGCTGTCGCCGGCCCTCGCCGAGCTGCTCGCGACGCCGGTCGGCTCGAAGCGCGTCGATCTCGGCGGCGGCGTCCAGGCGGTGCGCGAGCACGAGCGGCTCTGGCTCGAGCGCGGTCCGGTTGATCTGGCCGGCGAGATCCGTTGGGGCGACTGGACTATCCGCTCGCAGCTGGAAGGACTTAGAGTGCGTGGATGGAGGCCGGGAGACCGCTTGGCGGGTAGGAGGCGGAAGATTCAGGACGTGTTCGTCGATGCGAAGGTGCCGCGCTCGGAGCGCGAGGCGTGGCCGCTCGTCGTGCGCGGTGACGAGGTCGTGGCCGTGCCCGGCATCGTCGAGCATCCGGAGGTGGAAGCTGTCCGCGACTGAGCTCGAACGGGCCGTGACCGAGGTCTTGATCGACGAGCACGAGCTGCAGCGCCGCATCGCGGAGCTCGGCACCGAGATCTCGGCCGACTACGAAGGCCGCGACCTGCTCCTCGTCGGCGTCCTCAAAGGCGCCGTCTTCTTCCTCGCCGACCTGATGCGCCACCTGACGGTGCCGTGCGAGATCGACTTCATGGCGATCTCGAGCTACGGCGCCTCGACGGATTCCTCGGGCGTGGTGCGGATCCTCAAGGACCTCGACATCAACATCGAGGGCCGGCACGTGCTCGTCGTGGAGGACATCATCGACTCGGGGCTCACCCTTTCCTATCTCGTGCGAAACCTCGAAGCGCGAGAGCCCGCGAGCCTCGAGATCTGCGCGCTGCTGACGAAGCCGGAGCGCCGCGAGATCGACGTCCCAGTGCGCTACACGGGCTTCGAGATCCCGAACCGCTTCGTGATCGGGTACGGCCTCGACTTCGCCGAGCGCTACCGGAACCTTCCGTACGTGGGCGTGCTCGACGAGACGCTCGTGCTCGAACGCGCGTAGCCGGGGGTGCCGCCACCTCGTTACAGGGGCATGCCACTGGTACCCTCAAGCGGGAGATCCCGTGAATCGCTTCTTCCGTAGCGCACTCTTCCCGCTCGTCATCATCGCGGCCCTCGTCTGGCTCGCGATCACGACGCTGGGTCACGGCGGTTCCTCGTCCACGAGCCAGCCTTTCTCGAAGCTCTACACCAAGGCGCAGAACAACCCGCAGCAGATCTCGTCGGTGAGCTTCGATCCGTCGAAGCAGGAGATCACCGCAAAGGTCGGCAGCCAGACGTGGGTCGCGCACTACGCGTCGGACCAGGACCAGCATTCGTTCCAGCAGGTGCTGCAGAACGCCGTCTCGAGCGGTAAGGCGCCGAACCTCGAATACAGCTCGAAGGGCGTTGGCTCCTCGCCGTGGTGGTCGATCCTCTCGAGCCTCCTGCCGTTCGTCCTCCTGTTCGGCTTCTGGATCTTCCTCATGAACCAGGTGCAGGGCGGCGGCTCGAAGGTGATGAGCTTCGGCAAGTCGCGTGCGAAGCGGATGACGCCCGACGCGCCGAAGATCGGCTTCAAGGACGTGGCCGGCGTCGACGAGGCGGTCGAGGAGTTGCAAGAGATCAAGGAGTTCCTCGAGAACCCGAAGAAGTTCCAGGCGCTCGGCGCGCGCATCCCGAAGGGCGTCCTGCTCTACGTGCCTCCCGGCACCGGTAAGACGCTGCTTGCGCGCGCGGTCGCGGGCGAGGCCGGCGTGCCGTTCTTCTCGATCTCCGGATCGGACTTCGTCGAGATGTTCGTCGGCGTCGGCGCCTCGCGTGTGCGCGACCTGTTCGAGCAGGCCAAGCAGGCATCGCCGTGCATCGTCTTCATGGACGAGATCGACGCGGTCGGCCGCCATCGCGGCGCCGGTCTCGGCGGCGGCCACGACGAGCGCGAGCAGACGCTGAATCAGCTGCTCGTCGAGATGGACGGCTTCGAGATGAAGGACAACATCATCCTCATCGCCGCGACGAACCGGCCCGACATTCTTGATCCTGCCCTGCTGAGACCCGGCCGCTTCGACCGCCAGATCGTCGTCGACCGCCCCGATCGCGTCGGCCGTCAGCGCATTCTCGAGGTGCACACGAAGGGCAAGCCGCTCGCGCCGGAGATCGACCTGAGCACGCTCGCGGCGGGAACGCCCGGCTTCACCGGCGCCGATCTCTCGAACCTCGTCAACGAGGCAGCGCTGCTCGCAGCGCGCCGCGGCAAGAAGATCATCGAGCAGGAAGAGTTGGAGGAGGGAATCATGCGCGTCGTGGCCGGCCCGGAAAAGAAGGCGCGGCTCCTCTCGGAGCACGAGCGCAAGATCACCGCCTACCACGAGATGGGTCACGCGCTCGTCGGCCACTTCCTCGAGCACACCGACCCGGTGCACAAGATCACGATCGTGTCGCGTGGCCAGGCGCTCGGCCTCACGATCTCGCTGCCGACCGAGGACAGGTACCTCACCACGCGCAGCGCGCTCATGCACCAGATGGCGATGACGCTCGGCGGTCGCGCGGCCGAGGAGATCGTCTTCCACGAGGTCACGACGGGCGCGGCGAACGACCTCGAGAAGATCACGTCGATGGCAAAGCAGATGATCATGCGCTTCGGGATGAGCGAGAAGCTCGGCCCGCGCGTGTTAGGTCGCAGCCACGACCAGCCGTTCCTCGGCCGCGACTACGGCGCCGAGGCCGACTACTCCGAGGAGATCGCGCGCGAGATCGACGACGAGATCCGGCGCGTGATCGAGGAGTCGCACGAGCTCGCCCTTGCGGTGCTCCGCGAGCACATGGACGACCTGCACAAGATCTCCGCGATCCTGATCGAGCGCGAAACCATCGACCGGGATCAGTTCGAGGCTCTGCTCGCCGGCGAGGACGAGTCGTCGGTCTTCCCGGACGAGTCTCCCGCGGAGCCGGAGCAGCCGCAGCAGCAGCCCGAGCCGAAGCGCGAGCGCCCGCGCCCGCGTCCGTTCCCGCTGCCGGGATCGGCAATGCAGGGCCCGGACCCGGATCCCGCGAACAGCTAGCAAGCTCGGCTCTCGCGCGGGCTCAGGCGTGAGGACGCTCGCGCAGTCGAGCGGCCTTACCTCAGCAATTCCTCGAAGATGTCGAGGCAGAGCCTGGCGCAGGCTTCGCAGATCGCAATGTCGGTGGTACCGGCCCTCACAAGGCGACCGACCTCGTCCTCGTTGCGGCCGCAGAACGAACAGGTCATAGGCCCGTCGAGCATGGCGTCTGCCGGGGGATGCCCCGAAGCCAAACCGTGTGCTTGTGAAAACGGCTTCGCCACGTTGGCACGCTAGCGCGAGTAGCGCTCGGGGGTCATTCCGGAACACTGGCCCAGGCGAGCGCCCTCACGCCTGAGCGGTTTCACGGCGCAATCGGCGCGAAGCGAGTCAGTTCCGGCTCGGACTGCTGCCGCTCGGTCTCCTTACTGCGCGTGGCGAGCAGAACGGCCCCCGCGATGACTGCGGCGAAAGCTGCGACTCGAGCGGCGCCGACGAAGCCGGAAGGCAACGGCTCGTGAAAGAGCACCATCCCCGCGGCGATCGGTAGCGCGTTCGTCAGCAGGGTAGAGAGGCCCGCCGTCGTCAGTGCGCCGCCACGTTGGAAGGCGGCCTGGAGGACAGCCGTTCCGGCGGCGTAGAAGACGATCAGGCAGACAAGAAAGGCCACGTTCTCAAGCCCGCCTGAGACGGCCATCTTGGTTGCCACGTCGCCGGCGGCGAAGAGAATTCCCGAGGCGATGCCCAATGCGGCTGCGCGCCCGATTGGGCGCGCGACCAACGTAATGCACAGGATCGCGCCTACCACCGAGGCGCCGAGCCAGATCGCCACCCATACGGCCGTCGCTCCGCTTCCCTCGCCGTGGACGGAAATCAGTGAGATGCCGAGGAGCGCCAGGCCGACTACCGACACAGCGGCCCCGACCTTTTCGCGCCCGGTGAGCGCAACGTGCGTGATTCGGGAGACCATGATGGCGAGTATCCCGATGCCGCCCGCCGCGGCCGCCTGCACGAGCGAAAGCGGCGCAAGCGCGAGCGCTACGACGTAGAGGCCGAAGCCGCCAACCTGGATTCCGGAGCCGATGAGCCAACGCCGCTCGGCGAGGAGTGAGCGCACAGAAGCGACCGGCCGCCGAAGCGAGAGCGGCGGCAGTCTCGCTGCGACTTCGTGCTGGAGCAGATACCCCAGATCGAGGGCGCAGGCCGAGACAATCGTGAGCATCAGCGCGAGCGCTATCTGCACCCTGGGTCAACCTTAAAGGAGATCGCGCGCTGCTCAGAGGTCATTCTGGAACACCGGCCCAGGCGAGGCCTGCGATCTAAGGGGCGAGACCTGGCTCGGTTGGGCTGCCTGTTCGGGGCTGGGCTGGGGGCCAGTTCGAAGCGCTGACGACGCCTGGTAGCGCTTTCTCGAAGAGCTGCGCGAGGCGGTCGAGCTCCTTGGGTGTGAGCCGTGCGAGGTAGAGCTCGCGCACGGTCGCGTGGTGGACGACTTGCGCGTGACGCAGTGCTTCGAGCCCGGGTCTGGTCAGTGAGGCGAACGAGGCGCGTCCGTCTGCGGGGTCCGGTTCGCGACTGATCAGTCCGCGTTTTTCGAGGCGGGTGACGACCCGGGTGATTCCGCTTGGTGTGAGCATCCTTTGGGCGCCGAGGTCGCTCATCCGCAGCTTGAGTTGGGGTTGGGTAGCCAGTGTGACGAGGACGCCGTAGTCGGCGAGTGAAAGATCTCCCTTTTCCTGGAGGCGGCGGTCGATCTCCCGCATGGCGGTTTCCCGCAGGCGGATGAGACCGCGCCAGGCGTGGAACTCCTCCGGGGTGAAGGCGTCGGGTTCTGGAAGTTCGGCGAGCCAGCTGTCGGGATCAGGCGAAATAGTTGACATTGTGAAGTAGTTTTGCGATGATTTGTTTGCGTGTGTGAAGTATATCGGGTCGAGTGGACAGGCCCGCCCAACGAGGGAGGAACTGATGACCACCATCTCGCCAACGGCTCCGTACACCGTCCTCGCTCCCGGCGAGGGACTGCGGCTCCAGTCTGGGCCTGGACGGGATCTCATCTTCAAGGTCACCGGCGAGGACACCGGCGGCGCCTTGGACTACTTCATCGTCGAGGTCGCTCCCAAGGGTGGGCCGCCCTTGCATGTCCACCACAGGCAGGAAGAGACGATTCACGCCCTGAAGGGCCGCTACAAGATCCAGATCGGCGAGGAGATCTTCACCATCGAGCAGGGTGGCTTCGCCTACCTACCCTCCAACGTGCCCCACGCCTTCCTCAACCTGACCGACGAGCAGGGCGAGATCGTCGTGGTCTACACCCCCGGCGGCGGACACAAATTCTACGAGGAGCTCGGCCCGGCAACCCGGAGCGGGACAACCGACCGGAAAACAATCGCCGCGATCTTCGAAAAGCACCACATGACGCTTCTCGGTCCACCACTCAGCGCCTAAGACGTACACCTACGTCAGGGGTCATTCCGGAACGCCGGCCCAGCCGACCGTGCTCCCGCCTGACCTCGGCCTTCCCTGCACCGGCCGGAGTTCGTGGAACGATGGATCGCGATGCGGGCCGTCGAGATCATCTTCGCCGTCGGTTGGGCGGTGTTCTGGGCCTACTGGCTGACGGCGGCCTTCTCGATGAAGCGCGGCCACGTACCCTGGTCTCGCACGCTGCGGATCAGGATTCCGATCATCATCGTGGTGCTCGGCCTCGTCCATTTCGGCGTTCTTCGGAACCACGCCGTCAACTCGAATCCGTGGCTTGCCGGGATCGGGCTCGTCCTCTTCGCAGCGGGTCTCGCGTTCGCGATCTGGGCCCGCGTCCACATCGGGCGCAACTGGGGCACGCCGATGACGCAGAAGGAGGAGCCCGAGCTCGTGACGAGCGGGCCGTATCGTCTCGTCCGGCACCCGATCTACTCGGGGATCCTCGTCGCCGGCATCGGCACCGCGTTCGCGCTCAGCTGGTTCTGGCTCGTCGCCCTCGGCCTCGCCGGGGTCTACTTCATCTACAGCGCGACTGTCGAGGAGCGCTATCTGACGCAACAGTTCCCGGACGCCTATCCGGCCTACAGGAGCTCGTCGAAGATGCTCGTGCCGTTCGTCTTCTGAGAGCTCAGCGCGGAGGCGTTGCCACGGCGGTATCGAGGCGCTGCAGCATCAAGCTGAGCTTGTCCTGCTGCAGATCCGTCGCCGGGTCGCCCGAGAGGTTGTTCAACTCCCAGGGATCCTTCCTGAGATCGTAGAGCTCGCGCCAGCCGTTCTGGTACTCGACATACAGGTTTCGTCTCGTCTGGACGGCCGAGAATGGCGGCGGACCGCCTTGCTTGAGCAGGTCGTGCCCGAGGTACTCGACGAGGAACGCGTGTCGCCAGGGCCCCTGCTTGCCGTGGAGGAACGGGACGAAGCTGCGGCCGTCCTGGGGCAGGCCGGGCTTGACCCCGGCCAGCTCGCTGATGGTCGAAGCGAGGTCGATGTTCAGGATGGGTTGGTTGTTGCGCTTGGCCGAGTGCGTCCACGGGGTGCGGACGATGAGAGGCACGTGCGTCGACTCCTCGTACGGCCAGACCTTGCCGCCGAGCCGATGCTCGCCCCAGAGGAAGCCGTTGTCGCTCGTGTAGAGGATCACCGTGTTGTTCAGCTCGTGACGTGACCTGAGCGCCTGCTCGATGCTGGCGACGCTGCGGTCGAGGGCGAGCAGCGATTCCTCCTGGCGGATGCGGACGTGGTTGATGTAGAGCTGCGCCGCCGCGCTCAGCATGGCCTTGTGCCAGTAGCGCCACGGCTCCTTGCCGACGTTGCTCTGGTTGAACGCGGGGTCGTGAATCGGCGCGATGTTCTCGAGCTTGTTGCGGTCCTTGGGCGCCGGGATCGCAGGCAGATGCGGCGCGACCGGTGCGAAGTAGAGGAAGAACGGCCGCCGTGCCCTGTGGATGAAGTCGACGGCCTTGTGGGTCAGCACCGAGGTCGAGTAGTCGGTCGGCTTGTTCCCGTAGTGGACGAGCGTGCCGTTCTGATTGAGGTCGTAGTTGTAGTACGCCTCCATCGGGATGCTGTCCATCACCTGCCAGTCGTCCCAGCCCGGCGGGATCCGGTGGTCGACGTAGGCGTCGGTGTAGGAGTTGACGTATTTGCCGACGAGCGCGGTGTCGTAGCCGGCGCTGTGCATCCAGACGGGGAGGTCTTCCGACTCCTCCGTGAAAGCGGGGAAGCTGTGCGGGCCGAAGTTCTCCAGCACG
>DASXKE010000156.1:0-16618 GCA_036496985.1 Gaiellaceae bacterium | reverse complement strand
GGCAAACGCACCCGCGTCAGCGAGTACCCGGTCAAGGGCCGCGGCGGCATGGGCGTCAAGACCGTGCAGCTGACCGAGGCGCGGGGCCATCTCGTCGGCTCGCGTGTCGTGCGCGACGGCTACCAGGTGATGCTCATCTCGACCGCCGGCACCGTGATCAAGATCCCGGTCGAAGATGTCAAGCGGCTCGGCCGCTCGACGCAGGGTGTAATCGTGATGCGCCTCCGCGGCGACGACGAAACCGTTTCGGCGCTCGCTCCCGTGGTCGAGTCGGAGGAGACGAACGGCGAGGACGCGGCCGTCGAGCCGGCCGACTCGCAGCCGAGCGCTGGCTGATCACAGCACACCCCTTCCAAAAGCAGCGCGGGGTCTTTATAACTCGCGAAGGGGGTCAGAAACCGACGCGGCGAGGGCAAGGATGGCGGTCAGCCGGCAGGTCGATCTTCTCGAACCCATCAATTTGGCGGATCACCTCGACAAGGTCGAGCTGTACCTCGGTCAGGTCTGCCAGATCGCTGGGATCTCGAAGATGCAGCTCGACTACTGGACGAACAAGGCGCAGATCCCGACCAAGGGCAAGAAGCAGCGGATCTACGACATCGACGCGCTCGAGACCGTGATGCTGATCAAGCAGGCGAAGGACAAGGGCCTGAACCTCGGCGCGGCGATCGAAGCCGCGCGGAGCTTCCGCGAGCAGCACCCCAACCTGCACTGACGCTCAGCGGTTCGCGTGCAGCCGCTGCCAGTCGTCGTAGCGGTTCTCGAGCTCGAGCAGGATTGCGGCGAGTAGCTGCGCGCGCGGCCACTCGCGGCCGGTCTCGACGCGGAGCGAGGTCGGCGGCTTGGCTGTCTCCGCGGGGAGCTCGCCGGCCGTCTGGTTGACGTTGACGCCGACCCCGAGCACGACTCTTCCGGCCGTCGCCTCGGGCAGGACTCCCGCGAGCTTCCGTCTGGCCACGAGCACGTCGTTCGGGTGGCCCAGCTCGGCCGCAACCCCGGTCTGCTCACGCAGCGCCGCCGCCACCGCGCCGCCGGCGACGAGTGAGAGCTCCGGCCAGATCGCCATCGGCGGCTGCGGGCGCAGGAGGACCGAAAAGAGCAGCGCCGTCCCCTGCGGCGCATCCCAGGTGCGCCCGAGCCTGCCGCGACCGTGAGTCTGGAGATCGGTAGCCACCGTGGTGCCCTCGGCGGCGTCTGCATCGATCAGCCGCTGCGTCGACGGGCACTCCGCGACGAAGGTGTAAGGGCGACCGAGCCGCCCCTGCAGCAACGCGTCGACAGAGGCGGACGAGAGATCCGACACCCGCATCTAGACTAACGCGGCTGTGGGGAGGATCAGGCAGCCGCTGCGCGAGCGCGGTCTCGACTACGCGGGCCTCAGCGACCCGATTCTCGTCACCCGCGCCAAGGACGGCGACGCCCGCGCACTCGAAGCGCTTTGCGTCCGACACGCGCCGCGGGTGGAGCGGCTGGCGCGGCATCTCTTGCGGGATCCCGAGGATGCGCGCGACGCAGCGCAGGAGGCACTCGCGAAGCTCTGCGTGCGGCTCAAACAGTTCCGGGGTGAGGCGCAGTTCTCGACCTGGCTGCACCGGCTCGTCGTGAACACCTGTCGCGACGTGGCAGAGCGGCAGCGGACACGCGCCCACGATCCGCTCCCCGAAGAGCTCCCGATCGAGGTGGAGCACGACCCGACCCGCGGCGTCCGCATGACGGAGCTGAGGCGCGAGCTCTGCAACTCGCTGGCAGACATCTCGCCGGAGCAGGCACAGGTGATCGTCCTCAAGGACGCACTCGACTACACGTTCGAGGAGATCGCGGCCGCAGCGGGCATGCCGGTCGGGACGGCGAAGTGTCACGCGCACCGGGGCCGCAATCGGCTCCGCGAGCGGCTTGAGCAGCGCGACGTCGCATGACCGATCTCGCGACGCCGTTCGGGCGGGAGACGATCGAGGCGATCATCCCGCACCGCCCTCCGTTCCTGCTTGTCGACGAGGTGCTCGAGCTCGAGCCCGGCCGCAAGGTGCGCGGGCTGTTGCGTGTGCCCGAGGACGGATGGTGGTTTCCGGGGCATTTCCCCGGCCGCCCGGTGATGCCCGGTGTGTTGACGATCGAGGCGATCGCGCAATGCGGCGCCGTCGCGGTGCTCGCGGACGAGGCGAATCGCGGCAAGGTCCCCTTCTTCGCCGGAATCGACGACTGCCGCTTCAAGCGGGTCGTCGAGCCGGGTGACGAGCTCGAGCTCGAGTGTGAGTTCGTGCGCGTGCGCGGACCGATCGCGAAGGGGCAGGGCCGCGCGAGCGTCGGGGGCGAAGTCGCGGCCGAGGCGATGCTCACCGTGTTCGTGGGCAGCGAGAGCTGATGATCGGCGACGCCGGCGTTCCCGTGACGATCTCGGGCATCGGGGCCTACGCACCCGAGCGCGTGGTCACGAACGACGACCTCTCGCAGCTCGTGGACACGTCGGACGAGTGGATCATGGAGCGCACGGGAATTCGCGAGCGGCGGATCGCTGCGGAGGATCAGGCGCTGTCGGATCTCTCGCTCCCGGCGGCTCGGGACGCGCTCGAACAGGCCGGCAGTGACGGGTCGGACATCGACCTCCTGCTCGTCGCCACCGTCACGCCCGACATGATGTTTCCGTCGACCTCGGCGCTCCTCGCCGACCAGCTCGGCGCCAAAGACGCGGCGGCGTACGACCTCTCCGCCGGCTGCACCGGCTTCATGTACGCGATCGTCCAGGCGTACGGGATGATCGCCGCGGGGCTTTCCAAGCGCGCGCTCGTGATCGGCGGCGACGTGCTCTCCCGGATCCTCGACTCGAGCGACCGGTCGACGGTCGTCCTCTTCGGGGACGGTGCGGGTGCTGTGGTCCTCGAGCCCTCGAACGAAGCAGGCTTCCTTGCGTTCGAGCTCGGCGCCGACGGCGCCGGCGGCGAGCATCTCTGGCTTCCGGGCAGCGGTTCCCGCCGATTCGAGGATCCGGAGCAGTTCGTGAAGATGAACGGCCGCGAGGTCTTCAAGTTTGCAACGCGCGTTCTCGTGCAATCGGCCGAGAACGTGCTCGCGCGCTACGGGGCGACCGTGGAGGATGTCGACGTCTATGTCCCACATCAGGCGAACGTTCGCATCATCGATCACGCAACCAAGAAGCTTGGGATTCCGTCGGATCGGGTGGTGATCAATGTCGACCGCTACGGCAACACGTCCTCCGGCTCGATTCCGCTCGCGCTTGCCGAAGCGCAGGCAGACGGCAGGCTTCAGGCGGGGAATCTCGTATTGATGACGGGTATGGGTGCCGGTCTCACGTGGGGGAGCGCGTTGATGCGCTGGACTCGTCGGCTGGAAGCGCCGCCGGCGGAACCGGCAGCGCCCGGCGAGAAGACCCGGCCGTCGGAGACGGCCGCGGCTTGAACAAGATCGCCTTCTGCTTTCCCGGACAGGGCTCGTTCGAGGCCGGGATGGGTCGCGACTTCGCCGAGGCCATTCCTGCTGCGATGGACGTCTTCCGCCGCGGAAGCGCGGCGAGCGGGCTCGATCTCGAGCGACTCTGCTTCCATGCCGACGCCGAGGAGCTCTACGACACCGCGGTGCAGCAGCCGGCGCTCGTCGCCACCTCGCTCGCGATGCTCGCCGCCCTGCGGGAGCGCGGCATCGAGGCCGACTTCGTCATCGGCCACTCGGTCGGGGAGTTCGCGGCGCTCGCAGCCGCGGAGGCGATGACCATCGAGGAGGCGATCGCCCTCGTGCGCGAGCGCGGGCTCGCAATGGCGGACGCAGCGGCTCGCAACCCCGGCTCGATGGCGGCGATTCTCGGCTTGACCGACGAGGTGGTCGAAGGTCTCTGCCGCAAGATCCTCGGCGTCTGGCCGGCCAACTACAACTGCCCCGGGCAGGTCGTCGTCTCGGGTGAGGATCTCGCCGTGCTCGAGTGCATCGAGCAGGCGCAGAGCCACGGAGCTCGCCGCGCCGTCAAGCTCAAGGTCTCCGGTGCCTTCCATTCGCCGCTCGTCGCGCGCGCCGCGGACCGCCTCCGCCCCGCGATCGAGAAGGTGCGATTCCAGGAGCCGGTCGCGCCGTTCATGTCGACCGTCACGGCCCGCGTCGAGTCGGCGCACCGGATAGGCCCGCTGCTCGTCGACCAGCTCACTGCGCCGGTGCGCTTCACCCAGTCCGCGACCGAGCTGATCAAAGACGGCGCGCGCACGTTCGTCGAGGTCGGGCCGGGCAATGTGCTCTCCGGGCTCGTGAAGCGCATCGACCGGAGCGTGAAGACCGTCTCGATCAACAGCATCGAGGCGCTCGAGCGGCTGCCCGAGCTACTCGCCGAGAACTGATGGGCCGCCGATGACGTTCTGCTCGCTCGAGGGCAGGCGGGCTCTCGTCACGGGCGCATCGAAGGGAATCGGCCGCGCGATCGCAGAGCAGCTCGCCTCAGCCGGCGCCGACGTCGTGATCGGCTACCGCACCGGAGCCGACGAAGCCGAGACCTTGGCCAAGGAGATCGGCGGCCGCGCCCTCCAGGCCGACGTCTCGAGCGCCGAGGACGCCGCCCGGCTCGTCGAGGAAGCCGGCGACCTCGACATCCTCGTCAACAACGCCGGCCTCACGCGCGACGGCCTTCTCGCCCGCATGTCCGACGAAGACTGGCGTACGGTGATCGAGACGAACCTCTCGTCGGTCTTCTACACCTGCCGCGCCGTGTGCCGCCCGATGATGAAGAAGCGCGCCGGCTCGATCGTCAACGTCTCGTCGATCGTCGGCGTGCACGGCAACTGGGGGCAGACCAACTACGCAGCATCGAAGGCCGGGATCATCGGCTTCACGAAGTCGCTCGCCCGCGAGCTCGGCAGTCGCGGAGTGCGCGCGAACGTCGTCGCTCCCGGTTACGTGCGGACGCAGCTCACCGACGTCCTGCCCGAGGAAGCGACCTCGGCGATGCTCAGCAACACGCCACTCGGCCGGCTCGGAGAGCCGATGGACGTAGCCGGCGCAGTACGCTTCCTCTGCTCCGACGAAGCATCGTTCATTACAGGGGACGTGCTGCTCGTCGACGGCGGACTTGGAATGTAGTGACTTCGGATAACGGTTCTCTCAACGGACGCAGACGCGTCGTCGTCACGGGGCTGGGCGCGGTGACGCCCCTCGGGCTCGACGTCGAGTCGACCTGGTCGAGCCTGCTCGCGGGCGAGTCGGGCGCGGGTGAGATCACGGCCTTCGACCACACCGACTACGCGGTGCATTTCGCCTGCGAGGTGAAGGACTTCGACCCCACCGACTGGGTCGACCGCAAGGCCGCGCGGCGGATGGACCGCTTCACGCATCTGATCCTCGCCGCGGCACGGCAGGCGGTCTCCGACTCGGGCCTCGAGATCGAGAAGGAGCCGGACCGGGTCGGCGCCGCCGTAGCAACCGGCATCGGCGGGCTGCAGTCGTTCCAGGAGTGCCATTCCGTGCTCGTCGAGCGCGGGCCGGATCGCGTGAACCCGTTTTCGATCCCGGCGATCATTCCGAACCTCGGTGCCGGTTGGGTCTCGATCGAGCTCGGCACGCGTGGACCGCTTCTTTCCGAGTGCACTGCCTGTGCCGCCTCGAACATGGCCATCGGCGACGGCTGTGACGCGATCAGGCTCGGTCGCGCCGACGTGATGCTCTGCGGCGGTACGGAGGCCGCGGTGTGCGAGGTCGGGATCGCCGGTTTCGGCGCGATGCGGGCGCTCTCGCGCCGCAACGACGATCCGGCCCGCGCGTCTCGGCCGTTCGACGCCGAGCGGGACGGTTTCGTGATGGGCGAGGCCGGGGCGCTGCTGGTGCTCGAGGAGCTCGAGCATGCGAAGGCGCGCGGCGCGCGGATCTACGCGGAGGTGTCCGGCTACGGCCTCTCGTCCGATGCGAGGCACATCACCGAGCCCGATCCGACCGGCCCCGTTACCGCGTTCAAGATGGCGCTGGGCGACGCCGGCGTCGGCGCGGACGAGATCGACTACGTCAACGCCCACGCGACGTCGACGCCGATCGGCGACTCGTCCGAGACGCAGATGCTCAAGTACGCGCTCGGCGAGGAGAACGCCTACAAGACGCCTGTCTCCGGAACGAAGGGCGCGACCGGCCATTGCCTCGGCGCCGCCGGCGCGATCGAGGCCCTGTTCACCATCCTCGCGATTCGCGACGGCAAGCTCCCGCCGACCATCAACTACGAGGTCGAGGATCCGAGCTGTGATCTCGACTACGTGCCGAACGTGGCGCGCGACGCGGACGTGAAGGTGGCCGTCTCGAACAGCTTCGGATTCGGCGGGCACAACGCCTGCGTCGTCTTCCAGCGGTTCGAGGACTAGTCCTCCAGCGCGCCGGACGCGCGACGAGACAGCGAAGAGCGAGCTCCCGCCCTCGATAGGCTCGCGCCCATGGAGAAGTGGGCGACCTTCGACTGCTACGGCACGCTGATCGACTGGAACGGCGGGATCGGTCGTGAGCTCGAGCGGCTGTTCGGGGCGGCGCGGAGCGGCGAGCGGCTGCACGCCTATCACGAGGTCGAGCCGCAGGTCCAGCGGGAGGATTCGGCGCGGACGTACCGCCAGGTGATGGCGGTCGCGCTTGCCCGGCTCTGCGCACCGCCCGACGAGGAGGACGCGCTCGGAGCATCACTGCCGGACTGGGAGCCGTTCGCGGAGGTGCCGGCGGCGCTCGAGGAGGCGCGCGCTCGCGGCTGGCGGCTCGCCGTCCTGTCGAATACCGACCGCGATCTCCTCGACGCGTCGCTCGCGCGGCTCGGAGTCGAGTTCGATCTGACCGTCGTCGCGTCCGAGATCGGCTCCTACAAGCCGGCGCGTGAACACTGGGACGAGTTCTTTGCGCGCAGCGGAGCCGAGCGCGGGCGCCATGTCCACGTGGCCGCGAGCCTCTTCCACGACATTGCGCCCGCGTCCGGCCTCGGCCTGCGAACGATCTGGATCAACCGGCTCGGCGAGGAGGCCGAGCCCGAGCCCGACGTTGAGCTGCGGAGCCTGGCCGGCCTCGCAGACGGCCTCGACTCGCTCGTGCCTTGAGCATCCGCCCGTTCACCAAGGAGGACTTTCCGGCGATCGCGGCGCTGCTCGCCGACGACGAGACCCATCTGTTTGGCAGGCCGTCCCGACTTGGGGTGCCGGATGTCACGGCCTGGCTCTCCGAGTCGGATCTTCCGCACGACACGTGGCTGTTCGAGGAAGCAGACGAGATCGTTGCGCTCGGCTGGGTCGAGAAGGACGAGCACGCCCGAGGCGTATCGGTCGGTGTCGTGCATCGCGACTGGCGTGGGCGGGGACTCGGCTCGCAGCTGATCGACCGGAGCGAGAACCGACTGCGCGCGGTCGGGGTGTCGCGAGTCCACAGCGTCAGTCTCGGGGCGGATGTCGCGGCGGCCCCGCTGTTCGAAGGCCGCGGCTACCGCGAGGTGCGCCGCTTCTGGGAGATGACGATCGAGCTCGGCGACGATCCGCCGCAGGCTCCCGTGCTTGCGGCGGGATTTCGGCTCGAGGCGTTCTCTGCCGGGCTCGCGGGTGCGTTCCACGCCGCGCTCGAAGAGGCGTTCGAAGACCACTGGGAGTTCAAGCCGACGCGGTTCGACGACTGGTGGAAGCGACAGGTCGCGAAGTCGGATCACGACCCGTCGCTGTGGTTCCTGGTGCGCAGCGGCGAGGAAGTCGTGGCCGCAACGCGCAACGATCCGGAGCGGTCGGGCGGCGGCTGGATCGGGGCGCTCGGCGTGCGTCGCGAGTGGCGTGGCCGCGGCCTCGCGACGGCGCTGCTACTCGAGAGCTTTCGCGAGTTCCATCGACGCGGCCAGCGGCGGGTCGGTCTCGGGGTCGACTCCGAGAATCCGACGGGGGCGACGAAGCTCTATGAGAGCGTGGGCATGGTCGTCGACACGGAACAGGTCGTCTGGGAGAAGGTGATCACATGAACATCCGTCCGTTCGTCGACGGCGACGCACCGGCCGTCGCGGCGCTCATCTCTGCCGACGAGGAACGCTTCTACGGCAGGCCTGGCCGTTTCACCGGAGCGGACGTCCTCATGTTCCAGCAGTACAACAAGGAGGCCTGGGTCTGGGAGGAGGGCGATCGCATCGTCGCCGGGGCGATGTACGGCGTGCATGGAGAGGCAGCGAGCATCCGTGGTTTCGTCGCCGACAAGGGTCGTGGCATTGGGACGCAGATCCTCGAGCGCGGCGAGGCCTTCGCCCGGACGGAGGGCGTGAAGCGCGCTCAGGCAGGCGCCGCCGAGCCCGATTCCGCGGCGCGCGCACTGTTCGAGTCGCGCGGCTATCGCGAGGTGCGCCGCTTCTACGAAATGGCGATCGAGCTGACCGAGGAGCCGTCGGTACCGGAGCTTCCGGCCGGGCTCGTCCTGGATGAGCTGCGCGACGACGAGTACAAGGCGTTCTACGATGCCTTGAACGAGGCGTTCGCCGAGCACTGGGAGTGGCATCCGCAGCCGTTCGCCGAGTGGCTCGAGCGCCGCCAGGGCCAGCACCGCGATGAGGACGGACCGATCTGGTTCGTCGTCCGCGACGGCGACGAGCTCGCGGCCGTCACACGCAACGATCTGAGTCTCGCGGGCGGCGGCTACGTCGGCGCGATCGGGGTCCGGCCCGCCTGGCGAGGCAAGGGGCTGGCGAAGGCGCTGCTGCAGCGGACGTTCGGCGAGTTCTGGCGCCGCGGCACGACCCGCGTCACGCTCGACGTCGACACGCAGAACGAGACGGGCGCCGTCGCCCTCTACGAGCGCGTCGGCATGCGCGTCGACTCGTGTGGTGTGGCCTTCGAGAAGACCCTCGAATGAGCCTGCTGCGCGCGAGATGCCCCGACTGCCGGACGCTGACCGCTGTCGCGATCGACGAGGGCTACGAGTGCCACAGCTGCGGCCGGTCGTTCGCCGCCGGGCTCATCCGCGTGCGGCGGGCCTGGGGCGACGGCGGCGAGGCGATGGTCGAGGCGGCGTCGCTCGCGCTCGACTATCCCGAGGTCGCCGTCGTCGAGGAGGAGACGCTCGCGATGCAGACGCTCGCCGTTGCCTCCGACCTGCCGGCTCGGCCGCTCGTGCTCGGCGGTTGCTGCTGCTCGCACGTCGGCGCGGTCGAAGGGCTTGCCGCCCGGCACGGACGGGTGGCCGTGGTGTGGCTCGATGCGCACGGCGACCTCAACACGCCCGCGACATCTCCGTCCGGCAACGAGTGGGGGATGCCGCTGCGGATGCTGATCGACCGGGGCACGATCGCCGCTGCCGACGTCGCTCTCTGGGGAACCCGCAACCTCGATCCGCCCGAGGAGGAGTTCATTGCGACGGCCGGGATCGGGGACGATCCGGACACGCTGCTCGAGCGTTCGGATGCCGTCTACGTCGCGCTCGACTGCGACGTCTTCGACCCCGGTGAGCTCGCTGTCTTCATGCCCGAGCCGGGCGGGCCGTCGCTCGACGAGGTCGAGCAGTTGCTCGCGCGCGTCCTCGACAGCGGCAAGCTGGTCGGCGTCGGCTTCACCGGCCTCGCTCCCGACCCGGCGAACGTCGGCAAGCTCGAGCGGCTGGCCGCGGCTCTCGGCTACTGAGCGGGGTCGCAACCGGCTCTCTCGGTCGTAGGTCTAAGCTGGCGACGTGGCCAATGTCGACGTTTCGGTCGAGACCAACGACCAGCCGAGCCCTCCGCCGGATCACCCGAACACCTGCCCGAGCTGTCACTCGCACTACCGCGACGACGAGCTCGAGCGGAGCCTCTGGGTCTGCGAGCAGTGCGGCCATCACTTCCGGATGCGGGCGTGGGCACGCATTGCGTCGCTAGCCGACCCGGATTCGTTCACGGAAGAGGCGACGGAGCTGCACTCCGAGGATCCGCTCGGCTTCTTCGATCTCAGGCCGTACACCGAGCGCTTGGCCGAGGCCGAGATGGAGACCGGGCTCTCCGACGCGATGGTGATCGGGCAGGCTGCGATCGAGGGACGCCGCTGCGAGCTCGCCGTCATGGACTTCGCCTTCATGGGCGGTTCGATGGGCAGCGTGGTGGGCGAGAAGCTCTCGCGCGCCTGCGACTCGGCCGCCGAGGCGGGCATGCCCCTTGTCGCCGTCACGAGCTCGGGCGGCGCCCGCATGCAGGAGGGAATCCTCGCGCTCATGCAGCTGCCGAAGACCGTGGCGGCGGTCGAGGACCTCAAGGACTCCGGACAGGCGCTGGTTTGCGTGATGACCGACCCGACCACCGGCGGGGTGCTCGCGAGCTTCGCCACGCTGGGCGACGTCCTGCTCGCGGAGCCGAACGCGCTCATGTCGTTCGCGGGGCCGCGCGTCGTGCAGGAGATCACGCGCGAGAAGCTTCCCGAGGACTTCGGCCGCGCGGAACAGAACCTTCGCTATGGCCATATCGACGCGATCGTGCCGCGGCCGGAGCTGCGGCCCACGCTCGCCCGCCTGCTGAGGTTGTTCGATGCCCCCGACTGAGCACGAGTTGCGTCTGCGGGAGCGGCTCGGCCGCCTGAGGAACCTCCCGCTGCTCGGCGGCGCAAAGCTGTCGGGTGAGCTCGACCGGCTCCAACGTCAGCTCGCGCGAGTCAGCGAGGAGGAGACCGACGAGGAGATCTGGCGCAAGGTCGAGCTCGCGCGTCACGAGGAGCGGCCCTACACGCTCGACTACGTCGAGCGCCTGCTCGACGACTGGTTCGAGCTGCACGGCGACCGGGCGATCGGCGACGACGGCGCCATGATCTCCGGTCTCGGCAAGCTCGATGGTCGCACGATCGTCCTCATCGGCCAGCAGAAAGGTCGCGACGCTCACGAGCGCGTAGCCCGGCGCTTCGGCATGCCGAACCCCGAGGGGTACCGCAAGGCAATGGACGCGATGGAGCTCGCCGGCCGGCACGGCTTCCCCGTCGTGACTCTGGTGGACACGCCGGGTGCGTATCCGGGGGTCGTCGCCGAGCAGCACGGGCAGGGCGCTGCGATCGCCGCGTCACAGGCGACGATGGCTCGGCTGAAGGTCCCCATCGTGACATGCGTCATCGGCGAGGGAGGCTCGGGCGGCGCGATCGCGATCGCGCTCGCCGATCGGGTCCTGATGCAGGAGAACGCGATCTATTCCGTCATCTCTCCCGAGGGCTGCGCGGCGATCCTCTGGCGCGACGCCGGCCAGGCGAAGAAGGCCGCGGCCGCCTTCCGGCCCGACGCGGTGCACTGCCTCGAGCTCGGCGTGGTGGACGAGATCGTCTCGGAGCCCGTCGGCGGGGCGCACATCGATCCCGACATGGCCGCGCGGCTGCTCGGACAGGCTTTGCGGGAGTCGCTGGCCCAGCTCGACGGGATTCCGGGCGACGATCTCCGTCGCCGCCGCCGCGCGCGCTTCCGTTCGCTCGGCGTCTTCGCCTGAGTAGCTTGTGTCAGATTTACACAGGTTCGGGGCCCTCGGCGGTGGACGCTGTCCACAGCGTCCACAGGCTTATCCCCGCCATGTATTCGTTGTGTAAACGGCAGGCATACAACTCGAAACCGGGAAAAGCCCGTGAGCAAGAAGCTTTCTGAGTACGAGCGCAAGCGCGATCCCAAGCAGACGCCCGAGCCTTTTGGGGGCAAGCGCGGCAAGACGAAGGCACCGATCTTCGTCGTGCAAAGGCACGACGCGCGGCGTCTCCACTACGACTTCCGTCTCGAACGTGACGGTGTCCTTGCCTCGTGGGCGGTGCCGAAAGGCGTGCCGCTCGAGCCGGGCGAGCAGCACCTCGCGGTCCACGTCGAGGATCATCCGCTCGAGTACGGGAGCTTCGAGGGCGAGATTCCACAGGGCAACTACGGCGCCGGCACGGTCGAGATCTGGGACCGCGGCACGTACGAGCTCGTGGAGGAGAAACCCGACGGTGGGCTCACCGTCCGGTTGCACGGCGAGCGGCTCGAGGGGACATGGACGCTCGTGCCGGCGCATCTTTCCGGCGACGAGAAGAACTGGCTCATCCTCCGCAAGCGCGCCGACGGGACCGCGAAGAGCGGGTCGCAGCGCGTCTACCGCCCGATGCTCGCGACGCTGACCGCGGAGCTGCCGCGCGGCGAGGGCTGGCAGTTCGAGCCGAAGTGGGACGGTTACCGCGCGCTCGGGTATGTCCGCGGCGGCGAGGCGAAGCTCGTCTCGCGGCGCGGCAACGACCTGACGCAGCGCTTCGAGCTCGTCGCGAAGGAGCTCGTGAAGGCGCTGCGTACGCCCGACGCGGTCGTCGACGGCGAGGTCGTCGCGCTCGACAAGTCGGGGAAGGCCAGCTTCTCGGCGATGCAGCAGGGGAGTGCGCATCTCGTCTACGAGGTGTTCGACTTGCTCGAGGCGGACGGCGAGCCCGTTGTCGGCCTCCCGCTGGCCGAGAGGAGAGAGCGGCTCGAGAAACTGCTCGCGCCGAATGCGGTCGTCCAGCTCTCGGGCGTGTTCGACGACGGTGAGGCGTTGCTCGAGGCGGCGACCGAGCAAGGCCTGGAGGGTGTGATGGCGAAGCGCTCGTCGTCGCGCTACTCGGAAGGTGGACGCGGCCGCGACTGGCTGAAGATCAAGACGCACGGGCGTCAGGAGTTCGCGATCTGCGGCTACACGAAGGGGCAGGGCCGGCGCAGTGGGAGCTTCGGCGCGCTCGTGCTGGGCGTTCGGCGTGGGCGCACCTGGGAGTGGGTCGGAAACGTGGGCACCGGATTCGGCGAGCGCGAGATCGCGGAGTTGCTGGCGCAGCTGGAGCCGCTGCGACGCGACGAGTCACCGTTCCGGGTCGTCCCCAAGATGCCGAAGGTCCGCAAGGGCGACGTGGTCTGGGTCGAGCCGACGCTCGTCGCCGAGGTCGAGTTCGCCGAGTGGACGCACGACGGGCACCTGCGCGCTCCGTCGTTCCAGGGACTGCGCACGGACAAGGCCGCCGAGGACGTGCGGCGCGAGCGGCCCGCGCAGGCGAGGGAGGGCAGGGTGAAGCTCTCCAACCTCGACAAAGTCTTCTGGGCCGACGAGGGCATCACGAAGGGCGACCTGATCTACTACTACCGCGAGGTCGCAGAGGTGCTCGTCCCGCACCTGCGCGGCCGGCCGTTCACGATGCGCCGCTATCCCGACGGCGCGTTCGGCAAGGCGTTCTTCCAGAAGGACGCGCCGAAGGGCATGCCCGATTGGATCCCGCGCTTTCACGTGCAGGTCTCGACGCGCGAGCGGCCGCCGAAGCAGCGCTGGATCGACGCGCCCGTGGTGAACGACGCCGACGCGCTCATCTGGATGGCGAACATGGGCTGCATCGACATGAACGCCTGGTACTCGCGTGTCGACAAGCCCGAGCGTCCCGACTTCGTCCTCTTCGATCTCGATCCGTCGCCGGACGTCGGCTTCGGCGAGGTCGTGCAGGTGGCACTCCTCGTCAAGCAGGCGCTCGACGCGCTCGGGCTCGACGCTTTCGCGAAGACCTCGAGCGCCGACGGCATGCACGTGCTCGTTCCCGTGGAGCGGCGTTACACGTACGCGCAGACGCGTGAGTTCTGCGAGATCGTCGCGGGCGCGCTCGCGCGCACGCATCGCGGGCTGGTGACCACGGAGTGGTCGAAGGCGAAGCGGCGCGGCGTGCTCATCGACGCGAACCAGAACGGCGAGGGCAAGACGATCGCCTCCGTCTACTCGGTGCGGCCGCGGCCGGGCGCTCCCGTCTCGACTCCGCTCCGCTGGGACGAGGTCGGCGAGTCGCTCGACGCGTCGGCGTTCACGATGGACGTCGTCGTCGATCGCGTCCGCCGGCACGGCGATCTGTTCGAGGGCGTGCTGACCACGCGGCAGCGGCTCGAGCCCGCTCTGAGAGCTCTTCGCTGACGGATTGCATCACTCGGCTAAGGGATGCCAGCCCTGCTGCCGATGAGACCAACGGATGGTGGGCCATTTCTTTGATCAATTGGCGAACTTCGCCACGACCTGGCTCCCGCTCGCCTTCTTTGCCCTCGTCATCGTCATGGTCTGGCTGCTCTGGAAGACGGCCGGCATGATGCCGCGGACCACGCCCGCCAACATGGTGCGCGGCACGAAGTCGCAGGTCGGCTGGAACGACGTCGCCGGGGTCGAAGAGGTTCGCGGTGAGCTGATGGAGGTCGTCGAGTTCATGCGCGAGCCGAAGCGCTTCCAGCTGCTCGGCGCGAAGGTGCCGAAGGGTCTGCTCCTGTATGGCCCGCCGGGCACGGGAAAGACGCTGCTCGCGAAGGCGGTCGCCCACGAGTCCGGCGCGAACTTCTACAGCGCGTCCGCGTCGTCGTTCGTCGAGATGTTCGCGGGCCTCGGCGCGGCCCGCATCCGCAAGCTCTTCAACGAGGCGCGCAAGAACGCGCCCGCAATCGTCTTCATCGACGAACTCGACGCCGTCGGAGCGCAGCGCTCCGGGCACGGCTTCAACCGCGAGCAGGATCAGACGCTCAACCAGCTGCTCGTCGAGCTCGACGGCTTCGAGGGTGCCGAGCAGGTCGTCGTCATGGGCGCCTCGAACCGGATCCAGGATCTCGACCAGGCGCTTCTGCGCCCGGGTCGCTTCGACCGCCAGCTGCTCGTGCCGCCGCCGGATCTTGCCGGCCGCGAAGCGATTCTCCGCGTCCACACGCGCGGCAAGCCGCTCAATCTCGACGACGTCGATCTCGCCACGGTGGCGCGGCAGACCTCCGGGCTGACGGGCGCCGAGCTGGCGAACGTCTGCAACGAGGCCGCGATCAAGGCCGGCCGGCGCAGCGCCTCGGCGATCACACAGGCGGACTTCGACTGGGCGCTCGAGCGAGTCGTCGCCGGCCTCCAGCAGCGCAAGATGCTGACCGAGAAGGAGCGCCGCATCCTCGCCTACCACGAAGGCGGTCATGCCCTGATGGCGCACCTGATGGGCTCCGTCATGGAGCTGCAGAAGGTGACCATCGTCTCGCGCGGAAACGCGCTCGGCTACGCGTTCTACCTGCCCGAGGAGGATCGCTACCTCCACACGAAGGAGGAGCTCGTCGACCGGATGATCGTCGCCCTCGCCGGCCGCGCTGCCGAAGAGGTCGTGTTCGGCCGGGTCACGAACGGCGCGGCCAACGACCTGGAGAAGGTGACCGAGATCGCCCGCGCGATGGTGTTCGAGTGGGGCATGTCCGACTCGGTCTCCTCGCGCACGATGCGGGCCGACAACTACTCGCTCTCGGAGACGACGAAGCGGACGCGCGACGAGGAGCAGGCGCGGTTGACCGACGGTGCCTACGCGGAGGCCCTACGGCTGCTGCACAAGCACCGGGCCCCGCTCGACCGGATCGCGGCGGCGCTGCTCGAAAAGGAGACGCTCGTTCGCGAAGAGCTGCAAGCGCTCGTCGTGGACGTCGAAGCGGAGTCGAGCGCATCCGAGACCGTCGGTGTGCCGCGCGTCGTCGCCACCGACGCCGGTGGCAGCACCCTTCCGCCGGTCTAGCCGCCGAGCTTGGAGAGGTCGATGGCCCCGCTCGGCGTCGTCAGCGTGACGTGCTTGTTCCAGTCGTCGAACGTGATCGTCCCCGACTGGTTCGCCTTGCCGCCGACGAGCGCCACGGGATACGGCTTGCCGGTTGCGGCGACGTAGAACTTGCTGTTGTCGGAGGTGTCCCTGATCCTGACCGCCTGCGCTCCGCGGTAGGTCACCTGGCCGTCGTTGACGAGCTTGCCGTGGGTCGAGCTCACCTTGCCGAGGAGCAGGCCGATGTTCGTCAGTGCGGCAAGTGAGCGGAACTTCCCCGTGGTGCCGGAGACCTCGAGCCACTTGCCGTGGAGCAGCTGCGCGGCGAGCGCTCCGCCGTTCTGCTTCCAGAAGGCGTCGCTGCCCTTGATGTAGAGCGTGTCGCCGATCCGGACGAGGTCGAAGCTCACGCCGTTCGTGGACATCGATCCCTTCGCGCCCTTGTCGCGAGCCATCGAGAGGTCGAGGCCGATCTTCGTCCCGGCCGAGTCGATGTTCCCGGCCACGTGGGACGAGCTCGCGCTCGAGGCCGCGGTCTTTGCATCGGCGAGCACCTGGCTCGGTGACTTCGATGCTTCGCCGTTCGACGCGCTGCTGTGCCCGCTGCCGCAGCCCGCGAGGAGCACAGCGGCGAGAACGAGAGCCAGGGCCGAGACGCGCACCGTGGCGCCGAGTCTTTCAAATACGATCGCCGGAGGATGGAGACGCCGGGCTCCGTGCATCACGTCGGTCTTGCGGTCGAGGACCTCGACGGCGCGCTCGCCACGTATGAGCGCCTCTTCGGTGCGCGCCTCGAGCACCGCTCGCGGGTCGAGGAGCAGGGCGTCGAGGCGGCGTCGATCCGGGTGGGAGCGAGCCGGCTCGAGCTGCTGGGCGCGCTCGGCGACGACACGCCGGTCGGCCGTTTCCTCGCCAAGCGGGGTCCCGGCATGCACCACGTTGCGTACGAGGTCGAGGACATTCGTGCTGCGCTCGCGCACCTCTCCGAGGCCGGCGCGGAGCTGATCGACGAGATCCCGCGGCGCGGGATGTTCGGCCTCGAGGTCGCTTTCGTGCACCCTGACTCCGTCCACGGTGTGCTGTCGGAAGTAGTCTGCGCGAGTGGCTGACGAGCGCGTTCGCATCGAACTCGGCTTCGCCGGCGGCCAGATCGTCGGCAGCTTCGT
>DASXKE010000155.1:0-6518 GCA_036496985.1 Gaiellaceae bacterium | reverse complement strand
CGCGCGGGACGAGTACGCGGGCGTCCTTCGCTTCTACCACCTGGCGAAGCACCAGGAGTGGCAGGTCGACGACGTGCCGTGGGGCGAGATGCCGTTCGTACCGGAGGGCAAGGGATCGGCTGAGCGGCAAGCCCGCCGGCGGGACATCTGGCGCTCGGTGATCATGCAGCAGCTCCAGGCCGACGTCTTCGCGTGCGAGATGGCGTCGCAGCTGCTCGCCGCGGCGCCCGACCCGGAGGCGCGCCTTTACTACTCGACGATGGTGCAGGACGAGTCGCGGCACACCGAGGCGTGGCTGCGGCTGATCGGCCAGGTCGGTGGGGAAGGGGAGCGCGATCCGTACCTCGACGAACTCGCGCACATGTTCCTCGAGGCGGATCTGCTCGAGGAGAAGGTTTTCCTGATGCAGGTCTTCTTCGAGCGGCTGATCATCCCGCGCTTCCGGCTGATCGCAAAGTCGTCGCGCGGGACAGTGCTCGAGGATCTCTGCAACCGGCTCGCGGTCGACGACGGCATCCACCACGGCGCCGGGATGGCGTACGAGCGGGTCCTGCTCCAGTCGGCGGGCAAGAAGGTGCGCGGGCGGCTGGTCGACGCCGCGAACACGATGCTGCCGATCTTCGCGAACCACGTCCTCTGGCGGCCGAAAGCGCGAGAGGTCATCGGCACGCTGATGGAATCGCGCGACCGCGAGCGCCTCCGCGAGGAGCTGAACCACGGCGTGCGACTCGCGAACTCGCTCGGCCTCGACGTCTCGGACGTCCGCCTCCCAGCCGGCTGACGCTCTCCGCGGCTCAGGCGAGAGGACGCTCGCCCAGGCAAGTGAGTTGACCGTGAAGGCCCCCGAGCCGTTAGCTGAGGCTTTAGGCCGAACGCGAAATGGCCCGTGCGGCTCAGGCCATATCTGCGGTTGAGATCGTCTGAAGAAGCTCGCTGTGTATCGAGCCGTCGACGAGGCAGTCCACCGCGTCCTTAACGATCGCCATCATCTCCGGGTCGGCAAAAGACGCGTCTCCCTCTCGCTCGAAGGACGCAAGGTCCGGATATTCGAACTCGGCGATGATCTGGTTAGCGGTCCCGACTGTCGGGATTAAATACGTCGCCTCTGTCCAGCCCCGGCTCCGAGCTAGATCATTCATCTTCTCGGTCATCCCGAGGTACTCCTTGAAGCGTCCTGCCTTGACCTGCACGATTAGGCGAGCTTTGTACATCGTCGCTCCTTTGGGCCGGGACGTCGATCATCTCACCCGGCATACGCGACACACAACCCGGGCTCAGGCGTCATTCCGGAACACTGGCCCAGGTAAGGGCCCTCTGGCCCGACCGACGATAAGTCACCTACTCTGGACTCATGCAAGCGGTCCTCTCGTTTCTCCGAAACACCCTCCGCGCGGTAAGGATCGCCGCGGCGGACAAGCGCATCCCGAAGCCGCTCAGGTGGTTGGCGGCTCTCGGTCTACTGCCTATCCCCGGACCGTTCGACGAAGCTCTGTTGATCGTCGTATCCGTACCGCTGGCCTTGTTCTATCGCCATCCTCTCGCGGAAGCGTGGGCGAGAGTTGGCAACGCGGATCGGCTAGGATAACGACTTCGCTCAGGGTCATTCCGGAACACTGGCCCAGGCGAGCGTTGCCTCCCACCGAGGCGAGGGGTTAGGGTCGCGCGAAGCGATGATGAACGATCGGGAGCAAGTCGAAGAGCTCGCACGCAGTTACACCGATGCGTGGTGCAGTCACGACCCCGGGCGCGCTGCCAGCCACTACGTTCCAGGGGGAACGATTGCCATCAACGGCGGCGAACCAGCCGGGATCGAAGACGTCGCGCGTTCGTTTGTTGCGGCCTTCCCGGACATCGAGGTCTTCATGGACGACCTCGTGCTCCGAGAGAACGGCGTCGTCGAATATCGCTGGACATTCACCGGGACAAGCGCCGAGACTGGAAAGGGCGTGCGCGTCCCGGGCTTCGAGGAGTGGACGATCGCCCCGGACGGTCTGATCGTAGAGTCACGCGGCCACTACGACCAAGCCGAGTACGACCGCCAACTCCAGCACGGCATCGCCCCGGCCACTTAGCGCAGCTCGGGGTCGCGGTCGTGATCGCGACGCTCGGCCTGGGCGGCGCTCTTGCACTCCCGGGCGGGCGTCCCGCGCCTCACGCGCGCCGACGGCTACGTGGTCTGAGCGCTCACGACTCAAAGTCGCCGCGCTCGATGTCCGGTGAACGGATCCCGTCGCTAGCATCGAGGCATGTGCCGAAACATCCGCGTTCTCTACAACTTCGATCCGCCGACCTCCTCCGAGGAGGTGCAGGAAGCCGCGTTGCAGTACGTGCGCAAGATCAGCGGCATGACGAAGCCGTCGCAAGCGAATGAAGCAGTGTTCGACCGTGCCGTGCACGAGATCGCGCACCTGACGCAGCATCTGCTCGACGACCTCGTCACGACCGCTGCGCCCAAGGACCGCGAGGCCGAAGCGGAAAAGCGTCGCGCCCGCGCCGTCGCGCGCTTCGGTTGACAGGAGGGTTCGGCGAAACTCACGCTGAGCCGCCGGCGCACGCTGTTCGCCCGCTGAGCGGCGTCCTCAGTCGCCCGAATGGCGCTGCCATTCGCGCTCCCTGCGTCCTTGTCAACGAACGAGCATCGCACGCCGTCGACGAGCGGAGTTCCGCCAAACCCTCCTAGCGCATCCCACCGCGCTCGAAATGAGCGCGGAAGAAGTTCTCGCTGCCGGCGGTCGCCATCGCGGAAGACGCGCTGATCTCGAGCGCGAGCGCCGTCGCAGCTACCAGCTGGGAGAGGCGATAGACCTTGCCCGGACCGGCGCAGCCCATCAGCTCGAGCCAGCGCTTCGGATCGGGCAGGGTCGTCCCACCGCCGACGGTTCCGACCTCGATGCCCGGAAAGCGGATCGAGACGTGGAGGCCGCCGTCGACTCGCTGCTCGGTCCCGTGCGCCATCGAGCTCGTGCCGACGAGGCCGAGATCCTGGCCGGTCGCGGCGAACAGGGCTGCGATCGCCGAGGCCGGAGTGAAGGCAACCGACTGCATCCCCGAGGCGACCGCGCCGTGCGTCCCCGTCCAGGCGAGCTCCTCCAGGTCGTCTCGGGTGGTGCGCAGCACGCGCTCGATCGCGGCCTCGGTCAGCGTCGTCTCGGCAATCACCGTCTTGCCGTGCCCCTGCTGGAAGTACTCGAAGGACGGCTTCTTGTCGCCGCCCATGTTCGCCTCGAGGATCGTGCGCTCGATGGGCACCGGCGACTGCGGCAACACGTAGGCCATGTTCAGCGCATAGGCATTGCGGGTCATCATGTTCGCGCCGAAGGCGTCGCCGGTCGTGAACCGCCAGAGGACATGGCACATCGGGCCGACGACGTGCGTCTTCGCCTCGCGTAGCACGGCGTGTCGCGACAACTCGGCCGAGTCTGCGTCGCGCAGGAACTGGCGCAGCGCGGGCACCTCGCCCTCGATCCAGCGCGCGAGCTGCAGCGCGTCGCCCGAGTCCTTGCATACGAAACAGGATGCTCGGGTTATTCTGTCGGCGATCACGTACGTTCGGCAACCGCCGGACTCCACGATCGCCTTTGCCCCGCGCTGCACGGAGGCGGTCAGGCCGCCCTCGGTGTGAGCCAGGGGAACGACGACCTCCTCGTCCGCGCGGCCGGTCTCGACCACGTCGCCGTCCTCCGACAGCTCGTACTCGCCGAGCGAGACGGCGAGCTGCGCGACCGAGACGGGGATCGAGACGAGACCGGTGACGGACTCGGCCGCCTTCGCCCAGGGCTCCAGGTCGACCTCCGGCAGGCCCAGCGACTCCTGGCGCTTGCGTATCGAGTCGGGGTCGTTCTTGCGCGACAGGCGTGGCATCGTGCGGAGCCTAGTGGAGCGAGTGTTCCCGGATCACCTGGCCGCGCGGCTTCCGGATGTCCGCGCGAAGCACGCCGCGCTCGGCCTGACCGACGACGAGTCGTGGGCGACGCTGCGCGACATCTTCCGCGCCCACGAGGTCCGTGGCGAGGTGCCGTTCGCAGACGTGGAGTGGATCGAGCGCGTCTGGAGCGGCCGGGTCGTCGAGTTCGGGCGGCTGCAGTTCGAGGACGACGGTGCCGGTGTGCTCAGCGTGCACATCCCCGAGAGCGGCCCGCTGACGCCCGCGCTCTGCGACGCGTCGTTCGCGCGGGCGCGCCAGATCTTCCCCGCCCATCACACGGCCGCCTGCACGAGCTGGCTCCTCGATCCCCGGCTCGCCGATGCCCTGCCGGCCGACTCGAACATCGTTGGCTTCCAGCGGCGGTTCGAGTCCGCCGGGACGGCGAGGACGGAAACGCGGACGTGCTCAGGTTCGTCTTCCATACGTTCGATCCCGACCTCGACAAACTCGCGCCGCAAACGACGCTCGAGCGCGCGCTCGTGGAACACATGCGAGCCGGAGGCCGGTGGCGCTCGCCGCGCGGGCTAACCTCCCTCACGTGACCGCGACGCTCGTCTCGGCCGTGTGATCCGAGCCTTTCGCGACGAAGACGAGCCGGCGGTGGGCGCGCTACTCCGCGCATCGTGGCCGGACGATCCTGTGATGGTGGAGATCTCGAGCCAGCACGGCATCGAGTTCGAAGATGCCGAGGGTCGGTCGCGCCGGACGGTCGTGGCGGAGGATCACGGCGAGGTAGTAGCTGCGGGATCACTCGTTGCGAGCGCCAGGCATCCGGCGCGGCTGTTCCTCGTCATCGCGGTGGCCCCGGAGCAACGCCGGCGTGGACTGGGAAGCAAGCTTCTGTCCGCGCTGCGCGACGGCTCGGATGGACGTCCGCTTCAGGCGCGTATCCGCGAGACCGACGAGCCCGGGCTCGCGTTCTTGCGGGAGCGTGGTTTCGGGACGCTCATGCGCAGCCGCACCGGGGTGGTCGACCCGACGCAGGCCGAGACGTGGATCGCGAGCAACCGTGGCGGGTTCGAGTTCGAGCGGCCGTCCCGGAAGGACGCAGCACGGCTCCACGAGGAGGCCTACCGGATGGAGCACGCGCGCTGGTCTCCCGCGACTGAGCGCCCGCTGGACGAGTCCTTGCAGATCTTCTGCGGCGACTCCTGGCTGGGAGAGGACGCGTTTGCGGCGCCGGCCGGCATCGCCGGCCTGCACGGGGCGCCGATGGCCATCGCCGCTGATGAGCTGTTCCTGATTGCGGGCACGAGCGAGCCTGACGAGGCGCTCCTCCGCGCGCTCGTCGCCGCCTCGCTGGCCAAGGCGAAGGCGCATGGGAAAAAGGTCTCGATCGAGGCCGACGAGGCGAACGAGGAACTCTGGCGGATCCTGGCCGAGCTCCCGGCGGTGCTGGAATCCGACCTGCTTGTGCTCGCGACGGATTGCGGCTAGCGCGTAACCTCGCCACGTGACCGCGACGCTCATCGACGGCAAGGCGCTCGGCGCGAAAGTGCGCGAGGAGGTGGCCGCCTCGGTCGCCGAGCACGGGCACGTCGGGCTTGCCACCGTCCTCGTCGGCGACGATCCCGCCTCGCACATCTACATCGACCTCAAGCAAAAGGCCGCGCAGGAAGCCGGGATGGAGGCGCGCGACCTGAAGCTCCCCGCTGACACCTCTCAGGAGGAGCTGCTCGCCACGATCGCCGAGCTCAACGCCGACGACGACGTCGACGGCCTCCTCGTGCAGCTCCCGCTGCCGGATCACATCGACGAGAACCGCGTGATCGAGGCGATCGATCCCGCGAAGGACGTCGACGGCATCCATCCGGTCAACGCGGGCCGGCTCTACCTCGGGCGGCCGACGCTCGTTCCGGGGACGCCGCTCGGGATCATGCGGATGCTCGACGAGTACGAGATCCCGCTCGACGGAGCGCGGGCCGTCGTGATCGGCCGCTCGGCCATCGTGGGCAAGCCGATGGCGCATCTGCTCCTTCAGCGCAACGCGACCGTCACGATCTGCCACTCGCGCACGCGGGAGCTCGAGCGCCACACGCTCGACGCCGACGTCCTCGTCGCGGCCGTCGGGCGCACCCACCTCGTCTCCCCGGACATGGTCAAGGCGGGAGCCACGGTTATCGACGTCGGGATGAACCGCAACGAGGAGAGCCGCAAGCTGCTCGGCGACGTCGACCCGGGGGCCATGGAGCGCGCGGCGTACATGACGCCGGTGCCCGGTGGTGTCGGGCCGATGACGATCGCGATGGTGCTCCAGAACGCCGTTACCGCAGCGCGTTTGCGCGCATCCGGCGCTATTGCGTCTCGCCAGAACTGAGCTAGACTCCGGCCTGTTTCATCATCGGTCGGCGGCTCGGTGCCCGAGCCGTCGTTTGTCTGCAAGGAGGAAGGTTTGGCTGAGGGCACCGTCAAGTGGTTCTCGAACGAGAAGGGGTACGGATTCATCGAGCGCGAAGGCGGCGACGACGTCTTCGTCCACTTCTCGGCGATCGCAGGGGACGGCTACAAGTCGCTGACCGAAGGCCAGCGCGTCGAGTTCGAAGTCGTTCAAGGCGACAAGGGCGCACAGGCCGCCAACGTCAACGCGATCTAG
>DASXKE010000154.1:0-31394 GCA_036496985.1 Gaiellaceae bacterium | reverse complement strand
GCCCTCGGGGTCGGCGCCAACGATCTGTACCTCGGGGTTCTGAGCCTTGAGGAACCGCGACACGCCCGTGATCGTGCCGCCGGTGCCGATGCCGGCAACGAAGTGGGTGATGCGACCGGCCGTCTGACGCCAGATCTCGGGGCCCGTGTGCCGGTAGTGCGACTCGGGGTTCGCCCTGTTCGAATACTGGTCGGGCTTGAAGCCCCCGGGGATCTCCTCGGCGAGGCGCGAGGAGACCGAGTAGTACGACTCCGGCGACTCGTGGTCGACCGCGGTCGGCGTGATCACGACCTCGGCGCCGTAGGCGCGGAGCATCGAGATCTTCTCCTGGCTCATCTTGTCGGGCATCACGAAGACGCAGCGGTAGCCCTTGCTCGCCGCGGCGATTGCGAGGCCGACGCCGGTGTTGCCGGAGGTCGGCTCGACGATGGTGCCTCCGGGCTGGAGGAGCCCGTCACGCTCGGCGGCCTCGATCATCGCGAGACCGATCCGGTCCTTGACCGAGCCGCCGGGGTTGAGGTACTCGAGCTTGGCGAGGACCTGCGCGTGCCCGGCGGGCGACAGCCTGTCGAGCCGCACGATCGGTGTGCCGCCGACGAGGTCGAGGAGGGTCGGATACTCCCTCGGCATCGCCGGGAAGCGTAAAGCAGTACCGCTACGCGAGTCCGGGCGAGCTCTGAGCGCTCTCCGCACCGGGGATCTCGTTCTTCACGAGCACGAGCGCAGCCACCGCCCCTGCGGCGGAGATGCCGGCGATCACCCAGAACGCGAGGGCATAGCCGCTCGTCAGCGCCGCGGCCTGCGAGCTCCCGGTCTTCAGCAGATGCGTGGTGTGCGACACGGCGACGCTCGTCGCGAGAGCGACGCCGATCGCGCCGCCGACTTGCTGGGCCGTGTTCAGCAGTCCCGACGCCAGCCCGGCTTCACGCGGGCCGACGCCTGCGAGCGCGGCGATCGAAACGGGTATGAACGCGAACGCGAGGCCGAAGCCGAACAGGACATAGCCACCGACGAGGTCGTGCGCATACGTCCCGTGCACGGGGATCTGGGCGTACCAGACGAGGGCAATGGTGTTTAGCACCATCCCGGTCACCATGACCGGCTTCGGCCCGAACCTCGTGGACAGCCACTGCGCGAGGCCTGCAACGATCACCACCGTCCCCGCGGTCGCGAGGAACGTGATGCCGGTCTTCAGCGGGGAGTAGTGGAGGACGTTCTGCACGTAGAGCGTGAGGAGGAAGAAGTCGGCGAAGATCGAGGCGCCGAGCAGCGCGCCGACGGTGTTCGCGCCGGCCAGCGTGCGAATGCGGAAGATCGAGAGCGGCATCAGCGGATTCTCCACGCGGGCTTCCCAGGCCACGAAGAAGACGATGAGCGCGGCGGCCGCGACGAGCAGCACGATCGTCGTCGTATTGCCCCAGCCGTCGACCGGCGCCTTCGAGATCGCGTAGACGAGCAGGGCGAGGCCGCTCGTGACCGACGAAGCGCCGATCACGTCGAAGTTCCGCCCGACGTCCGGCGCGCGGCTCTCGCGCACGATGCCGGGCGCCAGTGCCAGCACGAGCGCGCCGACCGGGACGTTGACGAAGAAGATCCATTCCCAGCCGAGGTACTTGACGATGATCCCGCCGAAGAGGACGCCGGCCGCGGCGCCGCTGCCGCCCATCGCACCCCAGATCCCGAGCGCCTTGTTCCGCTCGGGGCCTTCCTCGAAGGTCGTCGTGATGATCGAGAGCGTCGACGGCGACACGATCGCCGCGCCGAAGCCCTGCACGGCGCGCGCGGCGATGAGCACGCCGGTCGACCCGGCGAGGCCGCAGACGAGCGAGGCGGCCGAGAAGATCACGAGGCCGACGAGGAACATCCGCTTGCGGCCGAGGATGTCTCCGGCGCGTCCGCCGAGGAGCAGGAACCCGCCGAACGTGATCGCGTAGGCGGTGATCACCCACTGCAGCCCCGTCGAGGAGAAGTGCAGGCTGCGGCCGATGGACGGCAGCGCGACGTTGACGATCGAGACGTCGAGGACGGTCATGAAGAACGCCACGCAGACAAGTGCGAGCGCCTGCCAGCGCCTCGGATCGGGTCCAGCGGTCACGCCTGCAGTCGCGGCGGTCATCGAGTGCTCCTCCCCTGGTGTACGGCCATCGTAAGGAGACGAACGACCGGGCCCCAAATCGACTTCCGTCGGTTCAGTGGCGGAAGTGGCGGCGGCCCGTGAACGCCATGGCGGCGCCTGCCTCGGCGACCGCGGCGATCACGTCCTCGTCGCGGCGCGAGCCTCCCGGTTGGACGATCGACGTCGTGCCCGCGTCGAGTGCGATCTGCGGGCCGTCTGCGAAGGGGAAGAACGCGTCGGAGGCGAGCGCCGAGCCTGTCGGGTCGTGTCCGAACTCGACCGCCTTCTCTACCGCGATCCGCACCGAGTCGACGCGGCTCATCTGACCGGCGCCGATCCCGATCGTCTGCAGATCCTTGACGAGGACGATCGCGTTCGAGGCGACGTGCTTGCAGACGCGCCAAGCGAAGACGAGATCTCCCCACTGCGCCTCTTCGAGCTCGCCGACGACGAGCTGCCACGTGTCGCGCTCGTCGATCTCCGAGTCGGGATCCTGGACGAGCATCCCGCCGATCACGCGCTTGTAGTGGCGCTCGTCCGGATCGCCCCCGCGGCGCTCGCCGTCGAGCAGGATGCGCGTGTTCTTCTTCCGGCGCAGCGCGTTCAGCGCATCCTCGGTGTAGCCGGGCGCGAACAGGACCTCGACGAACTGATCGGCGAGTTTCTCTCCGAGCGGCTCCTCGATCTCGCGGTTGAGCACGACGACGCCGCCGTAGGCCGAGACCGGATCGGACGCGAGCGCCTTGTCGTAGGCCTCCTCGAGCGTCGTCGCCACGGCGACTCCGCAGGGATTCGCGTGCTTGACGATCACGCACGCGGGCAGCGCGAACTCGCGGGCGAGCGAGCGGGCCGCCGAGAAGTCGTTGAGATTGTTGAAGGAGAGCTCCTTCCCGTGCAGCTGCTCGACCCGCGAGAGGAGGTGGCGGCGGGTGCCGCGCTCCGCGTAGTACGCCGCCCGCTGGTGCGGGTTCTCGCCGTACGCGAGGTCGAGCACCTTGTCGAGCGAGACGACGAGCGAGTCGGGGAACTCCTCGCGCGCGTTGAACCACGTTGCGATCGCGGCTTCGTAGGCGGCGGTGTGCGCGAACGCCTCGGCCGCGAGACGGCGGCGCGTCTCGAGCGAGAGCTCGCCGTTCTGGCGTAGCTCCTCGAGGATCGCCTGGTACTGGTCGGGCCGGCAAACGGGAGCGCAGTGCGCGAAGTTCTTCGCCGCCCCGCGCAGCATCGACGGCCCGCCGATGTCGATCGTCTCGACCGCCTGCTCCTCGGTCACGCCGCGCCGCGCCGTGACCGCCTCGAACGGATAGAGGTTGACGCAGACGAGATCGAACGCCTCGATCCCGTGCTCCGCGAGCGTGGCGACATCCTCTGCCTCGTCGCGGCGGGCGAGGATCCCGGCATGAACGCGTGGGTGGAGTGTCTTGACGCGCCCGCCCAGCATCTCGGGCGACTGGGTCACGTCTTCCACGCGCTCGACCGGCAAGCCGATCGCTTCGAGTGCGGCGGCCGTGTTCCCGCTCGCCACGAGCCGCCAGCCGAGCGACACGAGCCCGCGCGCGAACGCGTCCAGACCGTCCTTGTCCCAAGTGGAGATCAGCGCGCGCACAGGTCTCTCACCACCTCCGGCAGCAGCCGGTGCTCGGCCGACTTGATCCGCTCGTGCAGGGTCTCGGCGGTGTCACCCGCGAGCACCGGAACGCGCGCTTGCGCGAGTGTCGGCCCGCTGTCGACGCCCTCGTCCACGAGGTGGACGGTCGCCCCCGACTCGGCCACGCCGGCCGCGAGCTGCTCCTCGACCGCGTGCGCGCCGGGGAACGCCGGCAGCAGCGAGGGGTGGACGTTCACCACCGCGCCGGGGAAGCGCTCGAGGAACGCGGGCGTCAGCAGGTGCATGTAGCCGGCGAGCACGACGAGCCGGACGCCTTCGGCCTTCAGCCACTCCGCCATGGCGATGTCGCGGGCGGTGCGGTCGGGGAAGTCCGCGAGCTCGAACGACGCCGTGGCGCAGGAGGCGCGGGCGAGCGCCGGCGCGTCCGACTTGTTCGAGGCGACGGCGACGACCGGCAGGCCCGCGTCGAGCAGCGCCTGGAGATTCGTGCCCTCGCCGCTGACGAGCACGCCGATCATGCGATCCGCCCGATCACGAGCTCGCCCGGCTCGGGCTCGGCGACCACGGCGCAGTAGCCGATCCCGAGGTTGAAGACGCGCCGCAGCTCGTCCTCCGCGACGTGGCGCGCGAGCCACTCGAAGACGGGCGGACGTTTCCATGAGTCCCAGTCGATCTCGGCGTGCAGGCCGTCCGGGAGAACTCGTTCGAGATTGCCGAGGATGCCTCCGCCGGTGATGTGGGCGAAGGCTCGAGCCCGGCCGCGGAGGCGTCGCACGTCGTCGAGGTAGAGCCGCGTCGGCGCGAGCAGGTCGGGGCCGTCGTAGTCCTCTGCCTCCAGCACGCGCCGGACGAGCGTGAACCCGTTCGCGTGGACACCCGCCGACGGGAAGCCGATCACGATGTCGCCGGCTTCGATCGCCGAGCCGTCGAGCGGTTCCTCGACGATGCCCACGCACGTTCCGGCGAAGTCGAGCTCTCCGTCTCGATAGATCCCGGGTAGCTCGGCCGTCTCGCCGCCCACGAGGGCGACGCCGGCGGCGCGGCAGACCTCCGCAGCGCCCTCCACGAGCTCCGCCACCTCCTCGAGCTCGATCTGCCCGGCGGCGACGTAGTCGAGCAGGATCAGGGGCTCGGCTCCGCAAGTTGCGACGTCGTTGATGCAGTGCGCAGCGAGATCCGCGCCGCAGGCGCGAAGGGCGCCTCGCTCGCGCGCGAGGATCAGCTTCGTGCCGACACCGTCGGTCGAGGCGGCGAGGAAGCGGCCGTCGCCGAGCGGGTGGAGCGCCGCGAACTGCCCGAAACCCGAGGCGCCGGTCGACTCCACGGCGGCGCGCAGCCGGTCCACAACCGCGTCGGCCGTGGCGAGCGAAACGCCTGCCGCGTCGTACGTCCGTCCCTCCTCCGCCACGTGGCGAGTCTACGGCCGGAGCTAGACGAACAGCTCGCCGAAGAGCTCGGGCCTGCCCTGCGGGCCGCCGCGCACGAACCGGACGACCGTGTCGCCGACCTCGACGCTCGCTCCGTCGCGCTCGGCGTCGAGGATCTGCGCCAGCGCCTTCGCCTTGCCGGCGGGGTCGTCGGCCTTGAGGTGCAGCTCGGAGAGGGTCAGCTCGTCGCCCTGGGCCAGGAGCTCGTCGATCCACTCGCGTGGCGGATGGAGCTCGAGCCGGTAGCCGGCATTGGTGGAGACGAACGTGCGGCGGCCGCCGTGCTCCTGCACGCGCAGGTCGTTCTGCTCGGCGCGCGCGAGCGCGATGTCGAACTCGTCCTCGTCGAGCACGAACCCGAGATGGTCGACCCGCGGAGTCGGCCACTGGCCCGGCTGGACAACGACGTTCACCGCGCCCTTCTCCAGCTCGGTCAGCCGCAGCTTGAAGCCCATGGCGTCGAGTTCGCTCCAGGAGATGCCGGGCTCGTACGACGTGAGCTCCTCGCCGATCCGGCCGTGGCGTGCGACGAGGTCGAACGCGAGCTTGCCGACGTAGCGCGCCTCGACCTCGCGGACGCGGCTCGTGACGAGGTGGTAGTGGAAGAGCTGCACCGCCGCGCATGGTGCCGAACGGACGTGCGCTGCGGCGTCGGGTCCGCAAGAGCCATCTTGCGCCTCGCGAGAAGCTCGATCAGGCTGGCGGCGTGGCCGAGCCTTCGGATAGCGAAGCTCTCGACGCTATCCTCATCTCCTGCCAGTACGCGCACGTAAAGCTCGGCCGGATTCTCGACTTCTTGGAGGACTATGGCGAAGAGGAAGAAGACGAAGCTGACGGCTGAGTTCTGGCGGAAAGACGCTGAGCAGCGCGCGAACGCCGACCGGATCATCGAGATCCGACGGAAAGAGCGCGAGGCGAAGTTGGACGCTTCCTAGCCGCCGGAGCTGCGGAGCCAGGCGACGTCCGGCTCCCAGCCGTCGATCGTCGCGCTGTGGCCGAGCCCGCGCGCGAGCGCTTCGGTCTCGCGGAAGAGCGCTCGTTGCTCTTCGAGGTCGCCGGTGTGTGCGATCCGCTCCAGCCGCGCGAGATCGACGGAGACCGGCAACGGGTGCTCGCGCAGCTCCCACTCGAGCCACTTGTTGTACGGGCGCACCCGGCCGTGCGCGGCGAAGACGAAGTCGAGCCACCAGCGGATCGACTCCTGCGCGTCGAGAAGCGCCGCCAGCTCGAGGCCGGCGCGCGCGTTCTTGGCCGAGCGGTAGTAAGAGTTGACGTACCCATCGAGCGGTTCCGCGGCCGTGGACGGATCGACTTTGGTGGCCTCTGCGAGCCGCGCGGCGACCTCGCCCGTCTTGTCGAGGGCCGGTGTCGTCCAGGTCACCGCCGGCAGCATCCACGGCGGGAGCTGCGCGAGGCTCGTCACCCTCACCTCGAACGCCTCCAGCGGGCCGCCGCGCTCCGAGTCGTAGCGTCCTGTCAGCTCGCGGACAACGACGATCACGTCCCAGTCGCTCCCTTCGTGGACGTAGAGCCTGCGGCCGCGCGAGCCGTGGACCACGACCCCAAGCACGTTCTCGTCGTCGCGTGCCTGCGCGAGCAGCTCGTCAAGCACGCGCGGGCTCGAAGCGAAGCTTCGCGGCCTCCTCGGGCACCTCGGTCGGGTACTCGCCTGTGAGGCAGGCGCGGCACAGCGCCGAGGCCGGCCGTCGCGTCGCTGCGACGAGCCCGTCGTGCGAGAGGTACGAGAGCGAGGTGGCTCCGACGTGCTCACGCACCTCTTCGACCGTTCGCGTCGAGGCGATCATCTCCGACGGATCCGCCAGGTCGATGCCGTAGAAGCACTGGCCGATGACGGGCGGCGACGAGATGCGGAGATGCACCTCAGCGGCGCCTGCGTCGAAGAGCATTCGCACGATCTCGCGCGTCGTGTTGCCGCGCACGATCGAGTCGTCGACCGCAACGACGCGCTTCCCTGCGACCTCCGCGACTGGGTGGTACTTGAGCCTGATGCCCTGCCGCCGCAGCTCCTGGTCGGGCTGGATGAAGGTGCGCTGGACGTAGCGGTTCTTGATCAGCCCCTCGCTGAACGGCAGCCCGAGTGCGCGCGCGAATCCGATCGCCGCCGGCGTACCCGAGTCGGGGATGGGGAGGACGAGGTCGGCATCGACCGGCGACTCGCGTGCGAGCTGCTCGCCCATCCGGACGCGCGCGTTGTGGACCTCGACCCCCTCGAGCCGGCTGTCCGGTCGCGCGAGGTAGAAGAACTCCCAGATGCAGAGCGCGCCCCCGTCGGGCTGCTCGAGCGCCTGCATCGAGTGCAAGCCGTCGGCGTCCGCGATGACGAGCTCGCCGGGGGCGACCTCGCGGACGAACTCCGCGCCGACGAGATCGAGTGCGCACGTCTCGGAGGCGAAGACGTAGTCGTCGTTGATCCGCCCGATCACCAGCGGTCGAAAACCGTGGGGATCGCGGAAGCCGACGAGCCGTCCCTCCGACAGCGCGACGATCGAATACGCGCCTTCGAGCCGGCGCATCGCGTTGGCAACAGCCTCGTCGAGAGGAGCCGGGTCGTTAGCGATCAGCGCCGCGATCAGCTCGCTGTCGGACGTAGTCCCGAGCGGAACACCCGCTTCGCGCAGGTCGTTCCGGAGCTGTCCGACGTTGATCAGGTTCCCGTTGTGGCCGAGCGCGACCGTGCGCGCGCGGCCGTGCTGGACGAGCGGCTGCGCGTTCGCCCACCCCGACGAGCCTGTCGTCGAGTAGCGGTTGTGGCCGATCGCGACCTGGCCGCGCAGGCCGCCGAGCCTCTGCTCGTCGAACACCTGCGAGACGAGGCCGAGGTCGCGTAGCCCCGTCAGCCGCCCATGCTCGGAGACGGCGATGCCCGCCGACTCCTGCCCGCGATGCTGGAGCGCGAAGAGGCCGAAGTACGCCAGCCGCGCGACGTCGCGTTCGGGTGCGTAGACGCCGAAGACCCCGCACATCGCTACGACACCTGCCCGATCTGGACGAAGCCACGCGCGCCTAGGCGCTTCACTCGCGCCGAGCTGCACGCGAGGATTGCCGCTCCGCGGCGCGAGTCGTAGTCGGCCGGGATCTCGACTTCGGCCTCGAGGCCGCCGCTCCACGTCGCGGCCTCCGCGAGCGCCGTCGCGATCCCGTCACTGCCGACGTCGTGGCAGAGGCTCAGGTGGGGCGCGGCCTTCCAGAGGAACCGGATCAGCGCGGTCTCGGCCGCGAGCGAGCCGTCGGGCGAGGTCGCAAGCAGGACGGTGTCGCCGCTCTGCCACCGGTTCGGAATCCGTCGCGCGTCGGGCACGAGCCCGACGCAGCCCACGACCGGCGTCGGCGGGATCGACGTGCCGTCCACGTCATTGTAGAGCGAGACGTTGCCGGAGACGACCGGGATCGCCAGCGACTCCGCCGCCTGCGCGATTCCCTCGATCGCCTGAGCGAGCTCGTGCGCGATCGCCGGCTTCTCGGGGTTGCCGAAGTTGAGGCAGTCGGTGAGGCCGATCGGCTCGCCGCCCGCACACGCGACGTTGCGCGCGGCGCCGAGCGTCGCCTGGACGCCGGCGCGAAAGCCGTCGGTCTCGCCGGGCGCCGGCCCCTGCAGCGCGACCGCGAGCCCGCGGGTCGAAGGGCGCAGGCGCAGGACGGACGCGTCGAGGCCGGGCCGCCGGACGGTGCGCGAGCCGACGAGGTGGTCGTATTGCTCGATTACCTCGCGGACGTCGAATTCCGGCCGCTCGACCGAGCGCGGCGTGCGAGGCTCGGCCCGCTGCTCGACCTCGTAGCGCGGGCATTCGTCGGTCAACAGCCGTGCTGGAATGTCGCCGACCACGTCGTCCTCATGGAACACGCGCAGCGCTCCCGAGTCGGTCACCTCGCCGATCGCGGTGCACGGCAGCTCCCAGCGAGCGCAGACACGCTCGACGGCGTCGAGCATCTCCGGCCGGACGACCGCGACCATCCGCTCCTGCGACTCCGAGATCATGATCTCCCACGGCTCCATGCCCTCCTCGCGCAGTGGCACCCGCTCGAGGTGGAGGTCGATTCCGGCTCCGTCGGACGCCATCTCGGACAGGGAAGAGGCGAGACCGGCGGCGCCGCAGTCCTGCAGCGACTCGACGAGGCCCGACTCCACGAGCTCGAGCGACACCTCGATCAGCTTCTTGCCCGTGAACGGGTCGCCGACCTGAACCGATGGGCGCTTGTCGGCGTCGTCCTCGCTCAGCTCGGCGCTGGCGAGCACCGAGGCGCCGCCGATGCCGTCGCGACCGGTGGTCGCTCCGTAGAGCACGACGAGCCGCCCGGGCCCGCTCGCCTTCGCCGAGCGCAGGAGGCGGGTCTCGAGCACCCCGACACACATCGCGTTGACCAGGCAGTTGGACGAGTAGGCGGGATCGAAGACGGTCTGGCCGCCGACGGTCGGCACGCCGACGCAGTTGCCGTAGTGGCCGATGCCGGCCACGGCTCGTTGGAACTGAAAGCCCGGCTCGCCGAACCAGAGGCCGTCGAGGAGCGCAATCGGTCGCGCGCCCATTGCGATCACGTCGCGCAGGATCCCGCCGATCCCCGTCGCTGCGCCCTGGAACGGCTCGACCGCCGACGGGTGGTTGTGCGACTCGACCTTGAACGCCACCGCCGTCCCGTCGCCGAGGTCTAGCACTCCGGCGTTCTCGCCCGGGCCTTGCAGCACGCGGTCGCCCGCCGACGGCAGCCGCCGCAGCAGCGGCGCCGAGTGCTTGTAGCCGCAGTGCTCCGACCAGAGGAGCGAGAAGACCGCGAGCTCGAAGTGGTTCGGGTCGCGGCCGAGCAGATCCCGGATACGGTCCGCTTCCCCGTCAGTCAGACCAAGGGCGCGGTGGAGGGGCTGATGGGCGGCCAGCTCCGTCAGGTGATCGAGTGTAACGAGAGTCGCGGCGGAATCTCACGGGAGCCGAAGGCGTTGCGCTTCACTAGGTAGATGCGTCGGCCGGCCGTCCTCCTCGTGGTGCTCGCGCTCATCTGGGGCGCCTCCTTCATGCTGATCAAGATCGCCGACCGGCAGCTCGAGCCGGCGACGCTGATCCTCGGCCGCCTCGCTTCGGCAACGCTGCTGCTCGCGGCGATCGCGCTCGTGCAGCTCGGGCCGCAGAGGACGCTCGCCGAGCTGCGCGGCGCGTGGCGCTGGCTCGTGGTGGTCGGGCTCGTGAACACGGCGGTTCCGTTCTGGCTCCTCTCGTGGGGCGAGACGCGAATCGACTCCGGGCTCGCCTCGATCATCCAGGGCGCGGTGCCGATCTTCAACGCGCTGCTCGCGTTCGCGTTCTTTCGCGAGGAGCGTGTCTTCGGGCTTCGCCTGGTGGGGCTCGGGATCGGCTTCGTCGGCGTCGCGCTGCTCGTGGGCGCGCAGCCGCAGGGAAAGCTGCTCGCCGCGCTCGCCGTCGTGGCCATGGCTCTTTGTTACGCGATCGGGACGCTCTTCGCCGGTCGCCACCTGCGCGGCACGCCGCCGCTTGTGGTGGCACTCGCGTCGACGGGCGTCTCGACGCTCGCCGTGCTGCCCTTCGGCGTCGCGCAGGCGCCGAACGCGATGTGGCACGGAGAGACGATCGCAGCGATTCTCGTGCTCGGCTTCGTCGGCACCGCGATCGCGTACCTGCTCTTCTTCGCGCTCATCCAGCGCGCGGGAGCGAACTACGCGACGCTCGTGACGTACCTCGTGCCGCCGATCGCGCTCGCCTACGGCGCGATCTTCCTCGGCGAGAGCTTCGGTCCGACGGCGCTCGTCTCGCTCGGGCTGATCCTCGTCGGGGTGGCCCTCGCCACGGGCGCCGTGGGGTTGGCCTCGCTGCGCGCCGGACGAGCCGAGGCGCGCAGCGAGGCGGGGTGAAGCTCAGCGAGGCTCTCGGCCGGGCCGACTAGGCTCTCGGTGTGCCCGCAGAGCACTGGCAGGAGGAGCCCGAGGCGCACGACTTCCCGGCCGCGGCCGACTACTTGAGCCTGGTTGCGTCGGACAAGGAGGTCACGGCAGTCGTCGAAGCGCTTCGCTCGGCCGAAACCATCCACCGCAAGGCGAAAGACCTACTGCGCGCGAGCTGCCTCCCTCTGCTCCCGGCCGAGAACGTGCACGTGAAGAAGGACCTCGCCAAGGTCAGGAGCGGCAAGCGGCTGTCACCGGTGCTGCTCGTGCGCGGCCGTGGCGACAAAGGTACGCCGCTGACCGTGGCCGACGGGTACCACCGGATCTGTGCGAGCCATCACATCGACGAGGACGCGGACGTCCCGTGCCGGCTCGTCGCCTGGCCGTAGGATCCGGGCATGGCTGACTTCCTGCACACGATGGTTCGGATCACGGATCCGGCAGCGAGCCGCGCCTTCTACGAGGCGCTCGGCTTCAGCTTCGAGCGCGACATGGACATCGTCCGCAACGGCGAGGTCGAGGCGACGAACTACTTCTTCGGCATCGGCGACCACGGCTCGGTGCTCGAGCTGACCTTCAACCGCGACGGCCGCACGTACGACCTCGGTACCGGCTACGGCCACATCGCAGTTGCCGCCGACGACCTCGAGCAGACCCTCGCCGAGCTCAAGGAGCAGGGCATCGAGCCCGAGCGCGAGCCGTACCGCGTCCGCGAGGGCGGTTCCCTCCTCTGCTTCGTCCAGGATCCGGACGGCTACCGAATCGAGCTGATCGACCGCAGCGGGAAGTAGCCGTGAGCCAGGACGATCTGCTCGAACTCGTCCGCGAGGCCGCGCCGCATCTGGTGCGAGCCGACCCGGAGACGGAGTCGTGGCTCTCGCGCCTCGAGGAGCGGCTGCTCGCGGAAGATCCGGCCGCTGCCGCCGAGGTCTGCGCCGCTCTCTGGACCTTCTGGTGGATGCGCGGACACATGACCGAAGGCCGCGAGCTGCTCGCGCGCAGCGCCGCCACCGGCGCGGGCGATCGATCCAGCGTCCTGAAGGGGCTGGGCACCATCACCTTCCGCCAGGGCGATCTCGAGGCTGCAGACCGCGCATTCGCCGAGCGGTATGCGCTCGTCGACGCACCCGCGGAGGTCGCGGACGCTTGCGCCGACATGGCTCGCGTCGCCCTCCGGCGCGGCGACTTCGCGGAGGTGCGCCGCTGGGCCGATCGTGGCTATGCCGTGGCCGAAGGCCTCGAGGACCCCGGCTCGATCCGGCTACCGCTCCACATGCAGGCCGCAGCCGCGCGCATGGAGGCCCGGTACGACCACGCGCGCGAGCTCTACCTCCGCAGCATCGAGCTCAACGAGCAGCTCGGCAACGCCGTCAACATCGCCGGGGAGAACCACAATCTCGTCTACGTCGAGCTGCACAGCGGCAACCGTGAGGAAGCCGGCCGGCGCTTTGGTGTCGCGAGCGAGTGGATCTTCGCCAACGACAACGAGTACCTCCGGCCGTACGCCTTCCTCGATGCCGGCGTCCTCGCGCTCCACGACGGCGACGACGAGCGAGCCGGCCGGCTCGTCGCCTGCGCAGATCGGATCTTCCGGGACACCGATTCGATTCCAGACCCTGACGACTATGTCGAGCTCGAGCAGGCCGTGGTCAAGCTGCGCGGCCGGCTCGGCGGGCGGTTCGACGACGTCTGGGAAGAGGGCCGTGCGCTAAGCCGGGATGCGGCCCAGGATCTCGCCCGCGCCCGGGGCTAGGATCGCGCCGATGCCGCTGGTCACGCTCGCACTCGTCCTCGCGGCCGCCTTCGGCGCGGGTGACCAGTACCTGGGCTCCGGGCACGTCTTCGGCATCGGCTGGCCGACGGACGTCAGCCTGCTCTCGGCCCCGTGGCTCTTGCTTGCGTTTCTCGCGGGCTGCACTCAGCGCAGTCCCTGGCGCGCCGCGCTGCTCGGGCTGGGCTGCACGGCGGCGGCACTCGTCGGCTACTTCCTCATGACCGACAGCCCGGTGGAGGGAGCTCATTACACGCTGGCGAATGCGCGAGGGTTCTTTGTCAGTGAGCATCTCGTGCTGCTCGGCGCGGTCTGCACCGGCCCCCTCTTCGGCCGGTTCGGCCAGCAGTGGCGAACGCGGCGCGCGATCGCCGGCGCTCTCGTCACGGCTACGGCGCTCTGCCTCGAGCCGGTGGCGCGCAGGGCTGCGGTGAGGCCGATCACCGACCGCGACGTCTGGCTCGCAGAGGTTGCGGCCGGCCTGGCGCTCGCGGCCGCGGTGATTGTCAGCCGCTTCGCACGCATCGCCCAGGGCTAGCTTCCTTTCTCGCTTTTCCGGGAATAGCAGTGCCATGTGGCCGGAGGCCCCTACGTCGGAGCATGTGCGGCGGCTGCAGTCGGTCACGGACGCAGCCCTCGCGCACCTGCGTCTCGACGAGTTGCTCGCGGCACTGCTCGAGCGGACAAGGCAGATCCTCGAGGTCGACACCTGCGCGATCCTCCTGCTCGACGAGGACACGAACGAGCTCGTAGCTCGCGCTGCGCTCGGGATCGAGGAGGAGGTCGAGCAGGGTGTCCGCGTGCCGGTCGGCGGTGGCTTCGCGGGCCGGATCGCCGCCGACAAGCGGCCGGTGATCCTCGAGGACGTCGACCACGCGCACGTCCTCAACCCGCTCTTGCGGGAGAAGGGGATCAAGTCGATGTTCGGCGTTCCGCTCGTGGTCGAGGGCGAGGTGCGGGGAGTCATGCACGTCGGCTCGCTCGTTCCGCGCGTGTTCCACGAGGACGAGGTGGAGCTCCTCCAGCTGGTCGGCGACCGCGCCGCGCTCGCCATCGAGCACGCGCGCCTCTTCGAGGCCGAGCGCGCAGCTCGCGAGCGGATCGAGCACGTGCAGGCGGTGACCGACGCCGCGCTCGCCCACCTCGAGGTGAGCGAGTTGCTCCGCGTCCTGCTGCCGAGGATCCGCGACATCCTCCGCACCGACACGTGCGCGGTTCTGCTCCTCGACGAGGAGACGAACGAGCTCGTCGCGCGGGCGGCGCTCGGGATCGAGGAGGAGGTCGGCGTCCGGATCCCGCTTGGAGCCGGCTTCGCCGGCCGGGTCGCGGTCGAGGCGCGGCCGATGGTGATCGACGTCGACGAGTATCCGGTCTTCAACCCGATCCTCCGCCAGAAGCACCTCAAGACGATGGTCGGCGTCCCGCTGCTCGTCCGCGGCGCCTCGCTCGGCGTCCTGCACGTCGGCACGCTGACGACGCGTCGGTTCACCCAGGACGAGGTGGACCTCTTGCAACTGGTCGCCGAGCGCGTCGCGATTGCCATCGAGCGGGCGCAGCTGCACGAGGAGCTGATCCAGCTCGACCAGCTCAAGCTCAACTTCGTGGCGATCGCCTCGCACGAGCTCCGTACACCGGCCACCTCCGTCTACGGCGTCCTCAAGACGCTCGCCGATCGGGGCGGCGACCTGACGGAAGAGCTGCGCACCGAGCTGCTCGAAGTCGGGGTCGAGCAGGGCGAGCGGCTGCGGCGACTGCTCGAGGAGCTGCTCGACCTCTCGCGTCTTGATGCACGCGCGATCAAGGTCGAGCCGCGCCCGGTGGTCCTGAGGACGGCGCTCGCAGAGGTGGTTCAGGGCGCTTTGCCCGCCTCCGACGCGATCGAGCTCGACATCCCGGAAGATCTGGCCGCGATCGTCGATCCGCTCGTGCTCGAGCGCGTGATCTCGAATCTCGTCGCGAATGCGGTGCGATACGGCGCCCCGCCGATCCGGATCGTTGCGAGCCAGCGCGACCGTCATCTCCGCATTGCCGTCGAAGACGCAGGCCCGGGAGTGCCAGAGGAGCTCGAGGGCAAGATCTTCGATCGCTTCGCGCGCGGCGACAGCGACTCCGGTCAGGGTCACGGTCATGGTCTCGGGCTCGCAATCGCGCGCGCCTATGCGCTGGCGCACGGCGGCGATCTCGTCTACGACGATCGCACGTCCGGCGCTCGGTTCGAGCTGCTGATCCCGCAGGAGCTGAAAAACGGAGTCGGCCAGTCCGGCTGAGCGGCCGCCCTACTGCTTCGCCAGCTGCTTCTGCAACGCGTTGAGCGTCTGCGGGCCGACGACACCATCCTCCGCGAGCCCGGCCGAGACCTGGAACTTCTCGACCGCGTTCTGCGTCTCGGGTCCGTAGACCCCGTCGGGCTTGCCCGACAGGAAGCCGAGCGTCACGAGCGCCTCCTGGAGGAGCTTGACCTGCGCTCCCGTGTCACCCGGCTTGAGCGTCTGCGCCGGCGCCGCGCTGGTGGAGGTCGTGGTCTGTGTCGTCGCCTGGGTCGTCGTCGTGAGCGGCTTCGGCGGCGGCGCCACCGGCTGCGGCGCCGGGGTGTTGCCGCTGAACACGCCGAACGCCGCGAGGATCGCGAAGAAGACCGCCAGGACGCAGATGCCGATGATCGCGACCTGCGTCGTCGTCAGCGTCCGGCCGGCAACGACGAACTCTCGGTGGCCCGGTGTGCCGCCGTCCTCATCCTCCGGCAGAACCCAGACCTCGTCGGCGTCTTCGTAGACCCCGCGGCCTACGGCGCTCTGCGTCTCGGTCGGCGGCTCGGGCTCGTCGAACCAGTCGTCGAAGCCCGGGTCGCGCCCGTGGCCACCCTCCATGGCTGCTGACCGTACAGGCTCGAAGGCCAAACCGACAAGGGAGGTAGCCTCGCGCGAGGTGACGACGCTCCTCATCGCCCTCGCGATTTGCTTCGCCTGGAGCATCGGCGCCCACTACACGGGCGCGGTGATGGGGATGCCGCACGCGCTGCGGGCGATCGGCACGTGGCCGGCGCTCATCCTCATGGCGCCGCTCGCGTTCCTCGGCGCCACGTTCGCGAGCCATGCCGTCGAGGAGCGCGTCGGCTCGGGCCTCACCGACCATGCGCTGTCCGTCGAGCAGGAGGTGGTCGTCATCGGCGTCGCCTTCGCGGTCACGACGTTCTTCAACCGGTTCCGGATGCCGACCTCGACCATCCAGATCCTCGTCTTCTCGGTCGTCGGCGTCGCGCTCGCGACGAACACCGGCGTCGACTGGAGCTCGATCGGACATCTCGTGATCGTCTGGGCGGCAGCGCCGATCGTCGCGATCTTCCTCGGTCTGCTGCTCACTCTCGGCCTCGACCGCCTGCGGCTCGGCGAGCGGATCGGAACCGTTCTCGTCGCGATGGGAGCCGTCGCCGCGTTCGCCATGGGGGCGAACGACGTCTCGAACGCGAGCGGTGCGCTCGTCGGGACCGGCACCTTCAGCCCGCTCGAGGCGGGAGCGATCGGCGGCGCGGCGATCGCGGTCGGCGTCCTCACGTGGGGCAAGCCGCTCCTGCGGCGGGTCGCCTTCGAGATCGTGGAGGTCGACCGCGCCATGGCGACAGCGGCGCAGCTCGTGCAGGCAGCGGTCGTCCTTGCGGCCGTCGCCTTCGGCTTCTTCACCTCGATGAACCAGGCGCTCGTGGGCGCGATGGCGGGCGCCGGCTTCGCGCGCGGCCGCGAGACCGTGCACCTTGCGACGCTCTTTTCGATCCTCCAGGGCTGGGTGCTCGGACCGACGCTTTCGATCGCGGCGGGATACGTGTTCGGGCTGCTCGTTCGCTAGAGCGAGAGAGCGGCCACGAGCGCGTCGACCACCTGCGGATCGAAGTGCGTGCCCGCGCATTTCTGCAGTTCCGCTCCAGCTGCCTCGCGCGAGAGGGCACGGCGATACGAGCGGTCCGTGGTCATCGCGCTCCACGCGTCGCACGCGCAGACGATCCGCGCGACGAGCGGGATCTCTTCGCCTGCCAGCCCGTCGGGATAGCCGTTTCCGTCCCAGTGCTCGTGGCACGAGCGGACGAGCGGCCCGACCTCACCGAGCAGGCCGCCGGCGCGCTCGAGCATCTCCTGGCCGAGAATCGTGTGCCTGTCGATCAGAGCCCGCTCGTCCGCGTCGAGCGGTCCGGGCTTGTTGATGATCTCGGGCGGGATTCTCACCTTGCCGACGTCGTGCAGAAGCGCGGTGAACTCCGCCATCCGCTGCGCGTCGTCGTCGAGCCCCATCCGCTCGGCGACGGCGAGGACGAGCTCGACGACGTCGCGACTGTGCGAGCCGGTGTAGGCGTCGTCGGCCTCGATCATGTCGCCGAGCAGGTATGACGTCCCCTGGTAGGCCTCTTTCAGCTCGAGGACCGTGTCGTTCTTCTGCTGGCGCTCGCGGCCGACCCAATCGACGATCAGCACCATCGGCAGGAGAAGAAGCAGCGTCGCCGGGTGCCGGTAGGCCGGGAACGCGGCCAGGAGGCCGAGCGGGGCGAGCATGACGTCGAAGCCGTAGGCGAGCGCGACGCTTCTCAGGTGGGCCCGCGCCGAGACGCGGATCACGGCGCGAGCGACCGCGAAGGTCACCGCGAAATCGACGACGAACTGTGCGGCGAGCGCGGCCGCGTAGATCGGGACGTCAGTCCAGCGGGGCGGGCCCTCGCCGGCGATGTAGAGCACGAGGGTGGCCCCGGCCGCCGGCCAGCAGGACGCGATCGTGAGTGCGAGCCGGTCGGCCGGGACACCCCGGCGGAGGACGTCGGGAAGCGCTCCGAGCAGCATGGCCGCGCATGTGACCAAGGGAAGGGTCGGCAAGGGGAGCACGAACCACATGACGACGAAGATCGCCTCGGTGGGGATCGCCGCGAAGCTCGGGAACTCGACCTCCACCCGGGACGCGAGGGCGTAGGCGACGAGCGAGCTCGCGAGCGCGACGAGCGAGAGCGGCCGCTCCGACGGAAGCCACAACGCCCCGAGCGCGACCGCGACGAAGCCGGCGGCGAGCAGGCCGATGAACCCGGCCTTCGTCAGGTGCTGCGACTCGCTCTCCCGCTGGAGCTCGAGCACGGCATCTTCGGTTGTGCGAGGGGCGTTCGCCCTGATCGCCTCGGTCACTCAGAGCATGATCGGCACGCGGCCGAGGGGTGCTTGAGCCTCGAAGCAAGAACCCTCGTTCGAGGGAACGATGCCCCCCGGCGGAGTGATTGTGTGCGGAGAAGGCCCGGACCACGATGAGCCCATTGGTTCCTGCGGAGGCGAGGTGCGAGATGAGTCCGAGAAATAGGCATCTGTGGTTCGTCCTGGCGATGGTCGTCGTCGCGGCCGGCCTTGCGGTCCCGGCTGCTTCGGCCTCTCGCGCCGAGGGGCTCGGCCTCCTGCCCTCCTGCGGTGCGACCTCACAGCCGTTCACGCTCTGGGGAGACACCAATGGATACTGCGCCTTCCCGAATCTCGGCTTCGAGAGCGGCAAGGCAGGTTGGACGCTGACCGGTGACGCCTCCATCGTCTCCGGGAATGAGCCGTGGAACGTGTCGGGCCCCGGGACCCATTCGCTCCAGCTCGGGCCGGGCGCGACCGCGACGAGCTCGCCGCTGCCCGTCAGCCTCCTCGATCCCTGGGTCCGTTTCTTCGCGCACAGCGCAGGCGCGAACGGGTCGCTCCGGGTGCAGGTCGTCTTCCACGGGCTGCTCGGCAACCTGACCGGACTGCTCAACGTCGGCACGCTCTCCCCGAGCAGCTACTCGAGCTGGGAGCCCACGCAGCGCGTGCTCTCGACGCTCGCGCTGCCGCTGGCGACGACGTCCGCGCAGCTGGTGCTGACGTCGCAGGCGACGAAGGGCGACTGGCAAGCGGACGACGCCTACCTCGACCCTTGCAAGATGAAGCTCGGCTGACGCGGATTCCATCGAGAGACGGCATGAAGCCGTCACACCTGCGCGGCTAGCGTGCTCGGCATGACGACGAGGGCGGCGACACCGTGGGGACCTGCGGATCTCGTGGAGGAGCTCACCGTCCCGCAGCAGGCCGGCACGAAGCGGTTCGCATCGAAGGTCCAGCTGCTCGAGACGAAGAAGGGGGAGAGGCTCGTTCGCTTCTCCTACGCCGGCCCGGGTGGCGGCACGCGCGGCCCGGTGACCCTCCGAGAGCGAGACATCGGACGGCTGAAAGCCGCCCTCGCCAAAACACCGGCGCTCGGGGAGGCGCTCGGGATGAACGACTAGTACGCGGCGAGCACGCGCTCGCGTGCGGCATCCACGAGCGAGGCGAGGAGGAGTGCGCCGTCGTCGGAGCCGAGCAGCGGGTCGACCGCATGCTCGGGGTGCGGCATCAGCCCCATCACGTTGCCCGCCTCGTTGCAGACGCCGGCGATCCCGTCGACGGAGCCGTTCGGGTTGTCGAGGTAGCGGAGCACGACCTGGCCGGGATCGAGATCCGGCGGCGGGAGGTAGCGGCCGTCCCCGTGCTTGACGGGCAGCACCAGCCGCTGTCCGGCAGAGCAGCGCGTCGTGAACGGCAAGTCGTCCCGCTCGACCGTGACGGGCACGTCGCGGCAGACGAACCGAAGCGACTCATTGCGGAGCAACGCGCCGGGCAGCAGTCCTGCCTCGCACAGCACCTGGAAGCCGTTGCAGATTCCGAGCACGAGGCCGCCGGCCCCTGCAAGCTCGCAGACCGAGGCCGTTGCGGGTGAGAAACGGGCGATCGCGCCGCAACGCAGATAGTCGCCGTACGAGAAGCCCCCGGGGAGCACGACCGCGTCGAGATCCGGCAGGTCTGGATCCTCGTGCCAGACCGCGATCGCCTCCGCGTCGAGCGCGGCGAGCGCCCAGAGCGCGTCGCGATCGTCCTGGGAGCCGGGATATGTGACGACGCCGATCCGCGGCTGTGGGCTAGCCATCACGCCCCTGGCCCAGAGACGTGAGACGACTCCGTGTCATCCAGACACCTCGATCTCGTAGCTCTCGATCAGCAGGTTCGCGAGCAGCTGCTCGCACATCTCTTCGACCCGCGCTTTGGCCGTCGCCGCGTCGGCCGCCTCGACCTCGAGATCGATCACCTTGCCGACGCGCGCGTCCTGCACCTCGAAGCCGAGGTGACCGAGTGCGGAGCCGACCGCAGCGCCCTGCGGGTCGAGGATTCCAGGCTTCGGCCGAATCAGGACCGTCGCCCTCAACCGAGCCGCCTCAACCGAGCACCACCGTCGGGTCCTCGAGGTACGCGGGGAACGGGATCGTCGTCAGTCGCTCGAACGCCTCGTGGTACTTCGCGCGCGTGTCGAGCACGACCTCCTCCGGCAGCTCGGGGCCGGGGTCGGTCTTGTCCCAACCGGTCGTCTCGCAGTAGTCGCGGACGAACTGCTTGTCGAAGCTGTCCTGCGCCCGGCCAGGCTCGTAGGTCTCGCCGGGCCAGAAGCGCGACGAGTCGGGCGTCAGCGCCTCGTCGCCGAGCACGAGGTGGCCGTCGGCGTCGAATCCCATCTCGAACTTCGTGTCGGCGATGATGATCCCGGCCGCGAGCGCGTGCTCGGCAGCTGTCTTGTAGAGACGGAGCGACGCCTTCTCGACCTCGCGCAGCCGCTCCTCGCCCACGAGCTCCGCGGCCTGCTCGCGCGTGATGTTCTCGTCGTGCCCCTCCTGCGCCTTCGTCGCCGGCGTGAAGATCGGCTCGGGGAGCTTGTCCGACTCGCGGAGGCCTTCGGGCAGCCGGTGTCCGCACACCTCGCCGCTCGCGTTGTAGTCCTTCCAGCCCGAGCCCGCGAGATAGCCGCGCACCACGCACTCGATCGGCAGCATCTCGAGCCGGCGGCACTCCATCGACCGGCCGTCGTCGCGGATCGCGAGCATGTGGTTCGGCACGATCGCCTTGAGAAGCGTGAACCAGTAGCCGGAGAGGCCGGTAAGCACCTGGCCCTTGCCCGGGATCTCGGTCGGCAGGACGACGTCGAAGGTCGAGATCCGGTCGGACGCGACGAGCAGCAGGCGGTCGTCGTCGAGCGCATAGAGCTCCCTGACTTTTCCGGACGCGATGTGGGTCTCAGGCATGTAGCGGCTCCTCCTTGAGAGCGTCGAGACGGGTGAACACGGTGTCGATGTGGCGCGTGTACGCGCCGAGGTCGAAGATCGAGCCGAGGTCGACGCGCGACGCGATCTCGTCGTCGGCGCGACAGAGCTCGCGGAAGTCGAGCTCCTCCTCCCAGGCGCCCATCGAAGCGCGCTGGACGAGCCGGTAGGCGTCGTCGCGGGCGAGGCCCGACTCGACGAGCGCATTGAGGACGCGCTGGCTGAAGAAGAGGAAATGGCTCGCCTCGAGGTTGCGCCGCATCCGCTCGGGCCGCACGACGAGGCCCTCGACGAGCCACGCGAAGCGGTCGAGCATGTAGTCGAGCGCGAGGAAGGCGTCGGGGATGGCGACCCGCTCGGCCGACGAGTGCGAGATGTCGCGCTCGTGCCAGAGGGCGACGTTCTCGAGCCCGATCAGCGCCTGCGCGCGCACCACGCGCGCCAGCCCGCAGATTCGCTCCGCGACCACCGGGTTCCGCTTGTGCGGCATCGCCGACGAGCCCTTCTGGCCACGGCCGAACGGCTCCTGCACCTCGCCGACCTCGGTACGGGCGAGGTGGCGGATCTCGAGCGCGAAGGCGTCGAGCGACGAAGCCGTGACGGCCAGCGACGCGAGGAGCTCGGCGTGGCGGTCGCGCTGGAGGATCTGGGTCGACGACGGAGCGGGCTCGAGGCCGAGGCGCTCGCAGGCGAGCCGCTCGAGCTCGGGATCGGTCGCCGCGTAGGTGCCGACTGCGCCCGAGAGCTTGCCGACGCGGATTCCCTCGAGCGCCCGCGCGACCCGCTCGCGTCCACGTGCGAGCTCGAACGCCCAGCCGGCGAGCTTGAGGCCGAACGTCGTCGGCTCGGCATGGACGCCGTGCGTGCGGCCGATCTGGAGCGTCTCGCGGTGCTCCTCGGCGCGCGTGACGGTCACGGCGAAGGCGCGGTCGAGACCCGCGAGGATCAGCACGCCGGCTTCGTGGATCTGCAGCGACAGAGCGGTGTCGACGACGTCCGAGGAGGTAAGGCCGTAGTGAAACCACCGGCCCTCCTCGCCGAGCTGCTCCGCCACAGCGTCGACGAACGCGGCCGTGTCGTGGTGGAGCGTCGCCTCGAGCTCGCTCACGCGCTCCGCGCTCGGAGGGGTCGCGCCGGCGATACCGGTCGCAGCGTCTTCGGGTACGACTCCCAGCTCGGCCCAGGCCGCCGTCGCGGCGAGCTCGACCTCGAGCCACGTGGCGAGCTTCCCCTCGTCCGACCAGATGCTGGCCATGGCCGGGCGCGAGTAGCGGGCGATCACGGCTCCCAGTCTAGAGGGCTGGCCTGCCGTCGCCCCGAGCCTCGGTCGGCGGACCGCGACCGCCGAAATCCGTCGCTACTCTGGCGCGGATTTACCCCGTGAAAACTGTAGGAAGGTGTTCTTGAAGAAGTATTTTCTCTCCGTCGCGGCTGCTTTCGCGGTCGCCCTCGTCGCCGCCGGCGGCGCCCTGGCCACCAACCCTCCGTCCTCGGGTTCCCCTCCTGGTCTGATCCCGAACTTCGCGCCCCAGTCGGACGCCTGGCTCAACGCGCTCAGCGTGCTTCCGACCAGCCCCGCGCCGCCTGCTCTGCCGCCGGCGCCGAAGCCTGCGCCCCAATCGGCGCCCGCGACTCAGCCGCAGCAGATCCAGCCTGTGCAGGGAACGGTCTCGATCTACGAGCAGAGCGCGCAACCGTGGATCCTGGCGGCCCAGGGTTGTGCCGCGGCGAAGCGGCTCGAGAGCGGCATCGTCGTCCTCGACTTCGGCAAGCCCGCGTACGAGCGCGGCGGCTACGGAACGCTCCTCTTCTCCGGCCGGTTCGCGAAGAACCACAAGATCACCGCGGCACTGTTCGCCTACGCGAACGGCTACTCCTCCTGCCTCCCGAGCGGCTCGACCGCGTCGATCGAGATCGCGCGTGGGACGAGCAACTACGACCCCACCGTCCCGAGCGCCTACTCGGCCGGCGTCCGCTGGGCGCGCGAGACGAACAAGCTCGGGCTGATCGTCGCGCAGAAAGGGCTGACGGAGCACATCACGGTCGCTGCTGCGGACGATGCAGAGCCGGCCTGGGACCGGCAGTTCCACGAGACGCGGGCGTTCTTCCACGGATTCAGCGCCGCCGTGCACGGGCACACGCTCTATGACTACGGCTCGCTCGACGGTGGAGTCGGAGCGATCTGGAGCGCGCGGCAGGCCCTGTACGTCGCCGGCGGACTGCGCTACACGGCGGCCTTGCCCGAGATCTACAACTCCGCCATGGCGCGGGAGTGGGCCGAGCTCGCCCGCATCGCTCGCGCTCGGTTCCGCCGCGACGTCCGCTTCGCCGGCGTGATGACGGAGCGAACGGCGAGCTGCGCTTGCGGGGTCGGGCCGAGTGTGGCGCACGACGTCCTAGCGCAAGCGCTCGATTCGGCGGGTGTCGGCGACGTCACGCTGCCGCCGGGCGGCACGAACATCGAGGGCTGAGTTCTAGGCCTCGAGGATTCGAATCGCGAGCGCGGCGGCGTTGCGTGCGTTGTCGACGCCGACCGCCGCGACCGGCACGCCGGGCGGCATCTGTGCAATCGCGAGCAGCGCGTCGAGACCGTCGAGGACGCTGAGGCTCGAGCGAAGCGGGACGCCGATCACGGGCAGATCCGTGTGGGCTGCGACGGCACCGGGCAGCGCCGCGGCCAGGCCCGCGCCACAGATGAGCACGCGCAGCCCGCGCTCGCGGGCGCTGCGCGCGTACTCCGCCACCGCATCCGGCGTGCGGTGAGCCGAACGCACCTCGAACTCGTAGCCGACTCCGGCCTCGTCGAGCACCGTCATGGCTCCCTGCATCCGCTCTCGGTCGGATTCGGAGCCGACGAGGATCCCGACCAGCAGGTCAGCCATCGGCGGCGATGTCGGTGCGCATCTGCATGCCGGCGAAATCTATGCGTGCCGCCGCTTCGTACGCAGCGGTTCTCGCTGCCTCAACGGTGGGGCCGGTGCCGACGACGTCGAGGATGCGGCCGCCGCCGGTGACGAGCTTCCCGTCGTGCAGGGCCGTTCCCGCGTGGAAGACGAGCGCGCCGTTCGCCTCGGCGGCCTCGATGCCCTCGATCGGAGTGCCCTGGTCGCCGGCGGCCGGATACTCGCTTCCCGCGAGCACGACCGTCACGGCGGCGCGCTCCGCAAGTTCGGGCGGTTGCGAGAGGTCGCCGGCGAGCAGAGGCAGCAGGTCGCTCTCGAGCCGAGGCAGGAGCGACTGCGTTTCGGGGTCGCCGAAGCGGCAGTTGAACTCGATCACGCGCAGACCGTCCTCGGTTCGCATCAGGCCTGCGTAGAGGAGGCCGTGAAACGGCGTGCCGCGGTGAGCGAGCTCGCGCAGCACCGGCAGGTGCACGGTCCCGAGGATCTCCTGAGCGTCCTCGTCGTCGGTGTCCGGCAGCGGCGAGAACGAGCCCATGCCGCCGGTGTTCGGGCCGGTGTCGCCGTCCCCGATCCGCTTGTAGTCGCGGGCGGGTGGGAAGGCGACCGCGTCCTCGCCCGCTGCTACGGCGAAGACCGAAAGCTCCGGCCCCTCGAGCAGCTCCTCGACGTGGAAGGGCTGCCCGAACTCATAGACAGATGTGATCGCCGACTCGAGCTCAGCCTGCGTGTGGCAAACCCAGACGCCCTTGCCCGCGGCGAGCCCGTCGAGCTTGATGACGCACGGCGGTTGCGCGATCGGGAGCGTCCGGGCGGTGGGCACACCGGCGGCGTCGAGCACCTCCTTCGCGAACGACTTCGAGCCCTCGATCTGCGCGGCCGCGGCGCTCGGCCCGAAGACGGCGATTCCGCGATGGCGTAGCTCGTCGGCAAGCCCGGCGACGAGCGGAGCCTCGGGACCGACGACGACGAGGTCGATCCGGAGCTCGCGGCAGAGCGACGCGAGCGCGGCGTGGTCGTCGGCTCGCGCGGGATGACAGTGCGCCAGCGCTGCGATGCCGGGGTTGCCGGGAGCGGCATGGAGCTCGTCGAGATCGTCGCCGCGCGAAAGCGACCACGCCAGGGCGTGCTCGCGACCTCCCGACCCGACGACGAGCACTCGCACCGCGCGATCCTATGTGAGCGGGCGTTTCGATTCCGGGAAGTCGCGCATGAGGGGGCCATGTACCAGCCTGGGGTCGACCTTCACGAGTGGGAGAGCGCCTGGGAGGCGCTCCAGGATGACCTTCGCATCGACCCGGCAGATGCGCTGCCGGAGCTCGACGCACTGGTCGCGAGGATGCTCGAGGAGACTGGCTATGACCTCACCGACCCCGTCGCCCGGGAGCCTGGGGAACGCGAGGTTGTCGCCGAGTACCTCGCGGCGCACGAGATTCTCAAAGCGGCGGAGCGCGACTCCGTCGGCGACCTCTCGCCGGGAGACGTCGGCGCCGCGGTCAACGGCTACCGGACAGTCTTCGACCATCTCGTCGCGACCCGCGCCGTTATCGAACAAGAGGCCGAAGAAGCCTGAGCGCGGCGTTACGCTGCGCTGATGGACGCGCCGCCCTACTCGGCCGCTGCGGTCGACGTCCTCCGCTTGCCGGCCGGCGCGACCGAGCCTGATTTGGTCGCAGTCGAAGAGCCGCTGGAGATTCGGATCGGCGGGCTTCCGGTCGCCGTGACGATGCGCACTCCCGGACACGACGAGGAGCTTGCGCTCGGCTTCTGCCTCTCCGAGGGTCTGGTGCCGCGCGAGGCGCGGCTGCCCGACGACCTGGCGGCGAATGCGGTCGAGGTCGACGCGCCCGGCTTCGATGCGTCGCGCCTGAGGCGCAGCTTCTACACCTCGTCCTCCTGCGGCGTCTGTGGGAAAGGAGCGCTCGAGGCAGTCGCGGTCGAGGCTTCGCGCGTCGACTCCGAGCTCCGCCTGCCGCCGTCGCTCGTCGCGTCGTTGCCCGACCGCCTGCGCGAGGCTCAGGCGGCCTTCGAGGCCACCGGCGGCCTCCACGCGACCGGGCTCTTCTCCGCGGACGGCGAGCTCCTGTGCGTGCGGGAGGACGTCGGTCGGCACAACGCGATGGACAAGGTCGTCGGCTGGGCGTTCCGCGAGCGGCTGCTGCCGCTCTCCGAGCACGTGCTGTGCCTCAGCGGCCGCCTCTCCTTCGAGCTCGCGCAGAAGGCCGCCGTCGCCGGCTGTCCGGTGCTCGTCGCGGTCGGTGCCCCCTCCAGTCTCGCGGTCGACCTGGCCGCCGACCGTGGCGTCACGCTCTGCGGCTTCGTCCGCGGCGGCTCGGTCAACGTGTACACGGAGCCGTGGCGAATCCGGTGACCGGGATCCTGCTCGTCGGCGGCTCGAGCAGCCGGTTCGGATCGCCGAAGGAGCTTGCGCAGTTCGAGGGAGAGACGCTCGCGGACCGCGCGTGGCGTCTGCTCGGCGAGGTCTGCGACGAGCGGCTCGCCGTGGGCGGTGACGGCCTGTCCGACCCCGGCACGGGACCCGTGGCTGCGATTGCGGCCGGGCTGCGGAAGGCCGCGCACGAGCTCACCGTCGTGATTCCGGTCGACATGCCGCTCCTCACGGCCGACGCACTCCGGCTGCTCGCCGAGGCATGCCGCGACGCCTCCGTAGCGCAGGCCGGCCCGCTGCCCTGCGCGGTCGCGCGGCAGGCGCTGCCGGCGTTCGAGGCCGGCGAGCGTCGTCTCCGCACCGTCCTGGCCGGACTGGACACGGCGCACATCGAGCTCGACGAGCGGCTGCTGGCGAACGTGAACACCCGGGAAGACCTGGATAGGCTCGCGCGGTGAGCGGAGTCTTTCGGGTCGGCGGCAACGAGTACGACGCCTTCATGGGCCGCTATTCGCAGCGGCTCGCGCCGCCCTTCGCCGACTTCGCCGGCGTGAGCTCGGGGTCGCGTGTGCTCGACGTCGGCGCCGGCACGGGTGCGCTGACGGCCGAGCTCCTGAAGCGCGGTGCGACGGTCGCGGCAGCCGAGCCGTCGCCGGAGTTCGTCGCCGTGCTACGGGAGCGCTTCCCCGGCCTCGAGGTCGAGGAGACTCCGGCCGAGTCGATCCCGTGGGCGGACGACGTGTTCGACGTCGCGCTCGCGCAGCTCGTCGTCGCCTTCATGTCCGACGCGCCGGCCGCGATTGCGGAGATGGCTCGCGTTGCCAGGCGCATCGCGGTCTGCATGTGGGGCGTCGCCGAGGTCGAGATGTTCGCCGCCATCGACCGGACGGCGAACGCACTCGACGGCTCGCGGGCCGTCGAGCCGCGGAGGTACCGCACGCCGCAGGAGCTCCACGACTTGCTCGCTCCGCACGGCGAGGTCTCCGCGGCGGAGCTCGACGTAACCGCCGACTACCGGGACTTCGACGATTTCTGGCAGGCGATGAGCCACGGGGTCGGCCCCGTGGGGCAGTGGGTCGCCTCACTCGACGCGGATGGACGCGAGCGCGCGCATGCGGAGCTCCACCGTCAGCTCGGGAGCCCGGACGGGCCGTTCGAATTGAAGGCGCGGGCGTTCGCCGCCGCGGTTACGCGCGCGTGAGCACGGAGGTGCGCTCGGCTCCCGTGCCGACGAGAGTCACCTCGACGTCGAGCTCGCGCTCCACGAACTCGACGTAGCGGCGCGCCGCGGCCGGCAGCTCGTCGACGGAGGAGCAGTCGTCGAGCGAGTCCTTCCAGCCCTCGAGCACCTCGTACACCGGCGTCGCCGCGTGGAAGTCGCTCTGGTGCGCCGGAAAGTCCCGGGTCTCCCGGCCGTCGCGGGTGCGGTACCGGACGCAGACCGGAAGCTCGGCAAAATGAGAGAGGACGTCGAGCTTCGTCAGCGCCAGCTGGTCGATCCCGTTCACGCGCACGGCGTAGCGGAGCGCGACGAGGTCGAGCCACCCGCAGCGGCGCTCCCGGCCGGTCACGGTCCCGTACTCGCCGCCGAGCTCGCGCATCCGCACCTGGTCGTGGCCTTCTATCTCCGACGGAAACGGGCCTTCGCCGACGCGGGTCACATACGCCTTCGAAACGCCGAGGACGCGATCGATCCGCTGCGGCCCGATCCCGGTGCCGGTGGCCGCGCTCGCCGCGACCGGGTTCGACGAGGTGACGAAGGGATACGTGCCGTGGTCGAGGTCGAGCAGCGTCGCCTGGGCGCCCTCGAACAACACGTCCTTGCCGTCGCGTAGAGCGGCGTCGATGTAGAGGGACGTGTCGGCCACGAGAGGACGCAGCCGCTGCGCGTAGCCCTCGTACTGCGCCGCCACCTCCTCGAGGTCGAACGGCGCCGCCTCGTAGACGCGCTCGAGCCAGAGGTTCTTCTCGGCGAGCGCAACCTCGATCTTCTCGCGGAGGATCTTGGGGTCGAGGATGTCCTGCACACGGATACCGAGCCGCATCGCCTTGTCGGCGTAGCACGGGCCGATGCCGCGTCTCGTCGTGCCGATCGCGAGCTTGCCGAGGCGGCGCTCGCTCGCCTGGTCGATCGCGAGGTGCCAGGGCATGATCAGGTGCGCGTTCCCGGAGACGTAGACCTCGTCGGTGGGATGGCCGCGACGCTCGAACTCGTCGAGCTCGGCGATCAGCACCTCCGGGTCGACGACGCAGCCGTTGCCGATCACGCACGGCTTGCCGCGGACGATCCCGCTCGGGAGCGCGCGGATCTTGTATGTCTCGTCGCCGACCACGATCGTGTGGCCGGCGTTGGGTCCGCCCTGGTAGCGGCAGACGACGTCGGAGTGCTGGGCGAGCAGGTCGACGATCTTGCCCTTGCCTTCGTCCCCCCACTGCGCGCCGACGATGACGGTTGCCGACACGTCGCCAGTATGCCGCTAGGCCGCGACGCGCTCGCGGTAGTCGTCGCGAGCGTCGACGTGGACTTCGCGCGCCAGCCGCCGCAGCCGGCTGGCCGTGGGAGCGCCGACGCGACCGGCCAGCTCCCGCCACTCGTGATTCGTCGTCACGATCACCAGCCGCCGCTGCTGCTCGCGCTGGTTGACGAGGTTGTAGATGCGGTCGCGCGCCCAGCTCGACCAGTCCTCCGCGCCGAGGTCGTCGAGCACGACGACCCCGTAACCGCTCGGATTCGGCGGGGGCTCGCCGTCGCCGTAGCTCTCGCGCAGCGCGTTCAGCCAGGCGGGAACGTTGAGGAAGAGCGCGGTCGGCCGGGGCTCACGGTCGCTCCAGATGACCTCGCGCAGGATCGCTACCGCGAGATGCGTCTTCCCGGCGCCCGGGTTGCCACGCAGCAGGAGGCCCTGGCGCAGGTCGGTGCCGGCTCGGAACTCCTTCGTCCACTGGCGACAGACGGCGAGCGCGTTGCGTGTGTCGGGCACGGGCTCGAAGTTCTCGAAGGTGCAGTCGTCGTAGGCGGTGGGGACCTGCACGCGGGTCCAGCGCTGGTCGGCGCGGCGCTGCTCGTCGACGACCTCCTCGGTCGCGCGGCAGAGCTCGCAGTACCGCTCGGCCGGGAACGTCTGGCCGAGGAGCACGACCTGCTCAGTCTCGAACTCGCGGCGGCAGTTGAGGCACTGGACGTTCACTGGGCTCATTGGGCGAGAGTGGCGAACTTAGCGTACTTGCTGATGAAGGCGACGTTGAAGGCGCCGACCGGACCGTTGCGGTGCTTGGCGATGATCACTTCGGCGATGCCCTTCTTCGAGTCGTCGGCATCGTCGCGGTCGTAGTACTCCTCGCGGTAGAGAAACATCACGAGGTCGGCGTCCTGCTCGATCGAGCCCGACTCACGCAGGTCGGAGAGCATCGGTCGCTTGTCGTGCCGCTGCTCGGGCGAGCGGTTGAGCTGGGAAAGAGCGACGACGGGCAGGTCGAGGTCCTTCGCGATCTCCTTCAGACCACGGGAGATCGAGGAGACCTCCTGCAGGCGGCTCTCCTCGCGCAGGCCGGTCGTCATCAGCTGGAGATAGTCGACGACGATGAGGCCGAGGTTCGGCTCGCGGCGCTTCAGCGTCTGGGCGCGGGCGCGGAGCTCGAGCAGGCTGAGCGCCGGCGTGTCGTCGACGTAGAGCGGCGCCGACTCGAGCTGGCCGCACGCCTGCGCGAGGCGGGGCCAGTCGTCCTTGGAGAGCTTCCCGGTGCGGATGCGATGGGCGTCGACCTTTCCGCGCGAGCAGATCAGCCGCTGCGCCACCTCCTGGCGCGACATCTCGAGGCTGAAGAAGGCGCACGGCGTCTGCAGGTCGACGGCGACGTGGTTCGCGATCTCGAGGGCGAAGGCGCTCTTTCCCATCGACGGGCGGGCGGCGAGGATCACGAGGTTCGAAGGCTGGAATCCGGCCGTGATGCCATCGAGATCCTTGAAGCCGCTGGCGAGCCCGGTCACGTCGGCGCCCGACTCGTAGAGGTGGCTGATCCGCTGGAACGTCTCGACGAGCGTGTCCTTGAAGAGCACGAGCTCGCCGTCGGCGCGGCGCTCGCCGAGCTCGAAGACGAGCTGCTCGGCACGCGCGACGAGCTCGGTGGGCTCGCCTTCGCGGTCCCAACCGAGCTGCGCGATCTCGCCGCCGGCGACGATCAGGCCGCGCAGCGTCGCGTTCTCGCGGACGATCTCGGCGTAGTGGCGGGCGTTGGCGGTTGCCGGTACGAGGCGGGCGAGCTCGTGCAGGCGGACGCGTCCGCCGATCGCGTCGAGCTCGCCGCGCTGCTCGAGCTCGTTCGTGAGCGTGATCGCGTCGACCGGCTCGTTCTTGCCGTAGAGCTGGAGCGCGGCGCGGTAGATCTTGGCGTGCGACTCGCGGTAGAAGTCGCTCGCGTCGAGGATCTCACTGACGGCTGCGATCGCGCCCGGCGCGATCATCATCGCCCCGAGGACCGACTCCTCGGCTTCCAGGTTTTGCGGAGGGACGGCGCCGGGGACGGACGCGGGCGCTGGAACAGGGGCAAGCGACATGCGTGGCGATTTCAGCACGCCGCCGCCCGGGTTACTAGTTGGGGGAAAGTCCCCTTTGAACAGGTCTTTTTCGGCCATTTGCAGGAGAATCTGCCAGCATCGCAGGCGCGTCGGATGGCATCGCTGGGGATGGAAGATGCGCTCTGAGCGGGAACTTCCTGCGCAGTTCCACAGCCGTCAAGGGGCTGCTGTGGATGGCGCCGAAGCTATTCGTCTGCGAGGGCGGCGTCGGCGTCGGCCCGCCAATCGGGCTCCGCCTCCGCTTCCCCGGCCTCGGCTTCGGCGGCCTCGGCTTCCGCAGCTTCGGCTGCCTCGGCGGCGTCCACCTCGGCGAGGATCTCCTCGAGCTCGACCGCAGGCTCGGGCGCTTCCGTCTCCTGCTCGGCGCGCTCGGCGGCCTCCAGTTCCGCGAGCTCCTCCTCGGACGGAAGCTCACCGCCCTCGGGGATGACCTCGGTTTTGACCTCGACGCGCACGTCTTCGAACAGGCTGATCGGGACCGCGTAGCGGCCGATGCGCTTGATCGGGTCGCTCTCGATCTTGCGCCGGTCGACGCGGATCTTCTTGGTGTTCCAGATCTCGTCGGCGATGTCGGTCGGGGTGACGGAACCGAACAGCGAC
>DASXKE010000153.1:0-6709 GCA_036496985.1 Gaiellaceae bacterium | reverse complement strand
GCGAGGTGTGCGATCCCGTACTGCGCCATCAAGCTGCCGGCCTCTGCGATCGAGTGATCGACGTCGAGGCTGACGAGCGGCGTGACGGCCGTCTTCCCGGCGGTCAGCTCATCCAGGTCGAGCCGCGTGGCCGCGACGAGGTCGAGATCCGAGACGACCGCCCAGAGCTGCGGCGCCTCGTCGTCGTCATCTGTGTGCTCGAAGACGAAGATCGCGTGCACGCCATGGGTCGCCATCATGCGCGCTACGACGCGGAGCGGCGTCTCGGGAGGGCAGCTGATGACACCTTGACTCATCGCGTCGCCCACGCTGGCCGTCTCGAACGGCACCGGCAATTCCTCGTATGGGTGCTTTGCGTTGACCATGCGCCGATCCTTGTCGCGGCCCGGACGAGTCGCATCCGGAGAACTACTGAACCGCTCGCGTGGTGCCTACGGACGAGCGTGAGGAGGGGCGTGAAGCAGGCTCGCTCGCCTCGCGCACGCACGCCCCCTCCCTCGGCGTGCGTGCGCTCTTCACCGGCGACGCCGGCGCCTAGGCCGCAACCACGGCCGGGACAAGCACCCGTCCCGCAAGATCGACGAGCCGGTTCGAGTAGCCCCACTCGTTGTCGTACCAGGCCACGACCTTCACCTGCGTCCCGTCGACCACGGCCGTCAGCCCCGCATCGAAGACCGCCGAATACGACGACTTCACGATGTCGGACGAGACGAGCGGCTCCTCGCTGTAGCCGAGGATCCCCTCGAGCGGACCGGCGTCGGCCCGGCGGGCGAACAGTTCGTTGACCTCCGCCACGCTCGTCGGGTGTTCGACCTCGACGGTGAGGTCGACGAGCGAACCGGTCGGCACGGGAACCCGTACTGCGTAGCCGTGCAGTTTGCCCTCCAGCTCCGGCACGACCAGGCCGAGAGCCTTCGCAGCGCCGGTGGTCGTGGGAACGAGGTTGCACGCGGCGGCTCTCGCCCGGCGGTAGTCCTTGTGCGGCGCGTCGAGCAGCTGCTGGTCGCCGGTGTAGGCATGGACGGTCGTCATCAGCCCGTGCCGGATGCCGAAGCCCTCGTGCAAGGGCTTCGCCACGGGTGCGAGGCAGTTCGTCGTGCAGGAGGCGTTCGAGATGATGCGGTGCTCCAGCGGGTCGTACGCGTCCTCGAAGTTGACGCCGAGCGCCACGGTGACGTCGGGCTCCTTCGCCGGCGCAGAGACGATCACCTTCTGCGCGCCGGACTCGAGGTGTTTCGCAGCGTCGGCCCGGGCGCGGAAGCGTCCTGTCGACTCGATCACGACGTCGGCGCCGAGCTCGCTCCAGGGCAGCTGCGCCGGATCGGTCTCGCCCGGGACGGGGATGGAGTGTCCGTCGACCACGATCGCACCCTCGGTCGCCTCGACAGTGCCGAGGAAGGGGCCGTAGACGGTGTCGTGCTTCAGGAGCTGCGCCAGCATGGCCGGGTCGGCGACGTCGTTGATCGCCACCCACTCGATGTCGGCCTCCCGCTCGTACGCAGCTCGAAAGGCAGCCCGGCCGGTGCGGCCGAAGCCGTTGATGGCAACGCGAACAGCCATGATCTCCTCCGTTTCGAATCGGTTGCCTCGACGGTAGGCAGCCCCGTCGCCCGGCGGCATCGGCGAAGGCCCTGACCACCACGGGAAAAGCCGCAGTGGTGTGACCGCCACGAGCGGCTCAAGAGCGCCGCTCCGCAGGCCGATTACAGGGACATGCGGGTTGTCGAGCACAAACCGCGGGCCGGCGATTCGAGCCGCCCCGAGCAGCCGCTGCGCATCGCCGCGCCTCCGCCACGCGTGTCGGTCGTCGTCCCGCTTCTGAACGAGGCGGCGACGCTCGGCGCGCTCTACGACGAGGTCGAGGCCGCACTCGAGCCCGCCGGCGTCGCGTGGGAGATCGTCTACGTCGACGACGGGTCGACCGACGGCTCGTATCGCGAGCTCGTGCGCCTCCACGAGACCCACTCGAACGTGCGCGTCGTGCGCCTGCGCCGCCGCTTCGGCAAGGCGGCCGCCCTGGCCGCCGGGTTCGACGCAGCTGCGGGTGAAGTGGTCGTGACGATCGACGCCGATCTTCAGGACGATCCTGCCGAGATCCCGAACCTGCTGGCCAAGCTCGACGAGGGCTACGACATCGTCTCGGGCTGGAAGCGCGACCGGCGCGACCCGCTCAGCCGCCGCCTCTTCTCGAAGATCTACAACCGCGCGACCGCGATCGTGACGGGCGTCTGCCTGCACGACATGAACTGCGGCCTGAAGGTGTATCGCGCCGAGGTGCTGAGGGACGTGCAGATCTACGGCGAGCTTCACCGCTTCGTGCCGGTGCTCGCGCACCACCTCGGCTACAGCGCCACGGAGATCCCCGTCAGCCACCGGCCGCGCGAGAACGGCCGCTCGCGGTACGGGCTCGAGCGCTACGTCCGCGGCTTCTTCGACCTGCTCACCGTCGCCTTCATGGGCCGCTACCGCTACCGCCCGCTGCATCTGTTCGGCGGAATCGGGATGGTGCTGGGCGGAACGGGCTTCGCGATCCTCCTCTATCTCACCGCGGTCAGGCTCGGCGGCGCCGGGATCGGAGACCGGCCGCTGCTGCTGCTCGGGATTCTGCTCGTCGTGGTGGGGATCCAGTCGTTCTCGCTCGGCCTCGTCGGCGAGATGCTCACGAGCCAGCACGAGGAGAAGGCCCGCGGAGAGCGCCGCTACGTGCGGGAAACGCTCCGCTGAGCGGCACGCCCGTGTCTGCGGCCGAGACCGACGCACGCACATCCGCCGGAGAGCTCGAGGGGCTCCGGGGACGCTTCGCACGCGCAACCGCGCTGGTGACGCCGGGCGCGTTCGTCTACTCCGCGTCCGGCATCTTCGCGCTTCTCTTCGCCGCGGCCACGGTCGTCGAGTTCCGCGCCTTCCAGGGCCAGCGTCTCGACCTCGGCGACATGACGCAGGCCGTGTGGGCGACCGCGCACGGCCACTTCCTGCGAGTGTCGTCGCCCACGGGGAGCGAGTCCCTGCGACTCGGAGTGCACGTCGACCCGTTCCTCGCCCTACTCGCGCCGGTGTGGTGGATCTGGCCGAGCCCGCTGATGATCCTCGTCGTCCAGGCGCTCGCTGTCGCCTCGGGCGCTCTGCCCGTGTACTGGCTCGCCCGCAAGCGGCTCGGGGACGAACGCGCCGCGGCGGGCTTCGCGGCCGCGTACCTCGTCTACCCGGCGACGCAGTTCAACGCTCTCACCTACTCAGGGCCACATGCGGTCAGCTTCGCGGTGCCGCTGGTCCTGTTCGCGATCTGGTTCCTCGACAACGACCGCCTTGTGCCGTTCGCGCTCACGGCTCTCCTCGCCGCCACCACGAAGGAGGAGATCCCGCTCGCCGTCGGCTGCCTCGGCATCTGGTACGCCATCTCGCACGGCCGGCGGCTCGTGGGCGCCGCGATCTTCGCACTCGGTCTCGCCGGCACGCTCGTCGATTTCCTCGTCGTCATCCCGCACTTCTCGGGGGGGGCGAGCCCGTTCCAGGGTCGATACGCGGCGGTGGGCGGAACGCCGGGCGGAATCGGGCGCACGCTCCTCACGCATCCCGGAGCACTGATCGCGGAAGCGACCGGCTCCGGCAAGCTGCACTTCCTGCTGCTGCTGCTTCTGCCCGTCGCCGGACTCTGCCTGCTCGAGCCGCTGCTTCTGCTCGGCGCCGTGCCGGACCTTGCCATCGACCTCCTCTCCTCGAGGCCTCAGCAGACGACGCTCGGCTACCAGTACTCGGCCGGGATCGTGCCGTTCGTGATCGCTGCGGCAGTGTTCGGTGCAGCACGGATCAAGGGGAGAGTCTCGCCCTCGCGCCTCGCCGTCTACGTCGTCGTGCTCACGGCGGCCTTCGCCGGGACGCACACGCCGCTCACGACCGCCTACCACGCTCTGCCGGCCGCCCGCGGCTCCAACCCGCTACGCGAGGCGAAGGCTCACGCCCTGTCGCTCGTGCCCGCCGGCGTCCCGGTCGCGGCGACCAACCAACTCGGCGGCTACCTCTCGGCGCGCCGTTACATCTCCATCTTCCCGAGCCTCGGCAAGGCGCACTGGGCGATCGTCGACCGCAACGATCCCGACTACGGAATCGAGGGCAATTCGTCGGCTGCGTTGCTGCGACTGCAGGCAAGCCCGGACTGGCGCGTCGTCTACGCGGCGCACGGTTTGACGGTGCTGCAGAAGCGCAAGTAGTGAGCGCGGCGGTCGACCACAGCCGCCGTCGCACCAGACTCACTCCTACCACATAGGAAGTCGACCGCCGTCCGAACGATAAGGAAGCTCGGAGGTCACGGTCGACCCAGCCGGTGCCTCGTAGGTGAAGGTAGCGGTTTGGACATTTGACCTTGGGAGGAATGGATGAGCGCGTACACGAAGACCAATCTGAAGGAGATCGACGCCGGAGGAACGGGCGATGTCGAGGCGCGCTTCGCGCGCAAGCATCTCGACTCGGACCATCTCGGGGTGAGTCTCTTCCGGTACGGGCCGGGTTACCGGAGTCGGACTGGGCATAGCCACCGCGAGCAGGAGGAGGTCTACGTGGTCGTTGGCGGTTCTGGCCGGGTCAAGCTCGACGACGAGATCCTCGAACTGCGGCCATGGGACACGGTTCGCGTGGCGCCGAGCACAGTTCGCGCCTTCGAGGGCGGCCCGGACGGCCTGGAGTTGCTCGCGATCGGGTCCGACCGTCCCGAGGACGGCGACGGGGTTCGCGTCGATGACTGGTGGTCAGACTAAGCACCTCCCCCGGCTCTTCAGATTGTGTGTGGAGGTCACTCGGCCGCGGTGAAGGCAAGCAGCTCAGGCCCGTGCTCGCGGAGCCAGTCGCGCTGCTCGCGCCAGCGCGGGCGGCGCCCCTCGACGAGCGCCCAGAAGCGCCGCGAGTGATTGGGGACGCGCAGGTGGCAGAGCTCGTGCACGACCACGTAATCGAGCACGTCGACAGGCGCCAGTACGAGCCGCCAGTTGAACGAGAGCGTGCCGCGCGGCGAGCAGGACCCCCAGAGGGTGCGCTGGCCTCCAATCCTGATGCGCGTGTAGGCGACGCCGAGCTGCTCGGCCTCCTCCTCGGCGATGGCCGAGACAAGCCGCCGCGCGCGGCCACGCGCCGCCGACTCGCTGACCGCGAGCCGCTCGAGTCCCAGCCGCGGCACCTGACGTCGACGCTGCACCTCAATCCAGGCCCGCTTATCGCGAAGCACCCGATCCACCTCGATCCGGCTCATCGAGCGAGGCGCAGTCAGCCGCACCGGCTGACCCCACGGCACCTCCAGCCGCCAGCTCCGCGCCCGCGGCGACCGCAGCACCTCGACCTCTTCCACGTCCCCGACCGTAACGGCCAGCTCGGCCAGCTTCAAAAGCGCTCCTGGGAGGTCTAGTGTCTAGCTAGGGGCGTTTGCCGGTCGAGCTAGCGGACCCGTAGGTTCACGGCGATTTGGGCTCCGCCTAATCCCGGGCGACAGATCTACATGCCCATCGCGTGGTAGCCGCTGTCGACGTACAGCGTCGTACCCGTGATGTTGCCCGCGCCGTCGCCGAGCATGAACGCGCCGGCGGCGCCGACGTCGTCCGCCGTGATGTGGCGACGAAGCGGCGAGCGTTCCTCGACCATGTCCTCCATCGTCGTGAAGCCGGCGATCGAGCGAGCGGCAAGCGTGCGGACTGGCCCGGCCGAGATCGCGTTCACCCGGATGTTCTTCTCGCCGAGATCCCAGGCGAGGTAGCGGACGCAGGCGTCGAGCGTCGCCTTCGCCACGCCCATGACGTTGTAGTGCGGCACCGCGCGCTCGCCGCCAAGGTACGTCATCGTCAAGATCGATCCGCCTCCCGCCTTTTCCATCAGCGGCTCGGCCGCGCGCGCACACGCGACGAGCGAGTAGGCGCTCACGTCGATTGCGAGCCAGAAGCGGTCGCGCGGCGTGTCGGTGAAGCGGCCCTCGAGATCCTCGGCGGCCGCGAACGCGACGGAATGGACGAGCAGGTCGAGCTCGCCGCCGAACGCCTCCCCCACCTCGCCGAAGACCCGCGCCACGTCTTCGTCCGAGCGGACGTCGCATTCGGTCACGAGCGGCGCGTCGACCGAAGACGCCAGGTCACGCACCCCGGACTCGATCCGCTCTCCCTGATACGTGAACGCGAGACTCGCACCGCCCGCCGCCAGCTGGCGCGCGATCGCCCACGCGATCGAGCGCTTGTTTGCTACGCCGAGCACGAGCCCACGCTTGCCTTCGAACGGTCCGGGCATAGCGCGATCCTAGAGGGGTAGCCTCCTCCGCGTGGGCAAGATCGCGGTCGTCACGGGCGCCTCGTCGGGCATCGGCGCCGAGATCGCGCGCTTGCTCTCCGCCCGCGGCGATCTTTGCATCCTGCTCGCGCGCCGAGCCGACCGCCTGCAGGCACTCGCGGAGGAGCTCGGCGGCGAGTCCGAGGTCTGCGACGTCTCGGACCGCGCGGCGGTCGAGGCCGTTGCGGCACGCATTCTCGAGCGGCATCCCAAGATCGACGTGCTCGTGAACAACGCCGGCATCGCGGGCAGGACGCGCTTCCTCGACGGCGACCCCGAGCTGATCGAGCGGCTGATCCGGATCAACTACCTCGGCGGCATCTGGTGCCTCCGCGCCTTCCTGCCCGGGTTGCGCGCCGCCGCACCGTCGGACGTCGTGAACATCGTCTCGGTCTCGGGCGTCGTGGCCGAG